>SVTW01000002.1 GCA_015063585.1 Oscillospiraceae bacterium
GAGGTGCAAACCGGAAACGGACGCACGGGTCAGCTTTATGCTTATATGAATTACGGCATCATGCCCGACGTCGTAACAACGGCAAAGGGGCTCGGCGGCGGACTTCCGATCGGTGCGGCGCTTCTTGGGGAAAAGGTGCAAAATGTGCTTGGTTTTGGTGATCACGGTTCCACCTACGGCGGCAACCCTGTTTGTTGTGCGGGCGCGATCAGCGTGCTTTCACGCATAGATGAATCCCTGCTCGGGGAGGTTCGTGAAAAGAGCGCGTATATTTTCCAAACGCTCAGCGGTGCCAAGGGTGTCGAATCGGTCAGCGGTATGGGCTTGATGGTTGGAATCAAGACCGTAAAACCCGCCGCAGAGGTTGTAAAGCTGTGTATGGAGCGAGGCGTTTTGTGCCTCACCGCAAAGGATAAGGTCAGACTCCTTCCCGCGCTGAATATCCCGCCGGAAACACTCGCGGAGGCAATTGACGTGATCAAAGAGATCTGCGCCATGTAATCCCGATGCCGGAGAAATGATTGGACAGAAAGGAACTCACGATATGTTTTTAAAAGGAAAGAGCTTTTTAAAGCTTTTGGATTTTACCCCTGCCGAAATTGAGGGGCTGTTGGATCTCGCGGCGGAGCTGAAGCAAAAGAAAAAGGCAGGTGTTCCGCACCGCCTTTGCGAAGGAAAATCGATCGCGTTGATCTTTGAAAAGACCAGCACGCGCACACGTTGCGCTTTTGAGGTCGCGGCGGCAGATCTCGGCATGCACCCCACCTATCTCGATCCCACGGGATCGCAGATCGGCAAAAAGGAGAGCATTGCCGATACGGCTCGCGTGCTTGGCAGAATGTACGACGGCATTGAATATCGCGGCTTTGGGCAGGCGATCGTAGAGGAGCTTGCCGCCTATGCGGGTGTTCCGGTTTGGAACGGACTCACCAACGAGTTTCACCCCACGCAGATCCTTGCCGATTTTCTCACAATTCGCGAGTATTTCGGATCGCTGAAGGGCAAGAAGCTCGTTTATATGGGCGACGCGCGTTACAACATGGGAAATTCGCTTATGGTGGGATGCGCGAAAATGGGCATGCACTTTGTCGCATGCGCGCCTGCCGCGTATTTTCCGAGTGCCGAGCTGGTAGAAGCCTGCCGCGAGATTGCCAAGGAGACGGGCGCTGTGATCGAGCTTTGTGAGGAGCCCAAGACTGCTGTTGTGGGTGCTGACGTGATCTATACCGACGTTTGGGTTTCGATGGGCGAGCCCGACAGCGTTTGGAAGGAACGCATTGAGGCACTTACGCCTTACCGCGTGACCAAGGAGCTGATGGACACGGCAGGTGCGCAATGCCGATTTATGCACTGCTTGCCCGCGTTCCATGACCTGAATACCAAGATCGGTAAGGAGATTTACGAGAAATTCGGAATTGACTGCATGGAGGTTACAAACGAGGTTTTTGAATCACCGCAGTCGATCGTATTTGACGAGGCGGAAAACCGCATGCACACCATCAAGGCTGTCATGGCGGCAACGCTGTAATCCGGCGCAAAACCGAATCGAAACAACGGGCAAGCCCCCTGCATCCGGTAGGGCTTTTCCCGTTGTTTTTTTGTTCTTAAAATGCGTCGAGAGAAACGGTTGAGGGGATTGGGTCGGAGACTTGACGGTGGTGCGTTTTTGCGATATAATAAGAATGGCGGCACAGGAGCGCAAACTTGACAAAGCCCCCCGCGGTATTCTGTGTTTCGGTTTCATGCAATTGCAAAATTTGCCATATGGAGCAGGTTGGCGTTTTTTATCGAAAAAAACGATGTGCAATCTGTCTATATTATGCTGCTTCAAAATGTGCATTCTGCTGAATTTTAGAAAAAATGAAAAAAACTTGTAAGTTTTTTGTAATTTGAGGGTTGTATATAAGTGAGGGGATAGAGATGGACTTTTCAGAAACCGACTGAAAAGGTGAAAGGAGGTGCGTACGCTATGATTTTATTTATGATCGCGATGATAGAATCCCCACGGGATCGAGATATCGTGGAGAGGATCTATCAAAGGTTTTATCGCGCAATCTACCAGTGTGCGTATAACACGCTCCAAAACAAGCAAGATGCCGAGGATGCAGTGATGAACACCTTTAAGCGGATCATCGAGCATGCGCACAAATTTGATTTGGAATCCGACGACGATATTGCGGCATTGGTATCCATTTACGCAAAAAATGAGATCAACCGCCTTTATCGGGCGCGAAACCGTTACCTCGAGCATTACGTGAATGCCGACGAATATCCGCAGCTCACCCCGATCGCCGATTCAGGCGAGGACATTGTGCAAGAGGTGATTCAGAAGGAAACGCTGAACGAGGTTATGTCTGTGCTCGATCAGCTGGATTCGGCTGAGCGCGATTTGTTTCTTTTGAAACATTATTATTCTTATAGCTATGCGGAAATTGCTGAGATTCTGGGAATTTCCGAAAACAATGCGCAGGTAAAGGTACATCGTTTGAAGAAGAAAATATTGAAAAAGATTGGGGGGACAAAGACATGAGCAAGCCCTATTTTGATTCATTGGACCATATCATTGCCCTGTCGTTGAAAGGGTACGTCCATCAGGAGGCGCAAACGCTGCAAGAAACAGAGGTACACCATGTCCCCGATCCGAAGTTCACCAAAAAGATCGAACGATTGATCCGCGCGCGCAGAAATCCGCGCAGAGGCGGCGCGATACACACGTTTAAGGTGTTGGCGGTTGCTTGCTTGATCCTGCTGTCGCTCGCATTTGCGGCGTGTGTGTCTATCGCCGAGCTGCGTGAGTGTTTTTGGATTGCAACCGTGGAATGGGGAGAAAATTATCTTTCGGTATATTTCCCAAAGTCCGAGGATGAGATCGGCGAGGATCAACCGCCCGAGGCGCAGTCCGAAGAAGAAAACAAGTCCGAGGTAATCCGCCCCAATTGGTCGCTACTCCCTGCGTTGGAGGAGATAAATCCTCCAACCTATATGCCAAACGGCTACACGGCGCAGGATTCGAAAGAAACGCATACCTATTATAAGTTGTATTATGATGCGGAGGGAGAATATAAATATTTCTTTATGCAAAAGAACTATCCCGCCGAATTTCAGATTTCGAATACAGATGTAACCGTGCATACGGTTCAGATCCATCAGTCGGAAGCTGTGTTGATTGCAGACAAGGAAGGTACGCTACTGATGATTTGGCGTGATGAATTTTATTGCTATTTGCTTTCCGGAGAATTTGAATCACAGGAGGAAATTATCCGAATTGCCGAGAGCGTGAGACCGATTACGTAAGTGAATTTGAGTAGCTTATTTCTACTATCATAATGGTTATCATTGTCCATATACTGACTATAGTATTAGTGTAGGGGAGCTGATGCCAGAAGGTCAGCGCGCGGAATATGTAAAATATTACCGTCTCGGTTAATCATTCTCTAAATGGTTGATCAAAGTCAAATAAAAAAAAGGAGATTATACTATGAGAAAATTATCCATTTTGCTTTTGATTATTGTCCTGTTGCTCTGCATGTTTGCGTCGTGTCAGCAGCCCGACATTCCACCTGTGGACGGCTCCGATTCGGACAGTGACACCGAGAGCGAAAGCGAATCCGAAACACTTAACAGCACCGAAAACGGCTGGGATCCCACGATTCAAGCATATTGGAATGCGTGCGTAAAAAACGGTGAAATACGCCCCGAATCGCTCAACTCCACTGAATGGAACATTGCCGCGCCTGCCACGCCGTATACAAAATACAACACCTACACCAAAGCGTCCGATATTGACGTTTTCATGCAGGCATTAAATGAAATTGCAGATACACTTCCCACCCCCGATCACAGCGGTGAAATAGAGTATTCATCAACAACGGTGAGCTCATCATCACTCATACCTGCAAAAAAATCGAACTCCATTTCATGGAGCACCGGTGAAAAATGGTTTCAAATCAACACGGTATGCAAGGATCAAACAGAAACGCCCACCTATTCATTGTCTATCGTTCTGTTTTTGTATCAAGAAAACAAAATTCAAAAAATGTACGGAGCTTCATTTACGTTAACCGAATCACAATATACCAATATTTTGGAAACGCTTCACGCAATTATCTAAACGTATAAAAAATATTTAAACAAAAAACAAGGGGCTGACTCAATTTTAACGCCGATGGTAGGCGACATCATCTGTTATTTTGATTTGCCGGAAGCTGTCATGTATCAATGTACCGATTGCGGATATGTGACCACTATTATGCCTCCCGAATTTGAAGTGCAATAAATTACGATTACATACTAAACAGAAAATCGAAAGGAGACACTTTATGAAAAAATTAACCGTTCTGCTCTTACTCTTGTCCATGCTACTCTGCATGTTTGCGTCGTGTTTTCAAAACGGGACACCGCCTACTGAAACTTTCGATTCAAATGACGCGAGTGAAAGCGATACCGAATCTGAAACAGAGCCTGATGAATTAGAGATTATCTCTGTCGAATGGGCGCCGGAGCTGAAAGCCTTTTGGGATTCCCTTGTTGCAAAGGATATGCCAAATCCAACCTGTATCACAGCTCAGTCTTTTCAAATGGACTACCCGATACTTCCGATGCCGGTAGAGGAATACACGGAAACGAAAGAGATAGAAAAAAAGCTGAATAGAATCATAAAATGTAATGACTATTTATCCAATCCGGTTTTCTTTGACACTTCTGCACTTTCTGTTCGCGAAATCAGAAATTATTATTGGGTAATTGAGGGATATGGCGAATTTCTATTTGGACTTTACGAGTTTAAGACGGAATCCGGCGAAGCCCTTTATACAGTGTGTCTGCAACTTATGCTATATGAAAAACGACCGAATGTAATAGGAGATATTGGATGTGCACAGCTTTTTTTGTTGACAGAAGAGCAATTTCGCCCTTTATCCGCTTCGTTATTATTAGAAACAGAATCGCGCGCAATCTTTGACTATTAAAAAAGCATGGTATTTTGATTTGCCGGAAGCTGTCATGTATCAATGTACCGATTGCGGATATGTGACCACTATTATGCCTCCCGAATTTGAAGTGCAATAAATTACGATTACATACTAAACAGAAAATCGAAAGGAGAAATAATATGAAAAAATTAACCGTTCTGCTCTTGCTTTTGTCCATGTTGCTTTGCGCGTTTGCATCGTGTCAGCAAGCCGACGTGCCGCCCGCGGATAGCTTCGATACGAATGATACCGATGATTCTACGTGGGATTCCTCAATCCAAACTTATTGGGATGCATGCGTTACGAAAGGGGACACAAAGCCGGAGTGCATAATTTCCACCAATTGGGATATTGATTTTCCGGCGGTTTCAACCCCACGGTTTTATATTTATTATACAACAGACGAAAAAGAAGCGATCATTCAAAAAATGGGGGAGATTGCGGAATTTTTGCCCAATCCATCTTCATTTACGCCTACTACTGTTTCTACGTCATCCTATCCGCTTTCTTCTTTTCTTTCCTCTTTTTCGCCAAGTTCATCCGATGCCGTTACGGAGAAAAAAAGTGATATGATCAGTTGGGAGACTGACGGAAAAAGGATCTTAATTACTGTTATTCGCGATGAAAGTGAGGAGATAGTTAAGTATTCTTTTTCGATTCGTCTGTATGTTGGGGAAAACGCATACGGAAACAAATTTACCTTAACAGAGGAACAGTACACGGAGATTATAACTAAGGTGGGTACCGTACTCGCAGAATTTCAAGACGAACATATCTATGGGGAATAAAAGATTGACATGGGTTTGCGGGCAGACATTGTATCAATATCTTTTGCCTTTGAAGTTAAATCAAATAATACACTGCATTATCAATTTCTGAAAGGAGAAACAATATGAAAAAATTAACCGTTCTGCTCTTGCTTTTGTCCATGTTGCTTTGCGCGTTTGCGTCCTGTCAGCAGCCCGACGTTCCACCCGTGGACGGCTCCGATTCGGACAGTGGCACCGAGAGCGAAAGTGAAATAGAAACCGAATCGCTTCCCGACGGAAGCATCGTGATTACGCCTGCCGAATGGGATTCTGAGTTAAAAAAGCTTTTGGATTCCTTTGTGACTGGGGAATTTGGGGAGGTAGATTCGATGTCGAAAAATTTTTATGCTTCCTATCAATCCAGCTTTGTTCCAGTCAAAAGTGTAACCGACGCTGAAAAAATTGCAAAAAATGTTGAGGCTCTGAAGGACAGTATTGGAATTTTCACCAAGCCTGTGTCTGTAGAGACGATTGTGAACGGTGAACCAACGAACCTGTTTCATTCCCCCCTTGGTGTTTATTTTTGGAGATTTCGATTTGACAGGTATTATCTTGAGGTCTTGTTTTTCCAAGCGCCTCCCATTCAAACAGGCAACACGGACGCATATTTTATCTCTTTAGCAGTTAGCCCGCGTCCCAACCTTCTCTATAATACTCCCATCGTGATAGGTCCCGGTGAGGACTACCCTCAATACACCACAATGTTTCAGGTGACAAAGGAACAATATAAGGCACTTTTGTTGAATGACGAGTGAGCCTGATACCTGTTCTGTCTCAAACATATTTCACTGATAAAACCCGGGGGGTGAGTCAAATGCAAAAATGCATTTGGTACTCACCCCCGACGTTTTTGCTTTGCGGCTAAACACCGCAATTTTCGACTGCTTTGCAGTCGAAAACCGAAAATTCCGCGCTACAAAAAAGACTACCGTCGGCTTTTTTGAGCAGAGGCTGCGCCAATGACGCAGCCTCATTTTCGCATTTCTTAAAATCCAATTGTTGTTGCGACAAGATTGATCAGACCGCAAAGCAACAGCCCAAACAGCGTTGGCAGAAGAGCGGCAAGAAGCGTCCATTTACGGCTTTTGGTTTCCTTATAGACCGTGATGAGCGTGGTGGAGCAGGGCCAATGGAACAGGAAAAAGATCAGTACGCAAATTGCCGTGACGGGTGTCCAACCGTTTGCCAAAAAGAGCTCTTTTGTCGCGCTCAAACTGTTTAATTCCGTAAGCTGACCTGTTTCCAGATAGCCCATGATCATAATGGGAATCACGATCTCATTTGCGGGCGATCCAAGCACAAACGCGAGTAGGATCACGCCGTCAAGTCCGAAAAAAGATGCAAAAGGATCGAGAATGGCAGAAAGGTGAGACAGCAGGGAAAGCTCCCCAACGGTCACGTTTGCCAAAATCCAAATCACTAAGCCCGCGGGAGCGGCAACCGCCACAGAACGCCCCAGCACAAACAGAGTGCGGTCAAACACCGAGCGCACAAGCACGCGGCCCACCTGCGGTTTGCGGTAGGGCGGAAGCTCCAATACAAAGGACGAGGGGAGTCCGCGCAGAAGTGTTACAGAGAGAAGCCGTGTTGCGGTCAGTGTCATAAGGACCCCTAACACGATCAAAGCGGTGAGCAACAGGGCTGAGAGCAGGGAAGGGAGAAGACCGCCCGAAAAGCCGATGAAAAACATGGTGAGAATTGCGATCAGCGCGGGAAAACGGCCGTTGCAGGGAACAAAGCTGTTGGTCAGGATCGCGAGTAAGCGCTCACGCGGGGAATCAATGATGCGACATCCCACCACCCCTGCCGCATTACACCCGAATCCCATGCACATTGTCAATGCCTGTTTTCCGCAGGCATTGCAACGCTGGAAGGGGCGGTCGAGGTTATATGCAACACGCGGAAGATAGCCTGCGTCCTCAAGCAACGTGAAAAGCGGAAAAAAGATCGCCATTGGCGGCAGCATGACCGAAACCACGCGGCAGAGCACGCCGAGAATACCGTCGATCAACAGTTCGTGCAGAAGCGGAGGGGTTCCGATTGCGATCAGCCATTCGGAGAGCATGCCCGTGAGTTTTGAAAAAAGCGCGGAAAGGGCGGCGGAGGGATAGTTGGCACCGTAGATCGTGAGCCAAAAGATGCCGAGGAGAAGCAGGAGCATGATCGGAAAGGCGGTTACGCGCCCTGTGAGAAGTCTGTCCAGCGGCTTTCTCGGCGTGTCCTTTCGCGCGTTGGCATTTGGAATGGCTTCGCGGCAGATCTCTTCGGCTTGCCGCATCGCACATGCGGCAATTATGTCATGCAGATGTGTAAGGTCGAAGCCCTCTATGGCGAGTTGTTGCCGAACCTTCTCCACCGCCGCACCCAAGTCGGGATCGCTTAGAAGCGAATACCCAAGATAACGCGTTATTTCGGCGGATAGAGCGAGGTCTGATTCAAGCAGCTTGAGGCTCACCCAGCGTCGGTTTAAGCGCTTCAGTTCGAATTTCGCAAGCGCCTGCGAAAGCAACTCGACGGCACGTTCCACCGCATCAGGGTAGTGGATTTTTTCGGGGCAGGGGGGCTCTTTCCCTGAAACGACCCGATCAATGGCTTCGGTCAGGGCGGTCAGCGTTTTCTTTTTGCGTGCCACCGTTCCCACCACAGGCACACCCAGCTGTTTTTGCAACAGTGTAAGGTCGGGCGCGCGACCGTTGCGTGCGGCTTCGTCCAAAAGATTGAGGCAGACCACAGCGCGCGGCATTGCCTCCAGAACCTGAAGTACAAAATTCAGGTTTCGTTCGGGTGCGCTCGCGTCACAAACAATCACCGCAATATCGGCGTCTCCAAAGCAGATAAAGTTCCGCGCGATCTCCTCCTCAGCCGAATGGGCAAGCAGGGAATAGGTGCCGGGGAGGTCGATCATACGGTAGGTGCCAATGGGCGTCTGAAATTTTCCCTCGGCGCAAGAAACGGTTTTGCCCGACCAATTTCCCGTATGCTGATTCATTCCCGTGAGCGCGTTAAATAGGGTGCTCTTTCCCACGTTCGGGTTTCCCGCCAAAGCCACACTGAATGCGGCTTCATAGCGGCGTGCGGTACTGTCCGCACTTGCGCCCCGTCCCGTTGATGACGTTGTAAGTCCCATTTCAGTTGTCCTCCGTGCGCTCTTTTTCAACGCCGATCTTGCTCGCGTCACTCGCTCGGATCGCAAACACCGACCCACGGATCCGATATGCCGAGGGATCCCCGCACGGACTTCTGCCGATACACGCTACAACGGTTCCTTCAATGAGCCCGATATCGCGTAATCGGTTGCGTATCGCGCCTTGATTTTGGAGAACCCTAACCGTGGCAGATTCTCCAACCCCCAATTGATCAAGCCGTATCGTCATAAGCATACCTCCGTTCGGATTCTGTTAAAAGCGTATGTCAGAATTCGACAAAACGTTCGGCGAGAAATTTTTTGTTTACACGGAATTTATTGACAAAAAAACGTGGATACTGTATAATAAAAGAAGTATGAATCTCTCGCATGGAAGGCGAGACTCGGAAAAGGATTGAAATATGGTTTTTTCGTCTTTGATTTTCTTGTTTGCATATTTGCCCTTGGTGCTCCTCACCTATTATCTGGTGCCGCGACGCTGGCGAAATCCCGTTCTATTTGCCCTCAGCCTGCTTTTTTACGGGTGGGAGGAGCCCGTTTATATCCTGCTGATGGTGCTTTCGATTACCACCGCCTATCTCTTTGGGTTTGGCATTGAAAAATACCGTGAAAGTGACCCGCGGCGCGCAAAGACCGCGATGATCCTTTCGCTTGCCATCAACCTTGCGCTTCTCTTTTTCTTTAAGTATTACAATTTCTTTGCCGCAAACCTGTCGCATATCCCATTTATTTCGGTTCCCGTAATCGCAGGGCTCGAGTTGCCGATCGGCATTTCGTTCTATACCTTTCAGATCATGTCATATACCATTGATCTCTACCGCCGTGATTGCTCGTTGCAACGAAATTACGTGTCATTCGGCACCTACGTTACGCTTTTTCCGCAGCTGGTTGCGGGTCCCATTGTGCGTTATCGGGACGTGGACACGCAGCTGAGCGACCGCCGCGAAACGATTGACGGCTTTGCCGCCGGTGTTTCTCGCTTTTGTGTTGGTCTTGCCAAAAAAATTCTCATAGGCGACATGCTTGCGGCAGGGCATGAATATTTCAAGGGAATAGCGGAGTTTTCGTCCACCTCTCTTGGTGCCTGGCTGATCATCATTCTCTTTACCCTGCATCTTTATTATGATTTTTCGGGCTATTCCGATATGGCAATCGGTCTTGGACGAATGTTTGGCTTCTCGTTTCCCGAAAACTTCAATTATCCCTATATTTCAAAGAGCATTACCGAATTCTGGCGTCGGTGGCATATTTCGCTTTCCACGTGGTTCCGCGAATACGTTTATATTCCGCTCGGCGGAAACCGTCGCGGGCGGGGAAGGCAATATTTCAATCTTGCCGTGGTTTGGTTCCTCACGGGCTTTTGGCACGGCGCAAATTGGAATTTTATTTTGTGGGGGCTTTATTTTTGCGTCATTCTGATCCTTGAAAAAGCCTTTTTATTGCGTGCTTTGGAAAAGATTCCCACCGCTTTCCGACATGTTTACGCAATGCTGCTGGTCACGCTCGGCTTCCTGATCTTTTCCTTTACCGACCTCTCGGCAGGGCGTGCGTGCTTCTTTGCGTTGTTTGGCTTCGGTGTGACCGGATTTACCAATGCAACCGTCACCTACCAGCTTCTGCGGCTTCTCCCGCTTCTCCTGATCGCGGCGGTTGGCGCAACCCCGCTGCCTCGCACTCTTTGGAAACGGTTTACAGAGAACCGTTCGTGGACATCGGTGTTGATCCCGCTTCTTTGTGCCTGCGCGTTGCTCCTTTGCACCGCGTATCTCGTGGATTCCACCTTCAGTCCTTTTGCTTATACCCAATTCTGACGAAAGGAGTCGCTATGAAGCAAAAAACAAATCTGATCACGGTCGTGCTGTTCCTTACGTTGCTCTTTGGCTTTTCGTTGGCGTTTTTCTTAATGCCCGACCGAGCCTTTTCGGAACAGGAAAACCGAAGCCTGCGCACATTTCCGCCGTTTACCCTGGAACGACTCTGCAACGGGAGCTTTGGGGATGACATCAACGATTATTTTGCCGATCAGTTCCCACTGCGCGATTCTTTGGTAGGCTGGAAAGGCGTTACCGAGCTCGGGCTTGGAAAGGGTGAAAATGACGGCATCCTTCTTGGAAAAAACGGACAGCTTGCAAAACGCTTGTATGAGATCAAAACCGTTGACGGTGAAAAAATTGCCGTTGCGCTGGACACCTTTGATCCCGCGCGCATCGAAGCGGCAACGAATGGGATCAACCGTCTTTCCCAAAATTTGGAGGTCCCTCTCACCGTTTTTCTGACCGGTCGAACGATCGACGTTGCCGCCTCGGCTTTTTCCTATCCCACCGAGCAAAGTGACGCGCTTCTATCCGCCATTTACCGAGAAATCGACCCTTCGGTAGAGGCGCTTAACAGCGTGCCGATGTTCCGTGCGCGCTATGACAGCGGAGAATACGTCTATTATAAAACCGACCACCACTGGACAACACGCGGTGCCTACTACGCCTACACCGAGCTGATGCGCACGTGGGGAATGGAGGACGAGATCCTGCCGATTTCCGCCTTTTCCCGTGAGACTGTTTCCGATTCGTTTTACGGCACGGCATGGTCGGCGGCGGGGATGAAGTTTGTCAAGCCCGATACGATGGAAATATGGTATCGGGGCAATGAGCGTGACTTTTCGGTCGTAGCCGATGGGGTCGCGCTGGACTGCGGGCTTTATAATTTGAATTACCTTGCCAAAAAAGACAAATATTCCACGTTTTTAGATGGAACCCATGACGTTGTAACGGTAACAAAAAAAGGCGAGCAGACGCGCCCGACCCTGTTGATTTTAAAGGATAGCTTTGCCAATGCCGCCGCGCCATTTCTGGCACAGCACTTTGATCTTGTGCTCCTGAATCTCTCCTCGGTGCGGGGAGATTTCAGCAACGTCAGCGCACTTGCCGGGGAATACCAAGCCGATCGGGTGCTTTTGCTTTATACAGTAGAAAATCTTGTTACGGCATCAAAGCTTGATGACCTGCACTGATCAAAATGAAAGGAGAACACAAACATGCAATTGACTGAACAGTCCCGCCGCGCGGGGCGTGTGCTTCTGATCGTTATCGGATGCCTTTTGGCGGCGGTTTTGATCTTTGGCATTCTCAATGCCTTTTTTGGAGACGGTACGCTCGGATGGTTCCGCTATCGCTATGATGGGCGGGACTATACGGTTGGGGAGGGCACGGTTCCGCATGCCGATATTAAACGGATTGAGCTCGATTGGATCGATGGATCGGTTGAGATCATTGCCTGCGACGATGCCTTTCCTTCTCTCACCGAATCTGCCGACGGAACGCTTGCCGAGGCGATGAAGGTGCGATGGAAGGTTGACGAAAACGGAACGCTTTCGATCAAATACCGAAAATCCACGTGGTTTGTTGGCTTTGGAATCGGTCAAGCCAACAAAAAGCTGATTTTGCGAATCCCGAAGTCTATGTTTGCGGATCTCACCGCGCTGGAGGTCGAAACACATTCCGCCGATCTTGCGATTTCCGATATCTCGGCAGCGTATTTTTCGGTTGAGACGGAATCGGGGGACGTCACGGCGGAGCGGTGTCACTTTTCACGGTGCGAGCTTGAATCGGTCAGTGGGGAGGCTACTTTTCTCGCATGTGACATCAATCGCTTTTCGGCTGAGCTGGTCAGCGGAGATCTTACGTTGAACGTTGCGAAATGTCCCCATCATGTTGAGATCGAAACGGTAAGCGGGGACGTTGAGCTTTGGATGCCTGCGGACTCTGATTTCACGCTTTTCTATGAAACGGCGAGCGGTGCTCTGGTGTCGGATTTTTCCATGCAAACACAGGGAGACCGCCGCGTATGCGGTACGGGCAGCGCAAGTATGCGCATTGAAAGCGTGAGCGGCGACGTGATTTTGTCACAAAATAACGATATCGAATAGAATACGGGACAGAAACAGAAGAAGGGGTGTCAACTCTTATGCGAAACGCATTTGAGTTGACACCCCTTCTTTTGGTGTGTAAGATTCTTTTGAATTTTGATTACAAGCTGTCAACAAGCGAGCAGATATTGGCGATCTCGGTGTGCGGATCACGCCACCAATCCATGCTCCAGATGCGCTTGATGCGCCATCCGCGCGATTCCAGATATTTCTGGCGGTGGTAATCACGCTCTCTTGCCGATGCGGGCGTGCTGTAAAGCTTGCCGTCGCATTCAATTCCAAGCACGTATTTGCCGTCCTTTTTCACCGCGATGTCAATGCGGTATCCACCGATACCAACCTGCGTATCGATCTCGTAGCCCTTCTCACGCAATGCCTCCGCAACCTTTTGCGCGTATTCGGTTTCGTAAGCGGCGGGCGCGATACCAAAGGTTTCCCCAAAGGATTGCAAAATGCGCTCGGCATCTTCTTTGTCGCCGTTGCTGATCGCAAAGGCGTATTCGAGATAGCGCTTGAGAATGCGCGGACCGTCGTTTTTCGCGTCGTCGAGCATCAGCTCGGAGGGGCGGAAGGAGGTAACAATGTGAATCTTTTTCTTCGCACGGCTGATGGCAACGTTGAGTCGGTTTTCGCCGCCCTTTTGGTTGAGCCAACCGAAATTGTGCATCAGTCGACCGTTTGTATTCTTTGCGTAGCCGATCGAGAACATGATCACATCGCGTTCATCCCCCTGTACGCTTTCAATGTTTTTCACAAACAGACCCGTATCCTCGCCGTTGTCCTTGCGCGACATTTCCGCACGTACCTGCAGAGCGAAATCATGGTCCTTGAGCGATTCCTCGTCGATCACGTCGTAGATCATATCACGCTGAGACGCGTTGAACGCGATCACGCCGATGGTTTCGTTGTTCTGTCGGGTTTGGAAGAATTCCTTGATCAGGGCAACGATATGCTCGGCTTCCTTGCGGTTCGCGCGGCCCTGCCAAACGGCATCGTCCACGAGATGCACCTCGATGGGGGGCTTTTCGGGGGTGTCGGTGTTGGGCGCGACAAAGAGCCTACCCTTATAGAAGGCGTAGTTGGAGAAGTCGATCAGCTCCTCATATTTGGAGCGATAGTGGGTATTGAGCAGAATATCGGGATAACGGAAGCGCGCCAAGTCAAGCAGGCTTTCCTCCTCGAGCGCCGCCGAGATCTCGGCATCCTCATCGAGCAGGTCGTCCGCCATTTCAAATCTGCCTTCACCGAGGCTGGAGGGGCGAAGCTGCTTGTGGTCACCCGCGATCACAACCTTCTTGGCACGAATGATCGAGGGGATACTCTTTTCTACGTAGAGCTGAGATGCCTCGTCAAAGATCAACAGGTCAAAGAGATCATTCTGCTGCGGCAGAACCTCGGAGACCGCTTCGGGCGTCATCAACCAAATTTTAATCGCTTTAAAGAGTTCAAAGTCAAATTTCTTGACGAATTTGGATACGCTTGCGCGTCTGCGGCTCTCAATTGCGCGGTTGATCTCACCCTTGCGCTTGGAGGAGGTGATATATTGCACGTCGTCTGCCAGCACCTTTGCGATGCGTTGCTTTGCGAGAGCCTGCTTCTCACCGATCGCGCGCTCGATCGAGGAGATGATCTTCTCAAAGGAAGCAACCTGCGGCAGGAGCGTGCGGTTTTCCATCTCAAAGCGTTGAATGTGTTCAAAGAGCATCGTGTTGTAGAGCTCGTCGTTCCACTCAATTACGGTGCCTCCGCAGATCTTATGGATCTTACGCAACGCGGTCAGATAGATGTTTTCGTTTTTGGTCAGGCTTGTCACGATCGGCTTGAGGTTTGCGTAACCTGCGGTGAATTCCTTCAAGCTTTGCTTTACGGCTTCGGGCTGCTCCATGATGAGGCGCACTGTATAGGCACCCGCATTTTTGCCGAAATAATCCTTGGTTGCCTGCTGGATCTCCTTGGAAAGGCGTCCCTTGGCGGTCTGTCTCTTCAGGAAGGGGAGGTTGCGCCATTCGTCAACCTTCAGGATCAGCTCGTCGATCGAATCCGAGAAGAGGATCAGGTCGTATTGTGAGAGCGTGTCCTTCATTTGCAGGAACCACGGATAACGCTCAATGGTGAGCTGATAGTGGTCCAGGCTGTCGGTGAGCTGACCGTTGGCAAATTTTTTGTGAATTGCCGCGATCTCATCATATTTCAAATCCAGCAGCTCGGGGGTCATCATACCGCGGATCGTTTTATAGGTTTTGATTTGCTCATGGTTTTGCAGATTGATCCGACGGCTCTCCATATAAAGGCGGTAAGGCTCTACACCGAACGCACCGGGGGTGAAAAGCTTGTCAGCAATGATCTCAAGCGTTGCAACGTCGGTGTCGATCTCGGTGGAAAGTGCCGAAAGATCGGGTGCCTGCAGGGGAGCGTTTGCGTCGTTGCTGTAAAGCAGACGCTCCAGCTGCGTATAGAACAGGTTTTTGTTGTTGGAATCGTCCATCATCATGGCATAGCGCGAAAGCGTGCCAAGACGCGAATAAACAACGTCGAGCGCGGTTTTCTTTTCGGAAACCATCAAAACGGTTTTGCCTTCGTTTACAAACTGTGTGATCAGGCTGGTGATGGTTTGCGATTTACCCGTGCCGGGAGGGCCCTCCACAACCAACTCGTCCATTGTTTCTGCTGCATGCAAAACGGCTTCCTGTGCGCTGTTGAGCGCATTGATATAAACGAGGGAATGCTCGCTGATATCCATTTTTTTGCCGGGTTGGTTGAGCTCCAGATCGGAGTTGGTATTTTCGGAATAGAAATCGGTGGCTCCATAGTCCGAAACGAGGTCTGAGACAAGGCGATTGATCAGTCCTTTTTCCAGAATCTCGTCAAAATCGCGTTGGATCGAGTTGGAATAAGCAGGGAACTTTCCAATAACGATGTTATGAACCAGCTTGAGTGTTCCGCGTGCATAGTGCGGGAAGGACTCGCCGGGATATTCCTTGAATTTTTTCAGCTCATCGCTGTCGTATTCAATGCGAATATCGTTTTCTTTATAAAAATCGAGCAGATTTTGCAGGAAGGTTTCGGGGTCGATCTCCTCAACCGAGCAATCGGGCAGAGGTGTTGTAATGCTGTTGAATTTGTCATGCGCGAGGATCAGCGTGCCGTTGTAGATGATGTCACGCGTGGGATCTGCCTGCACGGTAATGTTGGCGGTGCTGCGGTCAAGCGTGACGGGGAAGAGACAGAGCGGCGCGCGGATGCCAAATTCTCCGTTTACAAGATTGCCCTGCACAAAGGGATAGCCGATGTAGAGGTCGTTTTGACCCTTGTCGCGCATATCGCGCACGGTTTCGCGGATCAATCCCACAAGGTTGCGATAACGCTCGCGGGTGGGATCGGTACGGGGAAGATCCTGCGAGGAAACGTCGGCAATGGTAATAGGTCCCTTGCTGTCGCCAAACAAAATATCGAGCGGATTGTAGCTTCCCGAGGCATCGAAAAGATCGACCGCATATTTCGGAGAAAGGCGGGGGAGGAACAGCATTCGGTTGTTGCGATTGATGTTGATCAGCTTTTTGGAAAGCTCTCTGAGCGTTTCGTCCACCGAGCGGTTTGCAGCGGGTGCCTCGGCAGCTCCATTATAATCGGCAAGCAAAATCAAAAAGTCTCTGGCAAAGTTTTCAACAAATGCTTGTCCGACACCGGGAATGCTGAGAAAATCCGAGGGCTTGCGCGGCATCAGACGCACCATCTCGCGAATCGACTCATCCGAGCAGATCTGCGGGGTACGGCCGGTTTTCAATTTTTCACGTTCCTTCAAGGATTGACGCAGACGAATCAGGGCTTCTTCCAATGTAGCGGTATTTTGACGGTTCTGTTCCATTTTTATCCTTCTTTCTGTCGATCTCGTAAATGAAATTATATAATCAAATTACTATAAACAGTATAGCATATT
Organism: Oscillospiraceae bacterium; assembly: GCA_015063585.1. Classification (GTDB taxonomy): domain Bacteria; phylum Bacillota; class Clostridia; order Oscillospirales; family CAG-272; genus UMGS1865. The sequence continues at coordinate 16,784 of SVTW01000002.1, forward strand.
TTGGAATACGCGTCAAGCGGTTTTTTCCAACTTCTTATGTAAAATCTTTCTCAAATTTTTCACTCTGAATTTGTCTGAAAACACCAAAAATGTAAATATTTTACATAAAGAAAAAGGATCACCGCGAGAAAGCAAAAAAATTGATAAAATATCGCAAAAAAAATGAAAAAAATTTAAAAAAATTTTCAAAAACCTCTTGCGCATTCTTGATTAATAGTTTATAATATTATTACGCAGTGGTGCGTGGTGGAGCGCGATGTTTCAAAATGGAGCATTTGTGGGGAAAAATCCACCGAAATTTCAGAGAAATGGAGGAAGCCGAAATGCTTGGCGGTGAATTCAGACACAGTTTAGACAGCAAAAATCGAATTTTTGTTCCCGCAAAGCTGCGCGATGAGCTTGGCGCGTCGTTTATTATCGCCAAGGACATTCGCGAAAAATGCCTGAAGGCATACTCGCTCGCGGGTTGGGAAAAGTACACAGCCCCCCTGCGAGAGCAGAACCGTCGGCTTTCCGAAAAAATATTGCGCTACCTGCACGCCTCATTGGTTCAGGTCACGCCCGATTCACAGGGAAGAATCGTTTTGCCGCAGGAGCTTGTCTCCTATGCCGAAATCGAGAAAAACGTGGTGTTTGTCGGCTGCTGCGATTACGCGGAGATCTGGTCCGACGTGGCATACGATAATCTCAAGGCAAACGAGGATATTTCCGCGATCCTTGCCGAGCTGGAATCTCTCGGACTCTGATTGGCAGAGTGATACACTGAATCGAAAGAAAGGACGTACCCCATGTCGGAATCGGTTGAATTTTCGCACCGTCCGGTTTTGCTGGATGAATGTATAGAGGCGCTTGCCATTTCTCCAAACGGAATTTACGTAGACGGCACCGCGGGCGGCGCGGGTCACAGCTCTGTAATCGCCTCGCATCTTGGTGAGGGCGGCATGCTTCTCGCGCTCGATCAGGATGAGACCGCGGTTGCGGTGGCAACCGAACGGCTTTCCACTTACGGGGAGCGCGCACGCGTGGTACGCAGTAATTTTTGTGAGGTAGGTTCGGTGTGCGAATCGTTGGGGATCAACGCGATCAACGGCATGCTGCTCGACCTTGGTGTCTCCTCTTATCAGCTTGACACGGCTGAGCGCGGGTTTTCCTATCAGGCGGACGCGCCGCTCGATATGCGAATGGATCGCCGCAATCCGCTTACCGCACGAAAGATTGTAAATGAATACAGCGAGGATGCCTTGCGCAGGATCCTCTTTGAATACGGCGAGGAACGTTTTTCCTCGCGAATTGCATCGAACATTATCCGCGAAAGGGAGCGGGCACCAATCGAAACCACAGGGGAACTGGTTGAGATCATCAAACGCTCGATCCCTTCCGCGAAAAGAGACGGCGGACATCATCCGGCAAAGCGTTCGTTTCAGGCGTTACGCATTGAGGTGAATGCCGAGCTGGATGTGATCGCACCCGCGATCCGTTCCGCCGTTCGTCTCCTGAAGCCGGGTGGCAGAATTGCCATTATCACCTTCCATTCGTTGGAGGACCGCATCGTAAAACAGACCTTTGCGGGCCTTGCGGAGGGATGCACCTGTCCGAAGAGCTTTCCCGTATGTGTATGCGGTAAACGGCCGATCGTGAAGGTGGTCAGCCGCAAGCCGATCCTGCCATCGGACGAGGAGCTGGCGATCAATCCGCGTGCGCGGAGCGCCAAGCTTCGCGTAGCTGAAAAGCTGTAATACCATAAGTAAAATAAAATGAAAGGAAATTGGAAAGCATGAATTGCGAAAAGAAAAATCGATTCCCGTCAATCCAAGCCAACACCGCGAACAACGCAATCTTGGAATCACAGCAAGCTGTGCTTTCCGATCGCTGTGTCAATCGCAGCTCGCGCGGAACGGCTGCTTTGGCGAGGATTGTAGACCGCGCCAAGCATCTGCCGGGCGAATGGGTCGCGAATATGCGGCACCAAGCCCCTACGTGGTTTAATTTTTCTAAGCCCGATACCTCGCACGAGATCAGACGGTTTCCCGTTTCGGCATTTGCGGCGGTGCTGGCGGTTGCTATGTCCTTGATGCTCATTGTGGCAAGCTCGATTCTATTAACGCGTGCCGAAAACAATCTCAATTCGATCCGCTCCGAGATCTCAAAGCTTTCCGACGAGGTGGTGGAGCTGAAGTCGGATTTTCAAGCGCAGCAGAATCTGATCGAAATTTACCGCATCGCAACCGAGGAATACGGTATGGTGAGCGAGGAATATATTAAAATGCAATATCTTGCACTGAATGCAGGCGATTCGGTTGAGACCTTTGAAGGCGAGCGTGATCAAACCGTTAATCTTTCGGCAATTCTGAGTGCGATAGGCGTAAAATAAATCCGAGGCTGTCATAACCTCGGATTTTCCTCCATAAGATTAATAATGGGATCGCGAACGGATCCCAAAAATTTGAAAGAAAGGCAGTTTTTCTTGTAACGAAAACAGGGTGAAGATAATGAGTGAACGCCTGCCCGAGGTACCGCAGGATCCAAACGAGAGCATACATCCCAAGGTTTTATCCCGATCCAAAATTCTGCTCACGTTTGCGGTTGTTCTTCTCTCGCTTCTGCTTTTTCGAATTCTGCTTTTGCAAACCGCGGGGTATGCGCGTTACCGTCAAAAGGTAATCGAGCAGATCACCACCGAATCACAGGTCAATGCCACGCGCGGTAATATTTACGACGCAAACGGCGTTTTGCTTGCCACCAATATCAGTACCTACCGTATTTTTATTTCTCCCTCCGCCATTGCCGCGGCGCAAAGCGAGCATGATGAGATCGCGGACGGTATCCGCTTGGACAAATTGATTGCCGAGGGACTTTCCACTGCTTTGGACGTTGGTTACGATTACGTTATGAAGCAAACCACCTATACGCGTTATCTTGACCGCACCATTCTGCGTGAGGCGGATGAAAGCTCTGCCGATCGCGTTCGGGCGTTTATTGATGAATACGGTCTGGAGCGTATGATCTATCTGGAAACCACCAGCACGCGCTATTATCCCTACGAGGATCTGGCATCTCACGTTCTCGGCTTCACCGGAAGCGACGGCGGCGGACTGTACGGTTTGGAATATTCCTATAACGCACTGCTGGCGGGCACAAACGGACGCTACATCACGGCTCGCGACGCGCAGGGCAACGAAATGCCTTATGAATATAAGGAATACATTGCGGCACAGGACGGCTATCACGTTCACACCACGCTCGACGTTTTCGTGCAATCGGCACTTGAGGAACAGCTTGAAGCGGCTTATCTTGAATCCGAGGGACAAAACCGTGCGGCGGGCATCGTGATGAACGTCAACACGGGCGAAATTCTCGGCATGGCGGTTTATCCCGATTTTAACCTCAACGATCCGTGGGCTTTGGATTTTCAGTCGGTCGCGAAGCTCGAAACCAGCGGTCTTGAATTGGGGAGCGATGAATACACCGCGCTCAAGCAACAGCTTTTGCTTGGCATGTGGTCCAATAAGGCAATTACCGAGTCCTACATTCCGGGCTCGACCTTTAAGGTCATTACGGCGGCAATGGCATTGGAAGAATCGGTTGTCAGCACCGAGGAAAGCTTTTACTGCCGCGGACACTTGAATATTTTGGGTCATTCGATCCATTGTCATAAAGTAAACGGTCACGGCTCGCTCAGCTTCGTGCAGGGCATTCAGCAGTCCTGCAACCCCGTTTTGATGACGGTTGGAACAAGACTTGGCAGAGAGACCTTCTACGGCTATCTGAAATCCTTCGGATATCTGCAAAAGACGGGAATCGACCTGCCGGGTGAGGGAGTGAGTCTGTTTGCCCCGGAGGCGAATTTTACCGATCTCGACCTTGCGATCTATTCCTTCGGTCAAAACTTTAACGTCACACTCTTGCAGCAGATCACAGCGGTCAGTGCCGTTGCAAACGGCGGATACCTTGTCAAGCCTCACCTCGTTTCCTCCATTACGGACGAAAACGGAAGCGTGATCAAATCCTTCGACACCACGGTATTGCGTCAGGTGGTGAGCAGTGAGATCTGCCAAACGGTTTCGGATATTCTCGAGGGCGGTGTTTCGGGCAACGGAGGCGCGAAAAACGCATACGTGGCAGGATATCGCATTGCGGCAAAGACCGGAACCTCTGAGAAAAAGAACGCGGGGAGCGTGGGACAGTACGTCTGCTCCACGGTCGCATATGCCCCTGCCGATGATCCGCAGTACGCGGTGATCATCATTGTAGATGAGCCGACCAAAGGCTTGCTTTACGGAAGCACAGTTGCGGCTCCTTATGTTGGAAACGTGATGGAGACCATTCTGCCGTATCTCGGCGTGGAGGCGGTCTACACAGAACAGGAGCTTGAAAAGCAGGCGCTGAAGGTTGCCGATTACCGCTATTGGAGAGCATCGGTTGCTGAAACGTACGCCAAGCGGGTTGGGCTTACGGTTGAAATTGTGGGAGATCCCGACGGTGTAGTCTACAAACAGTATCCCGAGGCGGGGACCGTGATTGAGAAAGCATCGGGAAAGATCATTTTCTATACCGATAAGAATACCGAGCCGGAAATGCTCAGTGTTCCCGACGTTACGGGAATGACGGCAGTGGCGGCAAATCAAACGCTTGTCAATGCGGGCTTCAATATTCGGATCAAGGGCACGAAAAACTATCTGTCGGGAACGGGCGCTACCGTAATCTCGCAAAGCGTGGAAAAGGGAACCCTGCTCCCGCGCGGCAGCGTGATCGAGGTAACATTCCGCTATCTTGACGATACCAACGACGGCGACTACTGATTTTATAATAAAGGAAAAAACAAGAAAACGGATTTTCCGTTCGGGAAGTGAAAGCAATTCAATTTTTCGGAGGGAAGATCCTATGAAACTGAAATTTCTTTGCGATGCGGCAGGCATTGACTGTCCTGCTCGCTATGCTGATCTTACAATTGATTCAATTGAAAGCGATTCACGCTACGTGCAGGCAGGTGCGCTCTTTGTATGTATCCGCGGTTTGCATACCGATGGGCATACTTATATTGCCGATGCCTGCGCGGCGGGCGCCGTTTGTATCCTCGCCGAAGCCGACGCGCTGATCGGGGAAGAAACCAAGATCCCGATTCTGCGGGTTCTGAATACGCGCCGCGCGATCTCCTATCTTTACCATGCGTGGTACGGATTTCCGACCAAGCATTTGAAAATGATCGGCGTAACGGGAACAAACGGAAAAACGAGCGTGACGCACATGCTGCGTGCCATTTTGGAAGCATCCTTTTACCGATGCGGTCTGATCGGAACGGTTGGATGCGAGTCGGCAGGGCGGCATTTGGACGCGCGCGGGCATAATCCCGCGGCAAATATGACCACGCCCGATCCCGAAACCCTTTACCGCTTGCTATCCCAGATGGTAGACGACGGTGTGGAATACGTGCTCATGGAGGTCACCTCGCATGCGCTCGCGCTGGAAAAGCTTGCACCGATTCGGTTTGAGGCGGCGATCTTTACCAACCTCACCCCCGAGCATCTTGATTTTCACGGTACCATGACGGCATATGCCGAGGCAAAGTCTGCGCTTTTTTCGGCATCAAAACTGTCTGTTCTGAATTTTGATTCTCCGTACAGCGCTTATATGAGGGAAAAGGCGACCGGAAGGGTGATCACCTGCTCGCAATTTCGCTTCGCGGATTACCGTGCCGAGGGGGTGCGGGCAGATGAGAGCGGTGTGGAATACCGTTTGCGTTCGGACCGCGCGGATATGCGGATCCAATGCTCGATCCCGGGCGGATTCAGCGTGATCAATTCCATGCAAGCCGCTTGCTGTGCCTTGGAGCTTGGGATCAGCGCACCGCGGGTACAGGACGCGCTGGCATCTTTGATCGGGGTACGCGGTCGAATGGAGCGGGTCAAACTTGGCTTTGATGCCGATTTCACGGTTTTGATCGATTACGCGCATACACCGGACGCTCTGGAAAATCTTTTGCGAACGGCGGCAGAGCTTCGCGACCCTCGCGGTCGTACCGTATTGCTCTTTGGCTGCGGCGGTGACCGTGACAAAGGAAAGCGTCCCATGATGGGGAAAATCGCTTCCTCCAATGCGGATTTTGTGATCGTGACCTCGGACAACAGCCGGAGCGAGGATCCGCAACAGATCATTGATGAGATCTGCGCGGGAATGGATACGCGGGAGAATTCTGTTGTGATTGTTGACCGTGCCGACGCGATCCGATACGCGATTCGCAACGCGCGGCCGGGAGACCTGATCCTGCTTGCAGGAAAAGGTCATGAGGAATATGAAATTACGCGGGAGGGCCGATGTGCCTTTTCCGAGAAGAAGCTCGTGCGTGAAGCCTTTGCGGAGCGAACGCGCGCGAAAGACTAAAACGAGAGTGCGGAGAACCGAGCTATGAAAATGTCATTCAGTATCAATCAAATCAGCTTCGGGACCTTGGCGCGTTTGTGCGGCGGTGAGTTGTATCAGGGCGCGCTTGGCGAGGTTGCCGTACGTTATATCTGTACCGATTCACGGGAGGCAGATGCAGAGACTGCGTTTGTAGCGCTCAGAGGCGAGCGCGTGGACGGTCACGATTATATTGCCGCAGCAATTGCGAGCGGCTGTAAATGCATTATTTGCGAGCATAGAACGCTCGAGCTTGAGCAGTCCGCTGCTACGGCGATCGTGGTCAATGACAGTGAACTTGCGCTGTCCAGACTTGCCAACCATTATAGGGCGTATCTCCGTTGCAAAACGGTTGCCGTTACGGGAAGCGTTGGAAAGACTACGACAAAGGATCTGATCGCGTCGGTTCTTTCGGTTCGCGCCAAGGTCGCGAAAACACCGGGGAATCACAACAGCACGGTTGGCATGCCCTTGTCAATGCTGGCAATTCCGACCGACAGCGAATGGTCGGTGCTTGAAATGGGAATGAGTGATTTCGGTGAGATCGAGCGACTTTCGATCACGGCAGAGCCCGACATTGCCATCATTACGAATATCGGTACATCGCATATGGAAATGCTTGGCTCCCGCGAAAATATCTGCCGCGCGAAGCTTGAGATACTTTCCGGACTCCGTGAAAACGGGATCCTGATCTTGAGCGCGGATGAGCCTTTGCTTCAAAACGTAGGCGGGAAAAGTTACCAAACGGTTTATGTGTCCCATTCGAGTGAAAAAGCCGACTTTTATGCAAAGAATATCAAAGTGGAAACCGATCGAACGGTATTTGATATTGTTCACGGCGATCACGTGGCGCGTGAGCTTTCGATTCGTCTGCTCGGCCGTCACAATGTCTATGCGGCACTTTACGCGTATGCGGTTGCCTTTTTCGCGGGCCTTTCCGAGGACGAGATTCGAGAGGGCTTGATGAATTACAGTCCCGACGGCATGCGTCAGCACATTTATGAGATGGGAAAGATCACGGTGATCGAGGATTGCTATAATGCCTCGCCCGAATCTATGATCGCCGCTGTTGACGTGCTTCGCCAATACAGCATGCGAACCGGAAAACGAAGTGTTGCGGTATTGGGCGACATGCTCGAGCTTGGGGTCGATAGCCCTGCGTTGCATCGCTCGGTCGGCGCGTACCTGACCAAAAAGGGGATTCAGCAGCTGTTCACGGTCGGAAAGGGCGGAGAGCAGATCGCGGTGGGCGCGAGACAGCACGGAATGCCGCGTGCGCATATCGTGCAGAACGCCAACGTAAACGCCTTGGAGATCACGGCACAGCAGCTTGCGGAAAAGCTTTGCGACGGAGACGTGGTACTGTTTAAGGCAAGCCGCTCGGTTGGCGCGGAAAGGATTATCGCATATCTGAAGGATTTGCTTTGATTGAGCGGAGAGAGGATCGGCAGTTTTATGGATTGGTTTATAATTGGATTTATTGCCGTTGCGCTTTCTGTTTTCGCGCTGACGGTCATCATAGAGAGCAGATTGATTCCGATTTTGCGTTCCCGAAAGCTGGGACAAAAGATCCTGGACATCGGTCCGCGTTGGCACAAATCGAAAGAGGGAACGCCGATCATGGGCGGGATCGGGTTTATTCTCGCCACCGTTCTGGTCATGGCAGTCTTCTTTGTGGTGCAAGGTGTGCGTGGCAATTCGGCGCACTTTATTCCGCTTGCGCTCACACTCTCCTTTGCGGTGGCAAACGGCGCGATCGGTTTTGTTGACGATTACTGCAAGCTCGTAAAAAAGCAGAATGAGGGGCTGACCTCCAAACAAAAGCTCTTTTTACAGCTTGTGCTGGCGGCTGCATACGTATGTGTGATGTCGTACACGGGAAATATGGATACCGTTTTGCGCGTTCCGTTTACCGATATTATGCTGGATCTTGGGATCTTCTGGTATCCCTTGGCGATTCTGATCCTTGCCGGTGTTGTCAACGGCGGCAATATTACGGACGGCATCGACGGACTCGCAAGCTCGGTCACCTTTGTGGCGGGCGCGTTCTTTGCGCTCTGGGCGTTTGTGATCCGCGACGAGCAGCTTGCTCCCGTTGCGGCGATCCTGATCGGCGCGTCGCTTGGATTCCTGGTTTATAATTTCCATCCCGCAAGAGTCTTTATGGGGGATACGGGATCCCTGTTTTTCGGAGCTATGCTGATCGCAACGGCGTTTCAGACCGAGGAGGAAGCAGTTGGATTGATCCTATCGGCTGTCTTTATTTTGGAAATGCTTTCAAGCCTGCTCCAATCCACTGTTTTTAAGATTACCAAGCGTATTTGCAAAGACCGCCGCGGAAGACGGATCTTCCGCATGGCACCGCTGCATCACCATTTTGAAAAGTGCGGTTGGAGCGAAAATCAGATCGTTGCGGTCTTTTCATTGGCGGAACTCTTGTTCTGCGTGTTAGCGTGGTTTGCGCTTTCATGAATTCATTGCATAAAAAAGGGGGCGGCGTATGAATCGGGAAGAGAATCAGTCAAATACACCGCACCGAAACGGCTTTTTTCGAACCGGGAAACAGTCGGGAAAGGCGGAGTCTGTTGAGACAACCTACTCCGAGCCCGAGCGCGAAACGATTCTTCCGGCAAAGGGGAGTGTGGACGTACCGTTTTTGCTGATCACAACGGCACTCGTTCTGTTCGGATGCGTTATGATATACAGTGCCTCCTCGGTTTACGCCGAGCAGTATCACGACGACAACACCTATTTCATCGCGCGGCACCTGCTCTTTCTCTTGATGGCGGTTGCCTTTACAACCGTGATCGTGAAATTTTGCACACCGTTGTTCTGGCGCGACTTCAGTTACGTGCTGTTTGGTGTTTCCGTTGTCTTGCTTTTACTTGTTCTTGTGATCGGTGTGGATCTCGGAAGCGGTGCCAAGCGTTGGCTCAATCTCGGGATCTTTACGGTACAACCTTCCGAGATCGCAAAGCTCGCGTTGGTTCTCGCGCTTGCGCGTTTTCTTTCCAGACATGAGCGAGAGATCCTTTCAAACGCGCGGCGCGGCGGACATTTCCGCTACGGTGTGATGTGTCCGGGAATTATGATCGGCACGATCGCGCTTTTGATCGCGGCGGAAAAGCACATTTCGGGATTGATGATCGTGGGAATGATCGGCATTGCCGTTATGCTTCTTGGCGGAACACGCTGGAGATGGATCCTCGGCATCGCGGGTGCGGTGTTTGCCGCGGGATGCCTGCTGGTCCTTGTCTCGGAATACGCGCAGGCGCGCGTGATGACTTGGCTTTACATCGAGGATGCCGACCCGCTCGGCTCCGCCTGGCAGACTCTGCAAGGGCTCATGGCGATCGGTTCGGGTGGCTTTTTCGGAAAAGGGCTTGGAAACAGCGATCAGAAATTCGGTTACGTTTCCCAGCCGCAAAACGACTTTATTTTTACCATTGTTTGTGAGGAGCTTGGCTTTGTGGGCGCCTTTTTGGTACTTGGTTTATTTGCGGCGTTTGCATGGCGCGGATTCTATATCGCGCGGCATTGCCCCGATAAATTCAGCGCACTCACGGTTTACGGCTTGACCTTTAAGGTGGTCTTACAGGTGATCCTTAACGTGGCGGTTGTAACCAACTCCATGCCAAACACGGGAATTGCCTTGCCGTTCTTCAGCTACGGCGGAACCTCATTGATGTTGCAGGTTTTTGAGGTGGGAATCATTTTGTCGATCTCACGTTATGCTTCCCACAGAAAAATATAAAATACGGCGAGAGTGTGCCGTTTGAAAGGAGAATCCGAGATGCGTTTGCTATTGACAGGCGGTGGAACGGCGGGGCATATCAATCCCGCGCTTGCCATTGCCGAAACCGTAAAACAGAATGATCCGAATGCCGAGATCGCGTTTGTAGGCGTGCGTGGCAAGCGTGAGGAGGATCTTGTTCCGCGTGCGGGATATCCGCTTTATTTCGTGCAAGCGCGCGGATTTCGCGGAAAATTGCCAACGCTGTCCAATCTACGGGCGGCATGGCTGGCACTTACGGCTCCCAACGCAAAGGATACGCAGGAGATCCTGGATACCTTCAAGCCCGATCTTGTGATCGGAACGGGCGGATATGCCTGCTGGCCCCTGATGGTGGCGGCGGCAAAACGGGGGATCCCGACCGCCGTGCATGAGTCCAATTCACACCCCGGCAAGGCGGTTCGCATGCTGCAGGGAAAGGTAGATCGCATTTGGACCAATTTCCCGAATACCGTACAGCATTTGCGGCGGCGGGAAAAGGTGGTTCGCGTTGGAAATCCTCTGCGCGGCGACTTTGGCGCACTCACACGCGAGGAAGCGAGAGCGCGGCTGGGAATTTCAAGTGACCGCCTGTTTATCCTCTCCTTTGGCGGAAGCGGCGGTGCCGAAAACGTCAACCGCGGCGTGATCACCATGATGCGGGAATTGAGCGCGAAGAACCCCGCTATTTTGCACATGCACGCAACCGGAAAGGCGGATTTTGAGGCAAGTATGCTCGCCTTTCGGGAGGCAGGGCTTGACGAGGTGCAAAACTGCATTCTGAAGGACTATATCTACGACATGCCTCTCTGCATGGTGGCGGCGGATCTGATCATCAGCCGCGCGGGTGCGATGACACTCTCGGAGCTCGCGCTTCTTCATAAGGCATGTGTGCTGATCCCCTCTCCAAACGTAGCATACAACCATCAGGTCCTCAATGCCACCGAGCTTGGACGCGCGGGAGCGGCAAAGGTGCTTGATGATGACGCGGTAACAAAAGAGGGCGTTCTGGCATCGGCAGTACAGGAGATCCTGACAGACGGGACGCTTCGTCACAGTATGGAAGAAAAGATCGTTGCGTTTGCCGATCCCGAGGCAAACCGTAGAATCTGGGAGGAGATCGGTGCGTTGCTCAAAACGCACTGAGACAAAAGAAAGGAAGGAATAACCGCACCTGCTGATGCGGTACGGTTGAAAGATCATGAATGCACAAGAAGTAAAAAAGAATCAAACGCAAAAGAACGGGCAGAGAAACGCGACACCCGCGCGCTCTCCGCAAAGACGGCGCCCGAATCCTGCTGCGCTCCGTTTGTTGCGCAATTGCATGCTCGGTCTTGCGGGATTGATTTTCGTGGTCGGCATGCTCCTGATCATTCTCCCGCTCTTTCGCGTGAAGACGATCGTGGTGGAGGGAAACAGCTACTACAGCGCCGAGCAGATCATTGAGGCATCGGGTATAGAAGTAGGGCAGGAGATCCTCGGGGTTGACGTGGATGCCGTTTGTCAGGCGATCTGGGCAGAGTGTCTCTATGTCAATGAAATCGGTGTCGGAAAGAGCTTTTCCAAGATCACCATTGTGATCAGCGAGCGCGAGAACGTTATGTACACCGAATTTAACGGTGATTACTATTCTCTCGATTCTAATTTCCGTGTGTTGGAGCGCTCGGAGGACGCGGCTGATTTCTCGGATTTTTTAAGGGTCGAGTTGCCGCAGATTCAATCGCTTTCGATCGGAAAACCGTTGCATTTTGAAAAAGAGGAAATGGATCTTTCCTACATCGGAGAGCTGATCGGGGTGCTGGAGGAGCAGGAGATTTTGGATCGCGTGACCTCCATCGATTTTTCGAAAAAATATAGCGTTTCCTACGTGATGGATAACACCTGCCGTGTTGAGCTTGGACGTGTGGACGACCTTTCTCTCAAGCTTGAGATCATCAGCGGCATTTTGGAAATGAAGGGCGACCTTGGCGGTATGAGCGCGGTGGTAGACGTTACCAATCTGAGTAAGCCCACCTTCCGTCTGCTCGGTGCCTCCGATACGTTGCTATCGGACTAAAAAATTGAATTCAATCATGAAATGGGCCGTTTTTGTCGAAAAAAGCAGAGTGAATGCGACAAAAACGGCCTAAAAAAAAGATTTTTGAAAAATAAATGTGATTTTATTCAAAAAAATTAAAAAAACACTTGCAAAATCCGAAAAAAAATAGTATGATATTATATGAGTAAGTCTAAATTGCCCTGAAAATGGGCGTCGGATCATAAAAATCCGAAGATTGTAAAAGTTCGGGAGGATGAAAACCATGACATTTGAACATGATGATAGCCTGGAATGTGGCGTTAACATTAAGGTTATCGGTGTAGGTGGCGGCGGAAACAATGCCGTAAACCGCATGATCGTCAGCAACATTCGCGGCGTCGATTTCGTTTCGGTAAATACCGACCGTCAGGCTCTGCGTAAGTCTGAAGCACCCAGCCAGCTCGTAATCGGTGAAAAAATCACCAGAGGCTTCGGCGCGGGCGCAAACCCCCAGATCGGTGAACGTGCGGCAGAGGAGTCGATTGACGATATCCGCACGCTGCTTGAGGGCACCGATATGGTGTTTATCACAGCCGGTATGGGCGGCGGAACCGGAACGGGTGCAGCTCCCGTAGTGGCACGTGTTGCACGTGAGCTTGATATTCTCACGGTCGGTATCGTAACCAAACCCTTCAATTTCGAAGGTAAGAGAAGAATGGAGCAGGCTGAGGCAGGTATTGCCGAGCTCGCACAGTACGTTGACTCTCTGATCGTAATTCCCAACGAGCGCCTCAAGGAGGTTACCGCAACCAAGATCTCGATCTCCAATGCGTTCAACATTGCCGACGACGTGCTTCGCCGCGGTGTAAAGAGTATTTCGGATCTGATCAACGTCACGGGTCTGATCAACCTCGACTTTGCCGACGTTACCAGCGTTATGGCAAACGCGGGCTATGCACACATGGGCGTTGGTGCCGCAACCGGTAAGGATAAGGCAGAGCAGGCTGCAAGAGAGGCAATCTCCAGCCCGCTGCTTGAAACCTCCATCAAGGGCGCAAAGGGTATCCTGATGAACATTTCGGTTTCTCCCGACGTAGCGCTCGAGGATACCGAGCTCGCTTCCACGCTGATCGCGCAAGAGGCACACGAGGACGCAAACGTGATCTGGGGTGTTACGCTTGACGAGGAGCTTGAGGACGAGATGCGCATCACGATCATCGCCACGGGTTTTGAAAAGAAGCCCGAGGACGCTGCTCGCAACGTTCCCAAAAACCGCACCTCTGTTTTCCAGAAGGAGGCTGCAAAGGCGGCTGCTCCCGCAGAGGCTCCCGTTGAAAAGAAAGCTGCTCCCGCAGAGGCTCCCGCAGTCAGACGCGTGGTAAAGCCCGTTCCGAAGCAGACCAAACCTGTTTCCGACGATGATGATTTTGACGATATCCTGGATATCGTTCGCAAGAAAAAATAATTTCTTCATTTCATAAGAAAGCCGCCGCGGTTGACCCCGCGGCGGCTTTCTTAAACGGACTTGACAAAGCGACAAAAAACGTGTATAATAAAAGACGATCGAATAAAAGGAGGTTTATTTATTGATGGATACAACACTTGTGATTCTGGCGGCAGGCCTTGGCAGCCGCTTCGGTGGAAATAAGCAGATCTCTCACGTGGGTCCCAATGGTGAGATCTTGATGGAATACTCGATCCATGATGCGATCGAGGCGGGTTTTACGCAGATCGTTTTTATTTTAAAGGAAGAAATGGTGGAAACCGTTCGGGAAAGTGTCGGAAAACGCATTGAGGGGCGCGTACGCGTTGATTACGCGGTGCAGGACATGCAATCACTTCCCGCGTGGTATTCGGTCCCTGCCGACCGTGTCAAGCCTTTTGGAACGGTTCACGCGGTGCTCTGCGCCAAGGACGTGATCCGCGGTCCCTTCGCAACCGTCAATGCAGATGACTATTACGGCAAGGAAGCCTTTCGGTTGATGCATGAAATGCTCAGCGGTTTCCAATCCAAATCCGAGGCGGGAATGGTTCCGTATATCCTCGGCAATACGATGAGCGAAAACGGCGGCGTGACCCGTGGGATCTGTGACGTGCAGAGAGGGTATTTGCGCCGTGTAGATGAAACACATGATATTCATTATGAGGAAGATCACCGCATTGTGGGTGAGTATGGCGGACTCGACCCGCAGGAAATGGTTTCTATGAATATCTGGGGCTTCCACCCCGAGCTGCTTGCCGATATGCAGAACTATTTTGAGGATTTTCTGCATGCTCTTACGCCCGAGCAGATCAAGGCGGAGTGCCTGTTGCCTGTGATGGTAAACGATTTTCTGGAGACACAGAAGATCTCTGTCCAGGCAAGAGCTTCGGGCGATCGCTGGTTCGGCATCACCTATCAGGCGGATCGCGAAACCGTTATGACGGAGCTGAAGCTGCTTCATAAAAAGGGGATTTACCCCGAAAAGCTGTAAAGCAATTTTTCATACAAGGCGGGACGGTATTTGAGAAGATACCGCCCCGCATGGTTTTTTGTATATAAACTAAAAATTGCACACCGAGACCGCTGATGCGCAGGGATGCCATAAGCTTGGCATTTCGCAAAATCGGAAAGTGGTGTGCAAAAAAGGGGAACCTGACAGACGGTTGCCTGTCAGCATGAATATTATACCAAAGTCAGTGCGATTTGTAAATATTCAATAGTGACGAAAATCGGCAAAAAAATTTGTGAAAAAGCATATGGAGTAGAATTTAATGCCCATTCTGTTCGCTTCTTTTGTCCATTTTTCCAATAGACATTTCATGTCGTACCAAAAAATGGAAGGTGAAAAAATATTGTGTAAAAATTTTTTTGAAAAGCTATTGACAAAGCGGGAAAACTGTGGTATAATACGCGAGTAAAACAAAGCAGAGCACTCCGCTCTCACCTACACACCGGTTGTGATGTGGGTTGATAACGTAAAATCCTTTTGTGCAAAATGTGCGCAATGGGGGAGCCGTGCGGAGATGCTGTGTCTTTGTACGGTTTATTTTTTTCGCTTGGAGGTGTTGAACTATTAGCGCGAAAGACAAAGAAAACCTGCTCAACGAGGAGATTACCGCGAAAGAAGTCCGCTTGATCGGATCTGACGGAGAATCGCTCGGCATCATGAGTTCGGCAAAAGCATTGGAAATGGCTTATGAACGCGGAATGGATCTTGTAATGATGGCATCGCAGGCAACCCCGCCCGTGTGCAAGATCATGGACTATGGAAAATTCCGTTTTGAACGCGATAAGCGTGAGAAGGAAGCCAAGAAAAAGCAGCAGACCGTTGAACTCAAGGAGATCCAGTTGTCCTGCCGCATTGATACGCACGATTTTGAAACCAAGGTCAAGCATGCGATCCGCTTTTTGACCGACGGAAACAAGGTGCGCGTTGTAATGAAGTTTAAGGGACGCGAGATGAGCCATATGAATATCGGCCGCGAGGTGCTGGAGCGCTTCGAAGCGGCGTGTTCTGAGGTTGGAACGGTGGATAAGAAGCCTGTTCTGGACGGCAGATTTATGAGTATGGTGATTTCACCTGTCAAAGCCAAATAATTCGGCACGCGAAACCGCAGCTTTGGTTCTTTGCATTCGCAGAGACCTCAAATTGTAAGATCATCGGCATCATCCAAATGCCGAAAACAGAAAAAAGGAGTAATGAAAATGGGAAAGGTCAAAACACATAAGGCTTCTGCCAAGAGATTTTCCGTAACCGCCAACGGCAAGGTAAAAATGTTCCACAGCTCGCACCGTCATAAGACCGGTAATAAGAGCGCAAAGAGACTCAGACATCTGCGTTCCAGCACGATGGTGCAGGGTAAGATGGCAGAGAATCTGAAGACATTGATTCTGAAATAAGACGAAACGGAGGATATAGAAAATGGCAAGAGTTAAGGGCGCAATGATGACGCGCAAGAGAAGAAAGTCCATGCTCAAGGCAGCCAAGGGCTATTGGGGAGCAAAATCCAAGCATTTTAAGATGGCAAAGCAAGCCGTTATGAAGAGCGGCAACTATGCATTCGCCGGCAGAAAGATGAAGAAGAGAGACTTCCGTTCTCTCTGGATCACCAGAATTTCCGCACAGGCAAAGGTGAACGGTATGAACTACTCCACCTTTATGCACGGTTTGAAGAAGGCAGGCATTAACCTCAACCGCAAGATGCTGGCTGAAATTGCTGTTTCCGATAAGGAAGCATTTGCAGCACTCTGCGCACAGGCAAAGGCAGCTCTCTGATTTTGAGAATAAAAACCCGATGATTTCATCGGGTTTTTGTCATTGATAGACACCTTTTTGCAAGGTGGTTTTTTCATAAAAATGGACGGAAAGGAGGCTGTTTTTGTGAATTGGAGCCAGGAAGTGATCTGTTCCAGGCAGAACCGAACGGTGGTTGAATTGTGTAAATTGAGCGACAGAAAGGCGCGCGAGGCACATTGTTCCTTCCGCTTCGACGGCATTAAATTGCTGGAGGAGGCGGTGCGAAATCGGCTCGCACTTGAGCTTGTTGCGTTGCGTGAATCAAGCGCGGAACGCATCGGCAGGGCATATTCCGAATGGTGTGAAAGCACGAACTTTGAAGGTGCAAAGCGGATCTTGGTTCTTTCTGACGAACTTTTTGATAAAATTTCGGAAGAAAAATCACCCGAAGGCGTAATTTGTGTGGCAAAATATATTGACAAATTTCAAAAAAACATTACAATATATAATAGCGCCGATTTTTTGAAGCTGAAAAACGAGCGAATCGTGCTGGTGGAATCGGTTCGGGATCCCTCCAATATCGGAGCGATCATTCGCAGCGCGGCAGCGCTTGGAGTTGACCGCTTGATCATGAGCTCGGATTGCGCCGACATTTACCATCCCCGTGCGGTGCGCGCCTCCATGGGAACGCTTTTTAATCAACCGATCGACCGTGTGGACGACCTTGCGCAGGTCATCGCGCAGTTGCGTGGGACAGGGCGGCGCGTTTATGCGGCGGCACTCGATCCCTCCGCAAAGCGCTTGGGAAGCTTCGCAATTTCGGAGCATGACACCGTTGTGATCGGAAACGAAGGACACGGATTGACCGATGAGACGATCGCGGCATGCGATGCTTGCGTGATGATTCCGATGAGTGACCGTGCCGAGTCTTTTAATGCCGCAGTTGCGGCATCGCTCCTGATGTGGGAGTTCGTTGGAAAAACAACCGTTTGATTTTTGGAAAGGAGTGCGATCGGATGCAAAAGGGAATGCTATTCTGGATATGGCTTGCCGAGGCTTTGGGCCCTGCCAACCGCGATTTCCGCGCGTTGATCAGTATTTATGAAAATCCATACGATATTTTCCACGCGGAAGAGGAAGAATTGGAACGGCTGTCTCTTTCCGATCGCACCCGTAAAAAGCTTGCCGATAAAAATCTTTCACATGCAACCGATATTCTTGACGTGTGTGAACGGTCCGGCATCGGGATTCTCGCCTATTCGGATGGGGAATATCCCAATACACTCCGTCAGATTGACAGTCCGCCCGTTCTGCTCTATTACAGCGGAACGCTTCCCGATTTCAATACACGGCTGTGTGTTGGCATGGTGGGCACACGGCGCATGAGCGCTTACGGATTGCGGTCTGCGTATAAGCTTGCATATGAGCTTGCTTGCACAAAGGCAATGGTGATCAGCGGAATGGCGGCGGGAATTGACGGCGTATCTGCTGCCGCGGCAATCGCCGCAAAGGGAACTACCGTTGCGATCCTCGGCTGCGGCGTCGATGTTGTTTATCCGCGCCATCATCAGCGGCTCCGAGACGAGATCCGCCGAACCGGTGTGATCCTTTCCGAGTATCCGCCCGGAACGCGCCCCAACTCCTATCATTTCCCGATCCGAAACCGGCTGATCAGCGGACTTTCGCACGGCACGGTTGTGGTAGAGGCGGGTATTGGAAGCGGTTCTTTGATCACGGCAAAGGATGCGATCGTGCAGGGCAGAGACGTATTTGCGATTCCTGCCAACGTTGGAAGCGTTGGAGCGGAAGGAACAAACGGGCTTTTGCGAGACGGTGCCAATCTCGTAACGCAGGCAAAGGATATTCTGGACCGCTATGCGTACGTTTTCTCAGAGACGCTTGATACTGCGAGATTGCTCAAGATCGGCGATCGCTCCGAGGCGGATCTCGCCTTTTTGGAGCAGATGGGCGTGATCACGCTCCATAAAGGTCCCACCCCTCAATCGCCTCGCCTGCAAGCAACGGCACCGATTGAGGAAGCTGCGCCGAAGCCGAAAAAGCGAGCGGCCAAACCGAGCGGGAACCGCAAAGGAAGGACGGACGAAGCAGTCTCCGCCCACCTGACCGAATCGAGGCAGGCGCGTGAGGCGGAAGCACCGACTGCACGGCAAACCCCCGACGAGGTTCTGACCTCTCTCAATGAGGTCCAACGCGCGGTGCTGGAGGCAATTCCGGATGACCGCGCCATTCATGCGGACGCGCTTTGCGGATTGGACTTTTCATACGGCGACATCGTTGCCGCACTTACGATGCTTGAAATCCTGGGGCTGATCCAAAAGCTTCCGGGTGCACTATATACTAAAAAATAACCCTTGACAGAAAGGAACCAAAAATGGCAAATAATCTGGTGATTTTGGAGTCTCCTTCCAAAGCTTTGACTGTGAAAGGATATCTCGGAACCAACTATAAAGTAATCGCGTCCTTCGGACACGTCAGAGATCTGCCCAAGAGCTCTCTCGGTGTCGACATTGAACATGATTTTGACGCGCATTATATCAATATCCGCGGCAAGGGCGATCTGATCAAAGAGATCCGCCGAGAGGCAAAGGCGGCAAACAAGATCTTCCTCGCAACCGACCCTGACCGCGAAGGAGAAGCCATTGCTTGGCATCTCGCCGCGGCACTTGGGATTCCGGAAGAAAAAACACAGCGCATCTGCTTCAACGAGGTTACAAAAACCGCGGTAAAGGCGGCAATCAAGTCGCCCCGTCCGATCGACATGAATCTTGTAAATTCTCAGCAGACACGCCGTATTCTTGACCGTATCCTCGGTTATAAGCTCAGCCCTCTGCTTTGGAAAAACGTGAAGAGCGGCTTGAGCGCGGGACGCGTACAGTCGGTCGCAACGCGCATGATCGTGGAGCGCGAGGAAAAGATCCGTTCCTTTGTACCTGTGGAGTATTGGACCATCGATTCCATGCTTCACAGCCCCGACGGAAAGAACTTTATCGTTCACTTTTGGGGGGATCGGAACGGAAAGATCCGACTTTCCAGCGAGGCAGAGGCACAGGCTGTCGCACAGGCGGTGAACGGACGGCAGTATGCGGTCCACTCGGTCAAAAAGGCGGCAAAGCATAAGCTCCCCGCAGCCCCCTTTACAACCTCCACCCTGCAGCAGGAGGCGTTCCGCAAGCTTGGATTTCAGTCCCAGCGCACCATGCGCGTAGCGCAGGAGCTTTACGAAGGTATCAATCTCGGCACGGAGCTTGGCGGTGTGCAGGGTCTGATCACCTATATGCGTACCGATTCGGTCCGTATTTCGGCTGACGCGCAGACAAGCGCACGCGAATTTATCAAACAAAAATACGGTGAGAGCTATTGCCCCGAAACGCCCCGCGTCTTTAAGACCAAGGCAGGCGCGCAGGACGCGCACGAGGCGATCCGTCCCACCAACGTTGCATTTGAGCCGCAACGTCTTCGCAAGCAGCTCACAGCCGATCAGTTCAAGCTTTACAAGCTGATTTGGGAATGCTTTATCGCAAGCCAGATGGAATCTGCCGTATTGGATACAATCACCATTGATTTCCTTTGTGCCGATTATATCTTCCGCACCAGCGGCTATTCGGTTCAATTCCCCGGATATATGGCGGTTTATGAGCAGAGCGAGGAGGAGTCGGGCAATAATGCCGATGATCCGCGCGAGGTCAAGGATATTCGTTTGCCCAATCTGGCAAACGGTCAGATGTTGAATGCCGATGACGCAGAGCTGACTCAGCATTTTACAGAGCCGCCCGTACGCTATAACGATGCGTCGCTCATTCAAATGCTCAAGGATCTGGATATCGGACGTCCCAGTACGTACGTCAGCATCATTACCACCATTCTTGCGCGCAATTACGTGAAGCGAGAGGGAAAAGCGTTTGTGCCCACCCCCTTGGGAGAGGTTACCAATAAGCTCATGCTGGAGAATTTCGCTTCGATCGTTGACTACGGATTTACCGCGGAGATGGAAAAGGCACTCGATGAGATTGAGGACGGAAACGAGGAGATGCTGAACGTTCTTCGTCGCTTCTGGGGGGATTTCTCCAAGCAGCTTGAGGTTGCGGAAAAGACGATCGGGGAGAATGCGATCGAGGTTCCGCCTGAGGAGACCGATATTATCTGTGATAAGTGCGGCAGCCGCATGGTTGTCAGAAACGGACGCTTCGGCAAATTTGCCGCATGTCCCAATTATCCCACCTGCCGCAACACCAAGCCCTTAACGGCTCCCGTCGTAACCGATTCCGAAGAAAATGAGGAATCCGAGGCGGAGAAGAAGAAGGCTCCCGTGATCGCTGATTTCAAATGCGAGAAATGCGGAGCGGATATGGTTCTCCGTACGGGAAAATTCGGAAGCTTTTATGCTTGCAGCCGCTATCCCGAATGCAAGTACACCAAGGCGCGCGTGCGTGAGACCGGCGTGGATTGCCCCAAGTGCGGCGCAAAAGTGATCACAAAGCTTGGCCGTAACCATTCGGTTTTCTATAGCTGTGAAAAATATCCCACGTGTGATTTCTCGTCCTGGGATATGCCCGTGAATGAGCATTGTCCCAATTGCGGCAAGCTGCTCTTCCGCAAGAAGGGGAAAAACCTGCTTGTGTGCCATGATACGAATTGCGGGTATTCGCGTGTGATCGAAAATCAGACGTCCGAGGGAACAGAGGAATGATGGATCAACCGATCGTTCATATCTACGGAGCGGGGCTGGCAGGGTGTGAGGCCGCATGGCAGGCTGTTCGCAACGGCGCGCGGGTTCGGCTTTTTGAAATGAAACCCGAAAAATACACCCCCGCTCATCACACCCCCGATTTTGCGGAATTGGTCTGTTCCAATTCGCTTCGCTCAGACAGTGTATCCAATGCCGTGGGGCTTCTCAAAGAGGAGATGCGCCGCCTTGGGTCGCTGATCATGGAAGCGGCAGATGCCACACGTGTCCCCGCGGGCTCGGCGTTGGCGGTCGACCGCGTGAAATTTTCGCAATATATCACCGATAAGATCCGTTCCTGCCCGATGATCGAGGTGGTTTCCGCCGAGGCGGATCGGGTGGAGGACGGGTGCGTTACCGTGATCGCAACAGGACCCCTTACCTCGGATCGCATGGCGAACTACATGCAAACCGATCTTGGGTGTGAGGGATTGCATTTCTTTGACGCGGCGGCACCGATCGTGGACTACGCGTCGATCAACATGGACGTCGCATATTTTGCGTCGCGCTATGATAAGGGCGATGCGGACTATATCAACTGCCCGATGACAAAGGAACAGTATGATGCCTTTTACGAGGCTTTGCTATCCGCCGAGGAGGCAGAGCTGAAGGAATTTGACCGTGAGAGTCAAAAGTCTTTGAAGGTTTTTGAGGGATGCATGCCGGTGGAGGTAATGGCACGGCGCGGCTACGATACGCTCCGTTACGGACCGCTCAAGCCGGTGGGGCTCATTGACCCCCGCGTGGGGAAGGAGGCATATGCCGTTGTGCAGCTCCGCAAGGAGAACGTGGAGGCAACGATGTTCAATCTCGTTGGCTTTCAAACGCACCTGACCTTTCCCGAGCAAAGACGCGTGTTCCGCATGATCCCCGGGCTTGAAAACGCCGAGTTTTTGCGCTACGGTATCATGCACCGAAACACCTATCTGAATTCTCCCGGCTTTTTGCAAGCCGATTACTCCATGCAATCGCGCCCGCAGATTTTCTTCGCGGGGCAAATGACAGGCGTTGAGGGATACGTAGAGTCAGCGGGAAGCGGGCTTGTTGCGGGCATCAATGCGGCGCGTCGCGCAAAAGGCGAGACGGCAAGGATCTTCCCCGAGGAGACCATGCTCGGTGCTATGGCGGCTTACGTCAGCCGAGGCGGAGTGGGGGCATTTGTTCCCATGAATGCCAATTTCGGAATCGTTCCGCCGCTGGGCTATCGCGTCAAAGGCGGAAAGACCGCCAAAAATGAAAAGCTTGCCGAACGCGCGCTTGCGCTGATCGAGTCGATTGCGGGCGGTGACGCTTGTTCAACCGACGCCACGTAAATAAAAGAAGGATCGGCGATCTCAGCCGAGGAAAGATAAATGAAAATCATTGTGGATATCATGGGGGGCGACAATGCCCCCGAGGAAACCGTCAAGGGCGCGATCATGGCAACGCGCGAACTTGATGCCGAATATATTTGGGTTGGAGACCGCAACGCGATCGAGTCGATCGCAAAGGCGGAAAATTTTGATCTGAGCGGTATTGAGATCGTTCATGCCGAGGATGTGATCACAATGGAGGATGATCCTCTTTCGATCACACGCGCCAAAAAACAGTCGTCCATGGCAGTTGGCTTGCGTTTGCTTGCCGAAGGGCGGGGCGATGCCTTTGTCAGCACGGGAAATACGGGTGCACTCTTTACGGGCGCTACCTTGATTGTGCGCAAGATCAAGGGATTGCAACGCGCGGGAATCGGTACGGTTTTGCCGATGAAGAATCCCGTTCTGCTTCTGGACTGCGGTGCGAACGTGACGGTAACCGACGAGAATCTGGAGCAATTTGCCGTGATCGGATCTGCATATATGCGCAAGATGTTCGGCATCGCGTCGCCGCGTGTCGGACTGCTCAACAACGGCACCGAGGCTTGCAAGGGCACCGAGCTCCAACAGGCGGCTTACCGCCGTTTGTCGGAGGCTCCCGATCTCAATTTTGTCGGAAATATTGAAGGCAGCGCAATTGCCGCCGACCGTTGCGACGTGCTTGTTGCCGATGGTTTTACCGGTAATATCCTGCTTAAAAGCATTGAGGGCGTTGGAAAATTCATGCTCAGCAAGCTCAAGGGCGTGTTTTACTCCTCGCTCGTGACCAAGCTTGCCGCCGCTGTGATCAAAAAGCCGCTTTATGCCATGAAAAAGGATCTGGATCCCAACGAGCAGGGCGGTTCCCCGATCCTCGGTATATCCAAGCCGGTGATCAAGGCGCACGGTTCTTCAAAAGCCAAGGCGTTCAAGAATGCCATTCGCCAAGCGATCGCTTTTTCGCAATCGGGAGCGATCGAGGAGCTGACCGAGGCGGCTGCCGCATACGCGGCAAGAAAGAAAGCCGCGCGGGAACGTGTTTCGTCGCAAAGTTCTGCGGAGTAATACGTGGCTCCATCGGAATACACATTCCGAAAAACTTTTAGCACGACAGAAAGAGGTTTTGATTTCATGCCATTGTCATTGGAAGAATTGCAGGAGCGGGTTGGTTATCGCTTCCGCGATCCTGAATATTTACGTCGCGCGCTGACGCATTCGTCTTACGCGAATGAGACTGGTGTACCCAATCACCACTTGCTCTGCAACGAGCGCTCGGAATTTCTCGGAGATTCGGTGCTTTCTTTGGTAACGAGCGATTTTCTGTTCCACCGTTACCCCGAGCTACCCGAGGGCGATCTGACGCGCATGCGCGCCGAGCTGGTTTGTGAAAAAGCCTTGGCGTCCTTTGCCACCGAGCTTGGATTGGGCGATTTTCTTCTGCTTGGAAAAGGGGAACGTAACAGCGGCGGTGCCGAAAAGCCTGCCGTGATAGCCGATGCTTTTGAGGCAATTTTAGCCGCGATCTATCTGGATGCCGGAAGAATGAACGGGCTGCATGCCGTAGCCGATTTTCTGCTTCCTTTTCTGGAACGCGCGGCGGCTACCATGCCCAATGCGGGCGGTTACCATGCCGACTGCAAATCACGCTTGCAGGAGTTTGTGCAAAAGGATCATTCCAACGGAAAGCTTGATTACCGTTTGGTCAGCGAAACGGGGCCCGATCATAACAAGACCTTTACCGTAGAGGTTTATCTTGACTCCAATTGTATCGGCCGCGGGGTCGGACATGCTAAAAAGATGGCTGAACAAATGGCGGCACGCAACGCGCTGGCTTTGTTTGGAATCGAAGTTTAAATGGCACATCGCAATATCCCCATTTTTATCCCGCATATGGGATGCCCAAACCAATGTGTGTTTTGCAATCAGCGTTCGATCTCGGAATGCCGCTCGTTTGACCGAGCGCAGGTGCGTGTTCAGATCGAGCAATGCCTCGCTACCATTCCCGCAACCGATGACGTTGAGATCGCTTTTTTCGGCGGGTCATTTACAGGGATCGACCGGGACCTGATGATCGGGCTTTTGGAGATCGCACAGGATTACGTGCGGCAGGGCAGGGTTGGCGCGATCCGTCTTTCCACCCGTCCCGATTATATCAGCGAGGAGATCCTGTCGATCCTCTCGCGCTATTCGGTACGCGTGATCGAGCTCGGATTGCAAAGCATGGATGAGCGTGTATTGTTGGCATCAAAACGGGGACATACCGCACAGGATTCCGAGCGGGCGTGCCGTATGATCCTGCAAGCAGGCTTTGGTCTTGTTGGGCAAATGATGATTGGACTGCCGGCTTCTACCCCCGAGAGTGAGCTTGCAACCGCCCAAAAGATCTGTGATATGGGTGCCGAGGCGGTTCGTATCTATCCAACCGTCGTGTTTTATGACACACCCCTTTGTGAGATGGTGAAAAACGGTTCCTATGTGCCCTTAAATCAATCCGATGCCGTTGCGCGGTCGGCGGCTGTGCTCCGTATATTTGTTGCGCGAGGAGTTCCTTGCATCCGTTTGGGGCTTTGCGCAACCGAAACGTTGACTTCACCGCAAGCCGTGATGGCGGGACCGAATCACCCCGCACTCGGAGAGCTTGTTTGGAACGCGGTGTGGTACGGCGTGCTACGGGAGCGGGTCGAACAACGCGGATTTTGCGGGGAAGAAATTATACTTCGGGTTCCCGCGCGTGAAATCTCGCGTATTGTGGGACAAAAGCGTTGTAATATAGACCGTTTGGAGCGCGAAACCGGCACGCGCGTGAAGAAAATTGTCGGTGAGAAAGAGTTACAGGAAATTCTGCCGGAGGCGGCAGATACAAACAAAGATGCGCAGGAGGAAAAGCCACCGTGTATTTAAAATCGTTGGAAATGCAGGGATTCAAATCCTTTCCCGATAAAACCAAGCTTGTTTTTGAGAATCAGCCGCAGGTTACACTTCTGACCGAAGGGGCAAATGCGGAGGGCTCGGCACAAGGCGTTACGGTTATCGTAGGTCCGAACGGATCTGGAAAATCGAATATTGCCGACGCGATGCGTTGGGTTTTGGGTGAGATCTCGTCGAAAAGCCTGCGCGGATCCAAAATGGAGGACGTTATTTTCGGCGGTGCCGACAGTCGCCGTCCGATGGGATATGCCGAGGTTTCGGTCACCTTTGACAACCGAGGTGAGTTTGCAAAGCTCGACTGCCCGTATGATGAGGTAACCGTTACCCGCCGCTATTATCGCGCGGGAGACAGTGAATATTTTATCAACCGTAAGGGGGTTCGTCTGAAGGATATTTACGAGCTCTTTATGAACACGGGTATCGGACGTGACGGCTATTCGATCATCGGACAGGGTCGAATCGCTGAGATGGTTTCGCGTAAGAGCGAGGAGCGCCGCAGTACCTTTGAGGACGCTTCGGGAATTGCGAAGTACCGTTACAAAAAGAACGAGGCGGAGCGCAAGCTCAAGGATACCGAGGACAACATGGCGCGTGTCAATGATATTTTCGCGGAGGTCTCCTCGAGAATCGGACCGCTTGAAAAGGAAGCCGAAAAGGCAAAGCGCGCGATCGAGCTCATGGAGAACAAGAAGCGCGCCGACGTCAGCCTTTGGCTTTACGATACCGAAAAGCTTCGCGGGGAGTTGACCGCCGCCGAGGAGGCAATGCAGCACGCATCGTTTGACCTTTCGGCAGCCGAGGACGCGATCCAATCGCTGGAAGCGCAAAATACAAAGCTGTTTGAGGTCTCGCAGGGAAGTAAGAAGGAGTCCGAGTCTCTTTTGACGCAGATTCAGGAGCAGACCGAGCTTTGCCACCGTTTGGAGAGCGAATACCGCGTATCCGAAAATACCATCAGCCACGCGAAGGACCTGATTGCCGCCACGCAGGGCAGTGTAACCAGCAATGAAAAGTCGATGCAGGCCGAAATGGATGCCGCAAAGGAGCACGCTGAGAAGATCGCGGCATTGCAGGCAACCGAGGAAGGGCTGGCGGAAAGGCG
The DNA here is from genome assembly GCA_015063585.1 of Oscillospiraceae bacterium. Classification (GTDB taxonomy): domain Bacteria; phylum Bacillota; class Clostridia; order Oscillospirales; family CAG-272; genus UMGS1865. The sequence continues at coordinate 43,294 of SVTW01000002.1, forward strand.
CGAGGTGCTTTTGACCGAACAGCAACAGCTCTCGCTTCGCGAAAGTGATCTTGAGGTAGCAATTGCGCAGTCGCTTGACGATATTCGCGCGCTTGAAGCCGACGCTGTCGACGTGAAGGTACGCGTATCGGTCCTTGAAAATGCTAAAAACAGTGATACAGATAAAAACAGCTCTGCGCTGACCGAGCTTGCGGGATACCGCAAAATATCCGAGGATCTTGGTGCGCAGTGCGAAGCAAAGGAACGCACGGTTGCGGGGTACGATGCTGAGATCGCCGCGATCGATGCCGACGTTACCGAAGCCGAAACCAAATTGGAGGCGGCAGGGGCAGAGGTCAAGCGATTGAGCGAGGATCTCAATGCCGAGATATTCCGCCGTGATTCGGTAGAGCAGCGAATCTCCACGTTCAAGTCCATGGAGGAGCATTTCGAGGGCTATTCGGGGGCTGTCCGCTTTGTAATGAAGCAGTATGATGAGGGCAGGATCACCGATGCGCACGGCGCGCCGTGCGGTAAGATCTACGGTCCGCTTTCCAAGGTCATTTCGGTTGAGGATCGCTTTATTACCGCGATTGAGATCGCGCTTGGCGCAAATCTGCAAAATATTGTGGTCGAAAATGAGTCCACCGCGAAGGCGGCAATGTTTGCGCTCAAACGCGGAGAAGCCGGACGCGCAACCTTCTTCCCGCTGACCTCGATGCGCGCGTCCACTCCCACGAAAGAGCTGACCGATGCCACCGGATTTGCGGGCTATATCGGAATTGCCGATACGCTTGTTACTGCCGACGCAAAATTCCGTGACGTGCTGTCCTCTTTGCTTGGCAGAACCGTGGTGTTTGACAATATTGACAACGCAACCGTAATGGCAAAGGCACTGCATTACCGTGTGCGCGCCGTCACGCTTGACGGACAGCAGATCAACGTGGGCGGTTCGTTTACGGGTGGTTCGGTCCGCACAGGAAGCGGCATTTTGTCTCGCGCGGGAGAGATCAAGCGTTTGGAGGGTGAGCTTGCCGAGAAAAACGCGAAGATCGCCAAAATGCAGAGCGGTCTGAAACACGCGCAGGAAAAGCTGGAGTCTTTGGAGGACGAAAAATACGCGGCAGAGGATCGCCGCGAGCTGATCGTTGTTTTGCGGAATACCGAGAACGGTCAGTTGGATCAATTGCGCGCTAAATTGGATGCAAACAATACGCTCCTTGAAAAGCTCAAGGCTGACATGCGGCAGTATGAGGAGGCAAGAGCAAGATACGAGGAAGATATTGAGAGCTTGGCAGCCGAGGAAAAGAACCTGCGTCACAGAATTGCGGAGCTTACCGATTTCCGAACCGAAAAGAGCGGAGAGCGCGGCGAGGTGGTTCTGCGGCTTGAAGAGATCTCGCGCAGCTTGACCGAGCTTTACATCAAGATCAGCGAAACGCAAAAAGATATCGAAACCGAAAACACCCTCAGGGCGGGCGCCGAGGAACGCTTGGAAGCACTTAACCGCGAGCTTTTGATGCTCTCCGGGCGTATCAATACGCAAACCGAGCAGATCAGCGCGGTGCAGGCGTCCATGGAGGCAAACCGTATCGCGCACGCGTCGGCAACGGCACAGCTGGAGATTCTCAGCGCAAAACGCGGTGAGGTTGAAAAGGATAATTTTGAGTTTGAGCGAAAACTCAACGAGCTCAACAGTAAGCTCCGTGACCGTATGAATCAAAAGGAGCTGATCTTCCGAGAATATACAAAGTGTGAGTCCAAGCTGGCATCTCTGCGTGACACGCAGGATAAGCTTGCAACCAAGCTTTGGGACGACTATGAACTGACAAGAAGCGATGCCATCGCGCTCGGATATCCGCCCGTTACGCGCGAGAACCGCACCGAAATGATCTCGCTTCAAACCGAGTGCAAGAATAAACTGCGCGTGATGGGAAGCGTGGATCTCGACGCGGTCAATAAATATGCCGAGCTGAAGGTGCGGTATGACTATATGAATGGTCAGATCACCGATCTGGAAAAGGCAAAGAAGGATCTCGACGGCATCATTTCCGATCTTGAATCCGAGATGAAGACCGCGTTTGTGGATTCCTTTAACCGCATCAACGAAAACTTTGGCAGGGTATTTGCCGAGCTGTTCGGAGGCGGATCCGCCGAGCTTTCGCTCACCGACCCCGAAAACGTGCTCGAAAGCGGTATCGAGATCAAGGCGGCACCTCCCGGAAAGATCATCAAGAGCCTCATGCAGCTCTCGGGCGGCGAGCAGGCATTCATTGGTGTCGCGCTCTTCTTTGCGATTTTGCAGGTTAACCCCACGCCCTTCTGTATTCTCGACGAGATCGAGGCGGCGCTGGACGAGGTTAACGTAGAGCGCTTGGCGCAGTACATCAAGCGTTATTCACACGGTACGCAGTTTATTATGATCACGCACCGTCGCGGAACCATGGCGGCTGCGGATAGACTTTACGGCGTTACCATGCCCGAGCATGGTATCTCCAAGGTGCTTATGCTCGATGTGAACGATATTTCCAAGAAGGAAGGAGAAGACTGGAATGGGATTTTTGGATAAGCTGTTCGGAAAAAAGAAAAAAGAACGCGAAGCCGAAGACCAACAAATAGCCGAGGAGCAGGCGCGAAAGGAAGCCGAAGCGAAGGCAGCGGCTGAGGCGGAGGAGCAAGCAAAGGCGGCCGCCGAGGAACGTGCGCGCCGCGAGGCAGAGGAAAAGGCGGCTGAGGCGGCAATGAAAGCGGCGGAGGCTGCGCGTCTTGCCGCGGAACAAGAGCGTATCGCATCGGAAGAACGCGCGCGAAAGCTTGCCGAGGAAGCGGCTGCCAAAGAAGCGGCTGAGGAGGCACGCAGAATTGCGGAAGAAAAGGCACGCGCGGTTGCCGAAGAAAAAGCAAAGCGCGAAGCCGAGGAACAGGCAAAGCGCGAAGCCGAGGAACAGGCAAAGCGCGAAGCCGAAGAACAGGCAAAGCGCGAAGCCGAGGAACAGGCAAAGCGCGAAGCCGAAGAACAGGCAAAGCGCGAAGCCGAAGAACAGGCAAAGCGCGAAGCCGAAGAAAAAGCAAAGCGCGAAGCCGAAGAACAGGCAAAGCGCGAAGCCGAAGAACAGGCAAAGCGCGAAGCCGAGGAACAGGCAAAGCGCGAAGCCGAGGAACAGGCAAAGCGCGAAGCCGAAGAACAGGCAAAATGCGAAGACGAGGCGTCAGAGGACGCATTGGTTTCTGAGGAAAGCAAGAAAAAGGAGAAGAAATCCTTTTGGAGCCGCGTAAAAGCAGGCTTGAATAAAACCAAAAACGCGCTGTTCGGTCAGATCGACGACCTTTTGAAGAATTTTGTTAAGGTGGACGAGGATCTTCTTGAGGAGCTTGAGGAGGTTTTGATCTGTGCCGACGTTGGAATCAATGCCGCTGAGCAGATCATTGATGAATTGCGCGAACAGATCAAGGACGGTCGTCTGAAGGAAAAGGAACAGGTCATGACAGCTCTGCACGGCATTTTGGAGGGCATGATCGGAGAGGGAGAACCCCTCAATCTTTCCACTACACCGAGCGTGATCCTTGTAATCGGTGTCAACGGAGTTGGAAAAACCACCTCGATCGGTAAGATCTCCAATCAGCTCCGTCGGGCAGGCAAAAAGGTTGTGGTCGCGGCGGCAGATACCTTCCGTGCGGCGGCGATCGACCAGCTTGCGGTTTGGTGTGAGCGTGCCAAGGTGGATCTGATCCGTCAAAATGAGGGCAGTGATCCTGCGGCGGTGGTTTATGACGCTTGCCATGCCGCGAAGAACAAAAACGCGGACGTTTTGATCATTGATACCGCAGGACGCTTGCATAATAAAACCAATTTGATGAATGAGCTTGCAAAGATCAACCGCGTGATCGACCGTGAATTGCCGGGCGCTGCGCGCGAAAACCTTTTGGTTCTTGACGCCACAACCGGTCAGAACGCGATCTCGCAGGCAAAGGAGTTCAAGAACGCGGCGGCACTTACGGGGCTGATCCTCAATAAAATGGACGGCACCGCAAAGGGCGGAATCGTGCTCTCGATCCGCCAGGAGTTGAACATTCCCGTGAAGTTTATCGGTGTCGGAGAAAAGCTTGACGATATGCAGGCGTTTGATCACAAGGAATTTGTGGACGCGCTCTTTGAATAAAGGCAGAGGTAGAGCATGAAAATAGTATTGGCATCCAGAAACCGCAAAAAGATCGAGGAGCTTCGCACGCTTCTCGCGCAATCCTTTGCGGATATCGAAATCCTCTCACTTGATGACGTTGGTATTCTCGGAGAGATCGAGGAGGACGGCACAACGTTTGAGGAAAACGCGCTGATCAAGGCGCGTGTTGCCGCCAAGACCGGTTATATCGGTGTGGGCGATGATTCGGGACTTTCGGTCGACGCGCTCGGCGGCGAGCCCGGGATCTACTCCGCGCGCTATGCGGCACGCTGTCAGTTTGCGGGCGACCATGACGACGAAGGCAATAATCAAGCGCTTTTGAAAAATCTGGAAAACGTTCCCGACGAAAAACGCACGGGCGCTTATGTGTGCGCGATCGCGTGTGTTTTTCCCGATGGCAGGGAATTTACGGTTCGCGGAGAATCGCGCGGCAGGATCCTGCGAGAATATCACGGAACCGGTGGCTTTGGGTATGATCCGCTTTTCTACTTTGACGAGTACGGCAAAACCTTTGCCGAGGTCACGCCCGAGGAGAAGCACCGTGTTTCGCACAGAGGCTTGGCAATTGCCGCGTTTGCTGAAAAATTGAGATCTATGGAGAACGGTATATGAAATTTTCCGATTATTTCCACGCACCGGGAGTGCGGTTCCTTTCGTTCCTGTTCGGTGTTTTTACAGGACTCCCGATTGCGATTTTTTGGGATTGGAGATACGGTGTGCTCGTTTGCGCGGTCGTAACGGTTTTGGCATCTTTTATTCTGCCGATCCGTTTGTGGCGCGCGGAGCTTCCGTATAATAAAATCAAAAGCACCATCTCCGATTCCTTCCTGTTTGATCTGCGCGTCCGTTTCACAATCCGAAACGGAACGGTTGGGGGACATTTTCTCCTGACGCAGCAAAGCATGATCTTCCTTTCATTTGAGCAGGGAGAGCATCGCCTGGAGCTGTCGCGTGATGACGTGAAGGCTGTGGAGCTTAGTGAAAATATGACCATCAGCATTTTTTTGAATGATAAGCAATTCGTTCGGGTCATCTCGGGCGAATGTGAGGAGATTTACGAGATCCTCCGAGACAACCAGTGGGCTGTCCGATAACAATAACACAGAAAGGCAAGTTCATTTTATGATTACTTCCAAGCAACGCGCCTATTTGCGCGCGCTGGCAAACGAACTGCCCGCGATCATGCAGATCGGAAAGGGCGGACTGAACGACAATATGCTCAAAACCTTTTCGGATGCACTTGAGGCTCGTGAGCTGATTAAGCTCCACGTTCTGGAAAACAGCGGTGCCTCTCCCCGTGACGTGCTCAACGCGCTTGCCGAGGCATTGGACGCTGAGGCGGTGGCGGCAACGGGAAAGAAGATCGTGCTTTACCGTGCCTCCGAGAAGAATCCGACGATCGTTTTGCCCAAGGCATGACGCGCATCGGTATCTACGGCGGAACCTTTTCACCGCCACACAATGGGCATCTGCAAGCGGCACGCGCCTTTATGGAGCAGATGTGGCTGGATTTTCTTTATGTGATCCCAACCGCAACACCGCCGCACAAGGAAATGGAGGCACCTGTTTCCGCCGCACATCGGTTGGAGATGTGCCGGCTGGCTTTCTCGGACATGGAGGGCGTTTACGTAAGCGATCTGGAAATGCGGCGCGGCGGCATCAGCTACACGGTTGACACCCTGCGCGAGCTTTCGGGGGAGGATCGCCGTCTGTTCCTGCTTTGCGGAACCGATATGATGCTCACACTTGACCGTTGGCGCGAGCCCGACGAGATCTTCCGTCTTTGCTATCCCGTCTATATCCGCCGTGACAACGACCGTTCTCTCGATGCGCCGATCATTGACAAGATCGCGCAGTATCAGCGTAATTACGGAAAGGTCGTGCGCAGGATCGTAACCGAGCCGATCGAGCTTTCGTCCAGTGACGTGCGCCGATGCATTGCCGACGGCAAGGAAATCGACGGAATGGTTCCCAAAGCGGTGAAAAAATACATCAAAGACAATCTTTTATACGTTTGAGGCGAAAGGAGAGTGCCAATAATGATAGAGATTACCGATGCAATGCTTGCCGATCTGCGGGAACGCGTGATGCGGCTGATGTCGCCGAAGCGCTTTCGGCATACGGTTGCCGTTGAGGAAATGGCGGCACGGCTTTGCGCTCTGTTTTGCCCCGATTCCACAAACGCCATGCGCGCGGCGGCTCTTTTGCATGACATCACCAAGGAATGCTCTGTTGAGGAGCAGGAAGCGCTTTGTTGCAAATATGGGCTATCCGTGAGCGAGGGGGACCGCTTGGCACCCAAAACCTTTCACGCGCGAACCGCGGCGGCAATGATTTCCGACGTCTATCCCGCGTTCGCACTTCCGGAGGTGATCGAGGCGGTGCGCTGGCATACCACCGGACACGCGAATATGACCTTGACCGAACGCTTGGTCTATCTTGCCGATTATATTGACGAATCGCGCACTTTTCCCGCTTGTGTGTTGTTGCGTCGGTATTTCTGGGGCGCGGATCCCGAAAGAATGACGCCCCCTGAGCGTGATGCACTTTTGCGCAATACGTTGATCTTATCCTATGATCTGACGATCCGCGATCTGCTCGATGAGGGCAAGCCCACCGCGCCGGACACCGTGAATGCCCGAAATGAGCTGCTTTTGGAGAAAAAGAACGCTGAGGCTTGATAAAAGCGAATCCTACATATCCATATAAAAATGTGATGGGGTGGGATTGATATGAAATTTAATATTAAAAAGAGCATTTTTTGTGTTTTGCTCTTAGGATTGACCGCAATCGGTCTTTCATACGTTTTTGCAACCGCAAATACAGGCACGTCCATTGCCGAGGACTGTTTATCCGATCCGACGGCATCCGCGGTTTCCGATGCGGATGAGACGGGAAGGATCACGCGCTTTTTGGTTCTCGGAACCGATCGGGCGGCAGGACTGACCGATAGCATTATGCTGGTAACGGTCAATGAGAGTGAAAACACCGCAAGTGTTTTGCAGATCCCGCGCGACACCTACGCAAACTATACCGATCATGATTACCGAAAACTCAACGGCGCGCTTTCCGCGCTTGGCGAATCACGGATCAAACAGCTATTTTCCGAGGCATTCGGGGTTCGCGTTCACTATTTTGTCATTCTTGATCTTTCGGCGTTTGGCACGATCGTGGACGCGATCGGAGGTGTGGATGTTGTCTCCCCTCAGGAAATGCATTACAGCGATCCCACGCAGGGCTTGGAGATCCATTTGCCGCAGGGAACCGTTCATTTGGACGGTCATTCTGCCGAACAGTTTATTCGTTACCGTTCGGGATACGCGAATGCCGATCTCGGTCGTTTGGATGCGCAAAAGATCTTTTTACGTGCCTTCGCGCAAAAAACGGCTTCACTTTCGCCGCTTGAATTGACGCGCGCTCTCTCAACCGTGCTTACCAAGCTGCAAACCGATCTTGATCTGCCGAGTGCGATCCGTATTGTATCGGCACTGAAACGCTGCTCCGCGGAAACCTTTCCAATGGCAACGCTTTCGGGGCAGGCTGTGCAGGGCGCAAGCGGAGCATGGTATTATGCGGTCAATCGTGCGGGGGCTGCGCGTATGCGCGCGGAATATCTGCTGCCGCGTGCAACCGATGCGGCAGAGTTTGACCCCAACCGTATCTTTGACAGACCGCAAACCGAACGGTTTCACCGAATTTATATCGCTCCCGAGGCAGATTTGCCTTTGGACGACGCATAAGAAAGAAAGGACCCTATCGAATGGAAGAAATGTTACAGCAGCAGCTGCCCTCGCTGGAGGGCGCAACTCCCGAGGAACTCGCACACGCGATCTTTGACGTGCTCGATGCCAAAAAAGCACAAAACATCAAGGTCTTGCACGTTGAGGACCAAACTGTGATCACCGATTATTTTGTAATCTGCACGGGTAATTCGTCCACGCAGGTCAAATCTCTTGGCGGCGAGGTTGAATATAAGCTCGGCTTGCGCGGGGTTGATCCCGTTCATTTTGAAGGACGTGATAACAATGGTTGGATCGTAATAGATTACAGCTCGGTTATCGTTCATATATTCAGTCGCGAGAACCGCGATTTTTACAAATTGGAAAAACTGTACGGAGATTCGCAAGAGATCGTCTTCATGGGAATCGACGACAAGATTGGAGAACAGCAATGAAATACGATTTTAAAAACATTGAGGAAAAATGGCAAAAGCGTTGGGACGAGGCAGGCGCGTTCCGCGCGGAGGATTTTTCGGACAAGCCCAAATACTATAACCTGGTTGAATTCCCGTATCCGAGCGGACACGGCATGCACGTTGGCCACATCAAGGCTTATTCGGGCTTGGAGGTCGTTTCGAGAAAGAGAAGAATGCAGGGCTACAACGTTCTGTTTCCCATTGGATTTGATGCATACGGACTTCCCACCGAAAACACCGCGATCAAGGATAATCTTCACCCCAGAGTGGTAACAGACCGCAACATTGAGAAATTTACATCTCAGCTTAAGCGCGTCGGTTTTTCCTTTGATTGGTCGCGCGTGGTTGACACCACGGAGGAAAACTACTACCGTTGGACGCAGTGGATCTTCCTCAAAATGTTTGAAAAGGGCTTGGTGTTCCGTGACACCGCACTGGTAAACTACTGCCCGAGCTGTAAGGTCGTACTTTCCAACGAGGATTCGCAGGGCGGTAAATGCGACATCTGTAAGAGTGATATCGTGCAGAAATCCAAAACCGTTTGGTATCTGCGCATTACCGAGTATGCCGACAAGCTTTTGGAGGGCTTGGATCGCGTGGACTATCTGCCCAACGTCAAGCAACAGCAGGTCAACTGGATCGGCAAATCCACGGGTGCGTTTGTAAACTTCAAGCTCAAGGAGATCGAGGAGTCGCTTCGCATCTACACCACCCGTCCCGATACACTTTTCGGAGTTACCTTTATGGTGATCGCTCCCGAGCATCCGATCATTGAGGCAAACCGTGACCGCATTGCCAATATGGATGCGCTTGACGCATACCGTGAGGAATGCGCAAAGAAGACCGAATTTGAGCGTACTCAGCTTGTAAAGGATAAGACCGGTGTTTGCATTGACGGTTTGACCGCGATCAATCCCGTGAGCGGCAAGGAAATTCCGATCTATATCTCGGATTACGTTATGATGGGTTACGGCACGGGCGCGATCATGGCGGTTCCCGCACATGACGAGCGTGACTGGGCATTCGCGAAGAAATTCGGGATCGATATCATTGAGGTCATCAAGGGTGGCGATATTGAAAAGGCTGCCTATGCGGGTGACGGTGAAATGGTCAATTCGGCTTTCCTCAACGGTTACACCAACAAAAAGGATTCGATCGCGCGTATGCTTGAGCACTTGGAGGCAGAGGGCATTGGTGAGCGCGGTGTGCAGTATAAGATGAAGGATTGGGCATTCAACCGCCAAAGATATTGGGGAGAGCCGATTCCGATCGTGCACTGTCCTTGCTGCGGCATTGTTCCTGTTCCTTATGAGGAGCTGCCGCTCCGTTTGCCCGAAGTGAAAAACTTTGAGCCCGGAGAGGGCGGCGAGAGCCCGCTTGCAAAGATTGATGCTTACGTCAACTGCAAATGTCCCAAATGCGGAAAGGACGCAAAGCGCGAAACCGACACTATGCCGCAATGGGCAGGATCCTCGTGGTATTTCCTCCGCTATATTGATCCGCACAATGACCAAGCCTTTGCCGATCCCGAAAAGCTGAAATATTGGATGCCGATCGATTGGTACAACGGCGGTATGGAGCACGTAACGCGACATATGATCTATTCGCGTTTTTGGCATAAATTCCTCTACGATCTCGGCGTTGTTCCATGCGATGAGCCTTACGCAAAGCGCACCGCGCAGGGCTTGATCCTCGGTCCGGACGGTGAGAAGATGTCCAAATCCAAGGGCAACGTGGTGGATCCGAATGACGTGGTTGATCTTTACGGTGCTGACGTGCTCCGTACTTACGTGCTCTTTATGGGCGACTACGGAAGTGCCGCACCTTGGAACGAAAGCTCGATGAAGGGCTGCAAGCGATTCCTGGAACGTATTGCCGATCTGTTTGATATGGCAAAGGGCGAGGGGGTTACGCCCAAGCTTGAAACAGCGTTCCACAAGACGGTTAAAAAGGTGTCGCTTGACATTGAAGACCTGAAGTTTAACACGGCAATCGCATCTATGATGGCGTTGATCAACGAGATCTATGAAGTTGGAAGCCTGACACGTGATGAGATGAAAACGCTTGTTCGTCTGATTTGTCCCTTTGCACCGCACTTGGCGGAGGAGCTTTGGGAAATGCTCGGCGGGGAAGGTCTCTGCTCGCTTGCCGCATGGCCCGAATGGGACGAAAACAAAACGGTTGACAGCACGGTAGAGGTTGCGGTGCAGATCAACGGTAAGGTTCGCGGAACCGTTTCGTTGCCGCTCAACTGCCCGAAGGACGATGCCATTGCGCTGGCAAAGGCAGATCCCAAGATCGCCGCCGCAATTGAAGGGAAAACGGTGGTGAAAGAGATCAGTGTTCCCAACAAGATTATTAATATTGTTGTAAAATAAAAATAAAACAGAGAGGGAAGCGTTCGTTTGAAAAAGCTTCCTTCTCCGTTATAGAGGGAGGGGTGTTGATGAATTATCAGATCGCGATCTATTCAACCGACGAAATTTTTTCACGCATGATCGAGCTGGAGTTTTTGTTTCTCGGAAAAAGCGTATTTCGTGCCGCGCAGGCAGAGGAGCACGTCTTTTCGGATACCGTGATTTTGGATCTTGATACCGCAACGCCGCCCCCCTCCGATTGCTATCGCCGCATGATCGGTTTTACCAACACCACCGCGCTCTCGGCAGACGACGCGCGACGGAAATGCTCGATGATCCTGCACCGTCCGTTTGAGATTCGGCTGTTACGAAGCGAGGTGCTGGGAGAGAACTTTGTTGAAACGGCAAGGGGATCGCTGATACAGCCGCCCAAAAACGGATCAAGGCGCTTACAAATAAAACGAACAGAGAGCTGTGTTTCGGTGGACGGTGTCAATATTTCTCTCAGTCCGCGTGAGCTTGACGTAATGGAGCTCATGCTTGCAAGCAGAGGCGAGCCTGTTTCACGCACCGCCATTTCCGAACGGATCGGCGAATCGAGCGCAAATAAGGCGGACGTTTATATCTGCTATCTGCGCCGCAAATTTGAGGCGGCGGTGGGGGATCGCTTGATCGCAACCGTGCGCGGAAAAGGATACCGGATATCATGATGTGAAAGGAGAAAATGGCGTGAAGGATTTTGTAATTGAGAATCAAAGATTGATCGCGTACAATGGAAAAAGCAAAGATCTGATTATCCCAAACGGTGTTATCGAGATCGAGTTTCAGCTCTTTCGGGGGTCAACTGAGGTTGAGCGTGTGGCACTTCCGGGATCGTTATCCACGGTTGAAATGGGGAGCTTTCAGGACTGCACGTCACTCAAAAGCGCAGTACTGTTCGAGGGGATCAAAAAAGTGGATTGGTACGCGTTTCGGGACTGTAGTTCCCTGGAGGAGCTTTCGCTTCCCGATAGCTTGGAGGAGTTTGATGCAGAAGCCATTTTAGACTGTAAAAAACTTCGTTATAACGAATACGCAGGCGGAAAATATCTCGGCAATGAGAAAAATCCATACGTTGTTTTGGTCTCAGCGTCGGATAAGGATATGGATGCCTTTGAGATCCATCCGAATACGAGGGTGATTTTGGACGAGGTTTTTGCGGACTGCAAATATTTAAAACAGATCGTCCTTCCAAACGGTGTCAAGCGAATCAATTATTCCACGTTTCGGGGATGTGGATCCTTGGAAACCGTTCAATTTCCGCAATCTCTGAATGAGATCGGTCTGAACGCATTTGAGCATTGCAGCGCGCTGACACGGATTGATCTGCCCGAAACGCTGAAAAGGATCGAAGCACACGCCTTTGACGGTTGCGCCAAATTGAAAGACGTTCTCATTCCAAGCGCAATTGAAATGATCGGGGAAAAAGCCTTTGGGTATTGCCCACAGCTTTGCTATAACGAATATGCAGGCGGAAAATACCTCGGAAATGCTGAAAATCCGTTCGCGGTCCTTGCCGAAATCGCTCCTTGCACCGCAGAGCGGTTTTCCATTCATGAGGACGCGCGAATCATTATGGACTGCGTATTTAGCGGTTGTAAAACCTTGAAGCAGGTTACGCTCCCACAAGGCATACGGCAAATCGGAGACCAAGCCTTTTGCGATTGCACCGCTTTGACGGAAATGCATTTTCCGGAGGGACTGCGCGAAATCGGGGCAAGCGCCTTTGTAAGTTGCTCGTCCTTGGTTTCCATCACCTTGCCGATGAAAGGCACCACGATTTGCGAGAACGCATTTGAGGGCTGTAGCGCGCTCGAACGGTTGGAGATCCACTGCAATTCGATTTGGGATTACGCTTTTTGCGATTGCACGTCGCTCAAGAGCGTGACAATTTCCGAAGGATCGAAATGGATAGGGGAGGGGATCTTCTGCGGTTGCTCAGAGATTACCGATGTATTCCTGCCGGCAGGACTTTCATTGCCGGACGATTGCTTTGAGGATTGTGAAAACGTTACCTTTCATGAGCAATAAAAAACACACGCGGAACAGATTTTCTGTTCCGCGTGTGTTTTTTTATTTGTAGATGTTTTTTGATAAATTATCAATCTTAGCCCATCAGGTCGCTCATATCGAGGTATTCATCCGCATCAGCAGGAGCCTCGATCGTGGGAGCAGTGGTAATGTCCTTGAACTCATAAACAACGGTTGCTTTTGCAGCCATGCCGTCAGCATCGGTTGCTTCCTCGGTGGGAACGATCTCAAGATCCATAGCCATCTTGATCAGCTTGCCGCTCTTATCAAAGGTAAGGGTAACGTCAAACTTTTCAACCTTGATTTCATCGTCATCGCCAAAGAGCGAGCCGAGAACGCTGTCTGCAAAGTACTTCTTGCTGTCCTCACCTGCAAGTGCGATGGTAAAGAACTTGTTGTCGCCGTCTTTTTCGATCTTAACGTCCTTCAAAAGCTCTTCGGTCAGCTCAGGGAGAGCAACCTCACCGGTGTCATAATCTTCTGCGAACTCATCGGCGCTAACTTCCATCTTCATCTTGCCGCCGAGCTCACCCATATCCATGTACATAACGCCATCAACGTAGAGGATCGTGTTTTCCATGGTTTCGCCGTCCATATCGACCTTGGTTACCATAGAGAGGTTCTCGCCATTTGCCTTCATATCCATCTCGATCTTCTGCTCCATGGCTTCGTCGCCACCGGTGATTTCGAGGTCGATCGTAACCTTCGCGTCAACACCGTTTGCCGCAGTCATAGCTTCGTTTGCAGCGGTATAGAGCGAATAGGGGGTTTCTTTTTTGCAGGAAGCAAAGGAAAAGAGGCAAACAATTGCCAGAACCAAAATCAAAATGCGTTTTTTCATGTCTTTCGTCCTTTCTTTCCCCGTTTGTTTTTTTATTTTTTGGGGTACTATCATTTTAGCACAGAAATGTGAAAATGTCAATCCTTTTTTCATTTTTTCTTTTTTTTGTAGGGAGCGATAAAGCGTTGACCGGTCAGGAAATAATTCCGCCGCCAATTACACAATTGCCATCGTACATCACAACCGACTGCCCGGGGGAAATGGCCCGCTGCGGTTCATCAAAGTGAAGGAGCAGACGGTCCTCGTCGATCTGCTCTGCCGTGGCGCGGGCGGGAGATGCCTTGTATCGGATCTTTGCCTCCACGCGAATGGGGACGTTTATGCGGTCGGCGGCAATCAGGTTGATGCGGTGCGCTACAAGCTCCCGACGGAACAGTGCGTCATTGTCACCAAGCGTTACGGTATTGGTCTTTGCATTTTTCTCACAAACGTAGGTGGGTTTTCCAAAGGCTATTCCCAAGCCCTTGCGTTGACCGATGGTATACCGCAGGTGGCCCTCGTGTTTTCCGAGAATATTGCCTTCAAGATCGATGAAATTACCGGAGGGGAATTTTAACCCCGTAATGCGTTCAATAAATCCAACGTAGTCGCCGTCGGGGATAAAGCAGATGTCCTGACTGTCCCTGCGTTCGGCGTTGCAAAAGCCGTTTGCGAGTGCCAATTCGCGGATCTCGTTTTTGGTCATGGAGCCAAGAGGAAAGAGCGTATGCGCGAGTTGATCCTGCGTGAGCTGCCACAAAACGTAGGATTGATCCTTGGAGTCGTCCACGGCACGGATCAGCTGATAACGCCCGTTGCCGTCTCGTTCAATGCGCGCGTAATGTCCCGTTGCAATTTTTTCACAGCCTTCTGCTTGCGCAAGCGAGAGCAAATGCCCGAACTTCATGGTACTGTTGCAGACCACGCAAGGATTCGGGGTTATCCCTTCCAGATAGCTTTGAATAAAATAATCGATCACGTGTTGGCGAAATGCCTCGGAGCAATCATAAGTCATAAAGGGGATCGAGAGTAGATCTGCGATGCGGCGGGCATCGCGTCCGTCCTCTTTCGGGGTAATTCCGATCTGTTCGGGGGAAAACAGCGACATCATTGCGCCCATGCAATCATAGCCCTGCTGTTTGAGGAGCCATGCCGCCACGCTGCTGTCCACACCGCCGCTCATGGCGATCATGATTTTTTCTTTCGTCATGCGTATCCTCCTTTTTAAAAGATCAGTCATTCCATGTGTACGCGGTCAGGTTTCCCGTTCCCTGCAAGCCTTCAAAATTTCCCTGCCGCAGAATTTCATAAACGGCAACCGCCACTGTATTGGAGAGATTGAGGGAGCGCAGTCCTTCCCGCATCGGAAGACGCACGCAGGTATCGGGATTTTTCAGAAGCAGCTCCTCGGGCAGTCCTTTTGTTTCCTTGCCAAACATAATAAAAACAGGGGAGGGGTAGGAGATCTCGGTATAAACGTGACGTGCTTTGGTGGTAAAATAAAACACCTTGGCATCGGGATTTTTTTGATAAAAATCCTCCAACCCATCGTAATAGGTGATATCGAGATGGTGCCAATAGTCAAGTCCTGCACGTTTGAGCTTTTTATCGTCGATGGTAAACCCGAGCGGGCGGATCAGATGGAGTGCCGCGCCCGTAGCGGCGCAGGTACGCGCGATGTTTCCCGTATTTTGCGGAATTTCGGGTTCGTGGAGTACAATATTGATTGATTTCATGGAATCAAACAGCCTTTCTGATAGGTTTTTCGGATAGTAGACGGATACATGATAGCACATTTTTCTATTTTGTGCAAGAGAAAAGAATAAAATTTACAATTTCTAATATATTTTTATCTAAAATTATAGTATAATAAAATCAATATTATAAAATGGCGGAGTTTTTAAATCTGAGCCGATCGGGTCCCATGTTTTTAAAAATTTAAAAAAACAACGGGGATTCAACCAATCGGTGATTGCAAAACGTAAGTGCATGTGATATGATAATCGCAGTGCCGGATCCGCCGAAAGATCGCACCGTTTTCCTTCCTCGGTGCGATAGGGAAAAGAAAGGATCGACCGTTATGTCTTTGATTACGAAAATGTTCGGAACCTACAGCCAGCGTCAGCTTAAAAAGCTGACCGTTATTGCCGACCGCATTGATGCGCTGGCGGAAAAGTATGCCGCAATGACCAATGAGGAGCTGCAGGGCGTGACCCCCGCTTTGCGCGCCCGTTTGGCGGCAGGGGAGACCACCGACGATATTTTGACCGATGCGTTTGCCGCGATCCGTGAGGCAGACACCCGCGTGCTTGGCAAGCGACCCTTCCGCGTGCAGATCCTTGGCGGAATTGTTTTGCATCAGGGGCGTATTGCCGAGATGAAAACAGGTGAGGGTAAAACGCTTGTTGCAACGCTTCCCGCATATCTCAACGCACTTTCGGGCAACGGTGTTCACATTGTAACCGTGAACGATTATCTGGCGCGCGTCGGTGCCGAGGAGATGGGGCGTGTGTATGAATTTATGGGGCTGACAACGGGGCTTGTTGTCCACGGACAGAGCCACGAGGAAAAGCAGGCGGCGTACCGTGCCGACATTACCTACGGTACCAACAATGAGTTCGGCTTCGATTATCTCCGCGATAATATGGCGGTATATAAACGGGATATGGTTCAGCGCGGTCACGTTTTCGCGATTGTGGACGAGGTCGACTCGATCCTGATCGATGAAGCGCGTACGCCTCTGATCATTTCGGGATCGGGCGAAAAGGCGACCGATCTTTATGAGCGTGCCGAGCGGTTGGTGCGCGGAATGCGCAAGTTTGTGATCAAGGAGCTTGACAATAAAAAGGATCAGGACGACATCAACGCAGACTATGTGGTTGATGAAAAAGCCAACCATGCGGTCTTAACACCGCAGGGTGTGAAAAAGACCGAGCAGTTTTTCGGAATTGAAAATCTTTCGGATATGGAAAACGCAATGATCGCGCACCACGTAAATCAGGCGATCTCGGCACATGGCTGCAAGCACCGCGACGTGGACTACGTTGTAAATGAAAAGGGTGTTGTGATCGTAGATGCCTTTACGGGGCGTTTGATGCCCGGCAGACGCTACTCCGACGGACTCCATCAAGCAATTGAAGCCAAGGAAGGCGTGCAGGTACAAAAAGAGAATAAGACGCTTGCAACCATCACCTTCCAAAACTATTTCCGCATGTACCGCAAGCTTTCGGGTATGACGGGAACGGCACTGACCGAGGAGAGTGAGTTCCGTGAGATCTACCGCCTTGACGTGGTTGAGATTCCAACCAACAAGCCGATGATCCGCATTGACCACCCCGACGTTGTCTACCGCGGAATGGAAGGAAAATACCGCGCGATCGTGGAAAAAATTCGCGAATGTCACGAAAAGGGACAACCGGTTCTGGTTGGTACGGTTTCGATCGACAAATCCGAGGCGCTCTCTGCGCGTTTGACGAAGGCGGGAATCCGCCACACCGTGCTCAACGCCAAGCATCACGAAAAAGAAGCCGAGATCGTTGCGCAGGCAGGTAAATTCGGCGCGGTTACCATTTCCACCAATATGGCGGGACGCGGAACCGATATTCTGCTCGGCGGCAATCCCGAGTTCATGGCAAAAGCCGAGATGCGCTCACGCGGATATGACGAGGAGCTGATTCAGCATTGCACCGGCTTTACCAATACCGATGATGAGGCATTGGCGGAAGCACGCGAAACCTTCCGCGCACTTGTTAAGCAGTACCGCGAGGAGATCGAGCCCGAGGCGAAGCGCGTGCGTGAGGCGGGCGGTCTCTTTATTCTGGGTACAGAGCGCCACGAAAGCCGACGCATCGACAATCAGCTGCGCGGTCGTGCAGGCCGTCAGGGGGACCCGGGTGAATCGCGCTTCTTCCTCTCCATGGAGGACGATCTGATGCGCTTGTTCGGAACCGATCGGATTCAGGGCATTGTGAGCGCGCTGAAAATCAAGGAGGACGAGTGTGTGGACCTCAAGGTCCTGTCGGGCGGTATCGAGCGCGCACAGAATCATTTGGAGGAAAACAATTTTAAGCGCAGAAAGTACGTTTTGGCATACGATGACGTTATGAACCATCAGCGCACCATCATCTACAAGCAGCGTCAGGACGTGCTTGACGAGGAGGACGTTTCGGAAACCATTCGCAAAATGTTCCTTTCCTCGGTTGAAAGCGCGGTTGCCGAATTTACCAACGGCGATGTTCCCGATGAATGGGATTTTGACGGCTTGCGCAGTTATTTTGCGGGAACGCTTACAACCGATTCGGATTTCCACTACACGCAGGAGGAGTTGAACCATCTGGAGCGTGAGTCAATCACAGAGCTGCTCAGCGAGCGTATTCTCGCGCGCTATGAGGAGAAGGAAAAGCTGTTCGGTGCCGAGATGCTGCGTGAGCTGGAGCGCGCGATTCTGTTGCGTCAGGTCGATCTGGCATGGATGGAGCATCTTGATACGATGGAGGATTTGAAGGGAAGCGTGGGGCTTCAGGCATATGCCCAGCGTGACCCCATTACCGAATTCCGTATCCAGGGAGCCGAGCTGTTTGAAGGAATGGTGGAGGAGATCCGTCAAAAAACGGTACGCGCTTTGCTCTCTCTTGTTCCGCAGGAGAAGCCGATCAAGCGTGTGCAGGTCGCAAAGCCGATCTTTGCGGGTCCCGCATCGCCCGTTGTAAAACACAAAAAGGCACCCGTAGCCGGACGCGCGCCCACAACCTTTGTAAAATCCTCGGCGGATATCGGGCGAAACGATCTTTGTCCTTGCGGAAGCGGCAAAAAATATAAAGCATGCTGCATGCGCAAGAACGCAGGAAATTAACGGGTGACAGACATGGGATTTGGTTATCTTTTGATCGGATATCTGATCACGTTTGTGCTGTATATGACGGTCAACGGACTTGGATTTGGAGGCTTGGCGCTTTTGCTTGGATATGGGCTGATGTTTTATGCCCTTGGGGAGCTATGCCGCTACCACCGCGCATTTCTTTACGCAAAGTGGCTCCTCGTACCGTGCTTTCCGCTTGCACTGTACGATCTTTTGGGCACTCTTGATGAAATGCTTTTGTGGGGGCTTCCGATCTACGGTTCTGCCGTGACAAATGTGACCGATTGGCTCACGTTCCTGCTCCTGATCGCATTTAATCTTGCGATGCTGTACGGTATCCGCATGATCGCGACCGACGTTGGAATTGGACATATGGCAACTACCGCAATGAGAAATTCCTTTTTCGTAGGGCTTTATGCCATTCTTTACCTGTTTGTAAGACTGCCGATCGCGGCACTGGACGGTGCGCGCCCCTATTTGGGAATTGCTTTGATGCTTTGTAATTTGATGTGGATTTTTTTCAATCTGCTTCTCCTGCTCTCCTGCAACAAAAATATTTGCCGCGCGGGAGATGAAGATCAGCCCGCAAAGCCCTCTCGGTTTGCGTGGGTCAATCGAATCGGGGACGCTTACGAGCGCAACCGTCAAAAGGCGATCGACAATACCACACGTGAGGCGGAGGCGGTTTTGCGTCGACGTAAGGAACGGCGTGAATCCAAAAAGAAAAAGAAAAAATAATCGACCGCTCTCGGAAAGGAGAAGGCAACCATGCAAGAAAAAAATAAAATGGGCAGAGGTTTTCTGTTAATCCTTTTGTCCGCGCTCTTTCTGTTTAATCCCGTGATCGGCTTTGTCGATCCGGTGCCAAACTGCTTCGGCTATCTGCTCCTTTGTCTTGGACTGTCACAACTTGCCGATCTTTCCGAATCGGTTTCCGAATCGCTTCGCCGTTTTCGCATTTTGTTGCTTTTGAGCCTTGCGCACATGCTTGGCATCTATTTGATCTACGGTGTAATGGGAGCACGCTCCGCTGAAATGAATCGCCTGGAACAGCCGGTTTATATTCTTTTGGCGTCCTTTTTGTTCCTTTTGGCGCAGTGGTATTTTCTGATCCCCGCAATGCGTGATCTTTTCAAAGGAATCCGGACCTTAGCCGAGGCGCAGGGGGCTGACGCTCTGACGCGTGAAAACAGAAAAGGGAAGACTCCGATCGATCGAATCCGTACCGCAACAACGCGCTTTGTGATCCTGTCCTCGCTTTTCGCGATGCTTCCCGAGTTGACGATCCTGACATCCTTCGAATATGAAGTTGAAAATCGGTATTTCCCGTTTGATTGGTATCGTTTTGTCGGACTTTTTCGGATTTTGTTTGGCTTTGCCGCATTTGTCGTTGGAATACTGTGGCTGATTCGTATGATTCGGGTTTGTATCAAAGCCATGAAGGACAAGCCATGGCTCGATGCACTCCATGAAAGATACTGCCGCGAGGTCTTGCCGCAAACAGGCATGTTGACGGTACGGCGCTTCTCCGGTGTGTTTTTCCTGTTTCGGCTTGCGTTGATCTTTGCGATCAGCCTGCGTTTTGACAACCAATCCATCTTGCCCGCATTCTTTTTTGCAATCCTTGCGATCTTCGCAATCTATAGCCTGGGTGATCTTGTTTCCCGCGAGGCACGCCTGCCTGTTTTCATCGCATCGGTGTGGCTTGGCGGTGTTGGTGTGGCACAGATCTTTTTTACAGCCGATTATCTCAAGCATTTTCTGCCCGAGGCCTCGCTTTACCAGCCCGATGCTTACCGCGCATTTTTGATTGTGCGCGCGATTGACGTGGCAGAGGTCGTGCTGACTTTTGTGCTTGTTTGGATTCTTTTGCGCTTTTTTATGTCGATCGTCACGTCACACACCGCGGTCGATTACGGGTCCAATGACGCGCGCTATCTATCCGCGGACGCAACCAAGCGCCTGCACCGTGAATTCCGTGTACGCCATTATCTCTCTTTGATCTTTTTCTTTATCGGCACTTGCTTTGGAATTGTTGACGCGTGGTTTCGTTTGGAGTATCCGTGGATGTGGATTCCCGCCGCACTTTTTACCGTAGTTGGAATCGCTTGCGCGTATTCCTTCCTGTTTGAATTAAAAACGCAGATCCAATATACGTATCGTTCAAATGGCATGAATAAAAATCAATGACGCGGCACATACTTTTTTTGTAATTCCCAATTACAAAAAAGGAGTGCAAAACAATGCAAAACAACAACCAAAACTACAACAACCAGAACAACAACCAGAACAACAATCAGAACAACAACCAGAACAACAATCAGAACAACAACCAGAACAATAACCAGAATAAGAACCAGAACAAGAACCAAAACAGCAATCAGCAAAATCAAAACAACCGAAACAGCGGCAACGTTCGCTGAATCGGTCCTCTCCTTCGGGGGAGGATACATAAACCGCGCGTTGATTGCTTTTTCATTGAACGAAAGGAGGTGTTTTCGTGTTTGAGCTTGACCGCATTCCCGTCGCCGTGCTGGAAGCCTTGGAAAAGCACGGGTATGGGAGAGACGACGTTTTAATTGCCGCACGGTGTGACCGTGACCGAACATTTAAACCCGCCGAGGTTTACCTGTTTGCTACATCTGAACGCCTGTTGATTCTCGAAGGGGCATTTGAAACGCTGTTGGCATCGGCGCGCAACCCCAAAACAGCCCTCGCAGGAACAGAATCAACCTTCTCGGAACAGGATTTTCGGGAATATGATATGCGCGCCCACCGCGGTTTTCGCGTGGAGGAGCTCCTGTCGTCGGGACGGCTGACCGCCAAGGTGCGCCCTGCGGATCGGAAGGAAAAGGAAACCGAAACCGAAAACAAAGGCGTAGCGGACCCCCAATGTGGGGAGACGGAATCCGAAACCGGCACAGCAGCGTGCGATGAGACGGTTTATCTTGCCGCTTTTACAAATTTCTGCAAAGCCTCCATGTTTCTCTTTGCCAAGTATGCGGATCGGCTGGCAGACGGTAAGGATTTGGAGATCGACCCGAAGGATGATCCTAAATCCAAGCGCTGTCCCAAATGCGGGTTGCGTTATCCCGATCTGAACCGTCGTATCTGCCCGCACTGCATGGAGAAGGGAAAGCTCTTCCGCCGTTTTTCGGTCTTTTTCCTGCGCTATCGGTTGTCCATTGCCTTGATGGTGCTTTCCTTGGTGGTGCTCACTGTAATGAGTATCATTGCCCCTTACCTCTCCAGCGGATTTTTCTATGATGAGGTGATCTATGGAACGGGTGAGTTCGCGGGGCAGATCCTGACCGTTTTGTTTTTGATCGTGGCAACCCGTATTTTGCGGCTGATCGCAACTATGTTTAACAATCTTCTCACCTCCACCATTGCCGCAAAAATGGTGTTTGACCTCAAAAAAACAATTTTTTCGTCGATCGAGCGTCTCTCGCTCAGCTTTTTTACGGGACGACAGACCGGTGGGCTTATGACGCAGGTCAATGAGGACGCCAACACGATCTACGGCTTTTTCTGTGACGGAGTGCCGTATCTGATCGTCAATTTGGTACAGGTTGCGGTGCTTGCCGTCCTGCTCTTTACCATTCAACCGATCCTCGCGTTTCTGACCCTGATCACGGTGCCGGTTTTCATGTTTCTGCTTGCAAAGATCTTTCGCCGCGAGCGGATGCTCCATGCAAAACGATACACCAATTCGCGACAGATGAATTCCTTTTTGGCGGACGTTTTCTCGGGTATGCGCGTTGTAAAGGCTTTTTCACGCGAGCAAGCCGAGATCACGCGCTTTACGGGACGAAACCGCAACCTCGCAACGAGCGAGAAGCGGCTGTCACTCTTTATGAATTATGCGTGGCCGCTTTCCGGTTTTGTGCTCTTTCTCGGCAATATCATTGCCTGGGGTGTGGGCGGTTGGATGGTCATAAAGGGCTACAGCGGCTTGACCTACGGCATGCTGCTCACGTTCATTGCTTATATGAATATGATCTTTGACCCGCTGATCTTTTTTACCGATTTTATCGATTGGACTGCCGATTGCTCCAACTCGCTCCAGCGTTTGTTTGAGATCATGGACGCACAGCCCGACGTGAGCGAGAAGGAAAATCCCGAGCGCCCCGATCCGCTTGGCGGCAGAGTGGAGTTTGACGACGTATCCTTTTCTTACCAAAAGGGTAAGAAGATTATCGATCACGTCAGCTTTGACGTTCCCGAGGGGCATATTCTCGGTATCGTGGGGCACACGGGCGCGGGAAAAAGTACGCTTGCCAACCTTTTGATGCGCATGTACGACGTTGACGAGGGTGAGATCCGTATCGGCGGCTATCCCGTGCGTGATCTTGCGCTTTCCACGCTCTACCAAAATATCGCGATCGTATCGCAGGAGACCTATCTCTTTATGGGCTCGATCCTCGATAATATTCGATACGCAAGACCCGACGCTACCTTTGAGGAGGTGTTGGAAGCGTCTAAGTGCGCGGGCGCACATGATTTTATCATGAAATTACCCGATGCTTATGAAACACGGATTGGATTTGGATATCAGGATCTTTCGGGAGGCGAGCGGCAACGCGTTTCGATTGCGCGCGCGATTTTGAAGAATCCGAAAATTCTGATCCTCGATGAAGCAACTGCGGCAATGGATACGGGAACCGAGCGAAAGATCCAGGAGGCACTGTCTCAGTTGATTCGCGGAAAAACCACCATTATGATCGCCCACCGTCTTTCCACCCTAAGAGATGCCGACGAATTGGTTGTCATTGAACGGGGAAAGGTCGCCGAGCGCGGAACGCATAGCGAGCTGCTTGCGCGCGAGGACGGTGTATACAAAAAACTCTATACCTTGCAGGATGAAGCGCTTCGCAGTGCGGGTATCCGCGAGTAAACGAAAGGAGTGAATCGAATGGACAAGCGTCCGCCTATGCCGCCGTCGGATGGACGGCACGAAAAGAAACAGGAGCGCACGTTGGCTGAAATTTCGGTTACGAATTGGCTCACGCCCGAAAATGCTTCGTTTTTTATGAAAAACGGCTTTCTTTACATCAAGCATGACGCGAAGGAGCAACGCGCGTTTCTTTGTCGACAGTTTCCGTTTGAACTTTTGTGGGAATTCATTTCTGTGTTGGACGATTCGCAGCAGGAGATCGGCATCATTCGCCGCCTCGATGATTTTACGGACGAGGCGCGCGATATGATCGCAAATGAGCTCAAACGCCGCTATTACGCCCCTGTGATCAAAAGCATTCTGCAGGTCAAGGAGCGTTACGGCTTCTCTTATTGGAAGGTGAAAACCGAAGAAGGCGACGTTTCCTTCACCCTGCACGACACCTTCCGCAGCATCATTCGTTCGGGCGACCGACGCCTCATTCTGTTAGATGTGGACGGAAACCGCTTTGAGATTCCCGATGCGGAGGCATTGGATCGAAAGAGCTACAAAAAAATTGAACTTTACCTGTAAGGGGGGATTTTCGTGGAAAAAATGAATCCGCGCCTTCTTCAGGAGCTGAAAAAGCTGGACCCAAGTCCTGACCCCGAGCAGACCGTAACGGTATTGAGCGGTAATCTGTCCTTGACGGATTCCAATGCGCACGCGAATACGGTTCTTGTGTTGATGACGCAGGAGTTGCGCGTTTACACCGACGGAAAGCTGACGCACCGCGAGAACAACGAGAACATGGAACGGCTTCATGTGATTTCGGGCGTCGGATGCGTCTTTGTAGAATACGAGCGAAAAAGCGATGGGGAACACGTGCTTGTTGCGCGCGCCGATAGCCGTTATCGCGGGGCGATCGGGCAGAGCGTCAAGCGTGCGAATCACTATCTGCGGTTTGGAAATCGCGATTTCTCGCGCTTCTCAAACGCGGGCGGACGGTTGTGCCCCAAATGCGGCAAGCCGTTTCCGCGCGGCTCGCAAGCCTGTCCGCGCTGTGCCTCAAAGAAGAAGGTTCTTTTGCGTCTGCTATCGCTGGCGCGCCGTGAATGGAAATATATCGCGGTTGCTGCCGCGCTGTTCTTCCTGATCACGGGGGTGAGCGTGATCACGCCTTATATCAATCGCGTATTGGTGGACGAGTATATCCAAAATACCGATGGCAATGTCTTTCTCATGGGCTTTTTGGGTGTGATTTTTTCAATGCTTCTGGTCAATCTTTTGCGCCGCTTGTTTTCAATCGTGCGCGGCTATTTTCTCACGATTGCGGGAAATAACCTGATCGTGCGATTGCGGGATATGGTGTTTGAAAAGATCCAACAGCTCTCCATCGCGAAGATCTCGCGCCGTACCTCGGGAGAATTGATGAAGCGTGTCAATGGCGACACGCGAACCATCAAACAGTTTTTGGTCAACCATATGCCGAATATTCTGGAGCAATCGCTTCTCCTGATTGCAATTTCGGCACTTCTGTTTTTCTATGATTGGCGTTTAGCACTCCTGATCCTCGTTCCCGCGCCCTTTGTCGCGCTCGCTTTTCGCCTGTTTTGGAGAAAGCTCCGCAACATGTTTAACCGTCGTTGGGAGCTCAATTCCCGCGCTAACGCGATCCTGCATGATATTTTTTCGGGTATTCGCGTTGTAAAATCCTACGGTATGGAAAAACGCGAGGAAGAACGCTTTGTGGAGATCTCCGCCAAGGAGCGTGAGGCACAGCTTCGCATCGAACGCTTTTGGGCGGTCTTTATGCCTCTCCTTCATTTTTTAATGGGGGTTGGCGAGTATATCCTGTTATATTATGTCGGTCAAAAAATGCTTGACGGTGTGATGACAGCCGGCGAAATGTCTCAGTTTTCCTCCTATGCCGGCATGATCTACGGTCCCTTGAATGCTCTCATGGTATTCCCGCGTCAGTTTATGAACATGATGACCTCGGTTACCCGCGTTTATGAGATCATGGATGAAACGGTGGATATCCGCGATTCGGAAAAGCATGAAAAGCTTGATTTTAAAGGATACATCGATATCGAACACGTGTCGTTTGGATATGAGGATTCCGATGAGGTCTTGCGTGACATCAGTCTGCATGTCAAGCCGGGTGAGTTTATTGGCTTGGTTGGAAAATCGGGTGTGGGAAAATCCACACTGATCAATCTGATCATGCGGATGTATGACGTAGATGAAGGCGCGATCCGCATTGATGGAATCGATATCCGCGATATTCCGCAAGAGGACCTTCGTGCGCGAATGGGTGTTGTATTGCAGGAAAACTTCCTCTTTACCGGATCGGTGTGGCAAAACCTGACCTATGCGAAGCCCGACGCAACACACGAAGAGGTGATTCAAGCCGCCAAAACAGCCGGTGCGCATGAATTTATCATTCGGCTGCCGGACGGCTACAATACGTACGTAGGTGAGAAGGGTCACACGCTCTCGGGCGGTGAACGCCAACGCATTTCGATTGCTCGTGCGTTGCTGCACGATCCCAGAATCCTCATTTTGGACGAGGCGACCGCCTCGCTTGATACCGAAACCGAGAAGCTGATTCAGGACGCGTTGCAGGCGCTTTCAGCAGGCCGCACCACAATTGCCATCGCGCATCGACTTTCGACGCTCCGCAACGCTACACGGCTGGTTGTGATGGATCAGGGCGGTATTGCCGAGGTCGGCACACACGATGAGCTGATGGCGAAGCAGGGCATCTATTACGGTCTTGTAATGGCACAGCGAGACATGAGTAAGATGGACGCTTGATAAAATGCTTGATAAGGCTTGATTCTCAAACAGGCGCCCCCAATGCAAAGTTGCATTGGGGGCGCCTGTTTTTTGCTTTGCTTTTTATTCGCTTCTCAGTGCCTCTACGGGGTTGCGTCTCGCGGCAATGCCGGAGGGAACAAGCCCCGCGATAAAGGTCAGGAACATGCTGATCGCAACCAGCACGACCGCGCCCTCAATGGGAAGCGCTGCCTTGAGGTTGGGCAGACCCGTGAAATGGAACAGGATCACGTTGATGATCATATTCAGTCCGATTGTTGCAAGAATTCCGATCATGCCCGCTATAAAGCCGACGATCAGGGTTTCCGCGTTGAATACGCGGCTGATATCGCGTTTGGACGCACCGATCGCGCGGAGAATACCGATCTCCTTGGTGCGTTCAAGCACCGAGATATAGGTAATAATTCCAATCATGATCGACGAAACCACAAGCGAGATCGCAACAAACGCAATCAGAACGTAGGAGATCGCGTTGATGATGGTGGTAACCGACGACATCATCACACCAACAATATCGGTGTATTGCAGTTTATCTTTTTCTTCCGCGTTATCGTTATATTCCTGAATGAAATCGGTGATCAGATCCTTGGATTCAAAATCCTTGGCATAGAAGTTGATAGATGCAGGATTTGCTTTTTCAGCATCGCCCAAACGCTTCAGAACCAAGTCATAGGTTGCGTCGGTTTGGGGCGCAAGATTGTAAAGCGTTTCCTCCAGCGTTGCAAACTCACTGTCGGGAATCATACCGCCCTGTAGCAGAAGCGTGAAGCTTTCCTCGGTAATGGTGAGTGTTTTGAGCCGCTCGGTTACCGTGTTGTAAATGCTCTGCATGGCTTCCTCGCCGCAAAGCTCGATCAACCCCGGAATCGCGGGGATCGCGGGCATCTGTCCGTTGGCGGGCGTTTCAGGCATACCCGCAAGGGCAAGCATGAGCTGGTTGGTGGAAAGAATCGGCATGAGCGTGATCAGGTTGTCAGCCGTTACCGTCACGTTCCCGGTCGTTTGGCTCAAAACCGCCATAATCGGCATCAGGGACATGCCGCTGGGGTCGCGCTGTTTGATGATATTGAGCATGGTGGAGACCAATTCTTCCTGCTCCGCGTGCGGCATGATGGCAAAGAAGCCGAGAAGAGATTCGGGACTCGTTACAACCAACTGATCGGCAAACTCCTCATTTTCAAGGATCTCTTGTGTCATGAAGTCGTAGAGCTGTTGCATGGTGGCATCGTCCACCTTTTCGATCAGCTCATGAATGTTTTCTCTGGTATAGGGAATCCGTTCAAAGCTGAGTCCTGTGAGAACGTTGTGCGTGGGGGTCTTTTTCTGTTGATTGAGGATCTTGCTGTCGCGGTTGAGCGCGAGGATATGATCGGTCAGATCCTTGGTATATCCGATCGTACCTGTAATCGAGGTTGCGGTCGCGCCTTCGCGGGGGCGCACAATGCCCGAGATCACAAGCTTGGTTCCGTTTTCGGTTACAAACTTTTCCTGGTCAAAGATACCGTCGCGCATATCGTACCAGATCGGGTAGGTTTCACCGTCAACCGTGTAGGACGCGCCTTCCTTCACGTCGTAGAAATCCGACGTATTGAGAAGCAGAAATTCCATGCCGAGAAAATCCGAGAGGTTGTAAGGCTCAAGCGGTGTTGTATCATAGGTGCCGTCGGTCATCAGCTGTTTCATGATGTCCTCCAGCTCGGATTGATCGAGCACGCCGAGCATATAGAGCGTCATTTTACTGATCTGATTGTTCTGATTCACCACAAGAACGACCTCATTTGCGTTCGTGGGCCAATGGCTGCCTTCACCGATCAATTCGTATTGCTCGTCAAGAAGCTCCTGATTGTTGATCATTTCAGACATGACGTTAAAGCCTGCGCCGCCCATGGAATCCATCATCTCGCTGATGCCCGAGAATGCCGAGCCCATGTTGTCGAAGATCGTGGTGGGGGATACCTGCGTTTTTCCGTCGGCGGTGAAGATCTGCAGATCAAACGCATAGGTGTATTGGATATCGCTCACAGCATCTTTGAGGCGGTCGTAATTCTGCTCAATATAGCGCTTAAAGCGAGCGAGATTGTTTGTGGTTGTGGCGCTCATTGCCGACATCATTGTACCGAGCGAATCGTCCACATAGATCTTATCAGGATCAAACTCGGCGTTTTGCTGTTCGTTCACGTCGGTCATGGCGGCAAAGAGGGCACTGAAATCCTGCGTTTCCCCCTCGATCGTGAGCGGATAGGTGGAAAGCGTATCCCGCTGGACCGCGTTGATATAGTTGGTTACACCCGTGGAGACCGAAAGGATCAGGGCAATTCCGATGATACCGATTGAACCCGCAAAGGAGGTCATAAAAGTGCGGGTCTTTTTGGTCATGAGGTTATTGAGTGAGAGTGAAAGCGCGGTAAAGAAGGACATGGAGCGCTTTTTGCCGCTCTTGCCGTTTTTCGAAATGCCGCTTCCGCCAATTTGTGCGCGTTGCACGTCTTTTTGCGAGATCGAGAAGGGATTGCGCAGTTTCTTTTTCGCAGGTGCTTTTTCCTCTTTTACAACGGGGAGCGGATCCTTTCCGGCAACGTAAGGGTTGGAGTCGTCTACCACGCGTCCGTCGATCACGCGGATAATGCGCGAGGAGTATTGCGCAGCGAGCTCGGGGTTATGCGTGACCATAATGATCAGCTTTTTCTTGGAGATCTTGCGAAGGATCTCCATGATCTGCACGCTGGTTTGCGTGTCAAGGGCACCCGTGGGCTCGTCGGCAAGCAGAATATCGGGATCATTTACCAATGCGCGTGCGATCGCAACGCGTTGCATCTGACCGCCCGACATCTGATTCGGCTTTTTGCGAAGCTGACTTCCAAGTCCTACCTGACGAAGGGCTTGAACGGCGCGCGCGCGTCGTTCCGCTTTGGAGATACCCGAAAGCGTGAGGGCAAGCTCTACGTTGGCAAGCACGGTTTGGTGAGGAATGAGGTTGTAGCTTTGGAATACAAATCCGATGGAGTGGTTTCGATAGGTATCCCAATCGGCATCGGTGTATTTTTTGGTTGAGACCTGATTGATGATAAGGTCTCCGCTGGTGTATTGGTCAAGTCCGCCGATGATATTGAGAAGCGTTGTTTTTCCGCATCCCGAGGGACCGAGGATCGATACAAATTCGTTGGGGCGGAAATCAAGTGTGATTCCGTCAAGCGCACGTACCGTGGAGTCTCCCGTAGCGTATTCCTTTACAATTTTTTTCAGTTCAAGCAAGTTGATTTCCTCCCGAAAAATCCATTAACAATATTATACGGCTTTTTCATGAATTGAATATGAATAAGCGTGTGAAAATAATGTGAATTTTATGTGTGCAATACCGATCAGAGCTCGGGTAGAGCACCCACGAATTGACTTTGGTACAGATGCGCGTAGAATCCTCCGTTGGCAAGCAGCTCGGTGTGGTTGCCTTTCTCAATGATCTTACCGTCACGCATAACGAGGATCACATCGGCAGATTCGATGGTAGAGAGGCGGTGAGCAACAATAAAGGAGGTCCGTCCGCGCATCATCTCGGCAAATGCCTGTTGGATCTTCAATTCCATACGGGTGTCGATCGAGGAGGTAGCCTCGTCCAAAATCAGCATCGGGGGCAGGCAAAGCATGACACGTGCGATGCAAAGAAGCTGCTTTTGCCCTTGTGAGAGCGAACCGCCGTTCTCACCGAGCAGCGTTTCATAGCCGTTTGGAAGCCGTTTGATAAAGGAGTGCGCGTGCGCGGCTTTTGCCGCCGCGATCATTTCCTCATCGGTTGCGTCGGGCTTGCCCATGCAGATGTTTTCCCGAACCGTTGCGGCGCGCAGCCAGGTATCCTGCAAGACCATTCCCCAATTGGCGCGCAGGGAAGGTCTTGTAATGTTTCGTATGTCGGTGCCGCTGACCGAAATGGATCCGTCGTTGACATCATAAAAGCGCATGAGCAGATTGATCACCGTTGTTTTTCCGCATCCCGTGGGACCAACGATTGCCACACGCTGACCCGCTTCGACCGTCAGGTCAAGATCTCGGATCAGATCGCGGTCGGGGGAGTAAGAGAACGCCACGCCTTCAAGCGAAACTCTGCCGTCGGCATGATCGAGCACGCGTGCGTCGGCGGCATCGGCAGGGAGCTCGGTTTCGTCCAAAAGCTCAAACAAACGCGACGCGCAAGCAAGCGCATTCTGCAGTTCGGTCAAAACGCCCGAGATTTCATTGAAGGGCTTGGTGTATTGATTTGCGTAGGAGAGAAAGACCGAAAGTGAGCCAACCGTGAAGGTCGCTCCCGCACCAATGCAAAGCATTGCACCCGTGAGAGCAACTCCCGCATAAACGAGGTTATTTACAAATCGCGTGGAGGGATTGGTGAGTGAAGAGAAGAAGGTTGCACGGAGCGCACATTTTCCGAGTCTTGCGTTGACTTCGTCAAATTCCGCCTGTGCTTCATCCTCGCGCCCAAATGCGACCGCAACCTTGTGGTTGCCGATATATTCGTCGATCAACGCGGTCTGCTCGGCGCGTGTCTCGGATTGCAGACGGAACATCGAGTAGGTCTTTTTTGCAATGAAGGAGGCAACGAACAGTGAGAGCGGTGTGACGAGAATTACAACGGCGGCGATGCCGGGTCGAATTACGAGCATAATCACGAGTGTGCCGAGAATGGTGAGGATTCCGGTAAAGAATTGTGCAAAGCCCATGAGCAGTCCGTCGGTAAACTGATCGGCATCGGTCATCATACGGCTGACGATCTCACCCACCGAATGGTTGTCGGCATAGGAGATCGGCAAGCGTTGGAGCTTTGCAAAGGCATCGCGGCGGAGCTTTCGCACCGTGCCGTAGGTGATGCGGTTGTTCAAAACGTTCATCAGCCACTGGAATACGGCAGAGAGAAGCGCGCAAGCCGCAATGAGCAGGGCATAGCGCATAACCCCTTGAAAATCCACGCGGTTACGGTCAAGGATCAGGTCGATCGCGTCACCGGTTAAAAGCGGAATATAGAGTGTGAGCGCCACGTTACCCGCCGCAAACAGAAGCGAGCAGAACAGCGCGATGCGATAATGCTTGAGATAGGTGAGAACGCGTTTCATTGTGGCAAGATCAAAGCCTGCTTTTTTTGCCTTGGTTTTCATGCAAGATCCTCCCCCTTTCGAAATTGCGATTCATAGATCTCGCGGTAAACCTCGCAGGAGGCGAGAAGCGCGTCATGTGTGCCGATGCCGGCGGGGGCGCCTTCCTCAAGAACAAGAATGCTGTCTGCGTGTCGGATCGATGCGGTTCGCTGAGAGATCAGAATCACGGTGGGATGCTCGGGGAGCTTTTGGATCGCGGTGCGAAGTGCCGCATCGGTTGCGTAGTCAAGCGCGGAGGAGCTGTCATCGAGGATCAGAATTTCGGCTTTCCGCACGAGCGCGCGTGCGATGGTCAGCCGTTGCCGCTGACCGCCCGAAAAGTTCTTACCGCCCTGTGTAACAGGGGCATCAAGCCCGCCTTCTTTTTGCATTACAAAATCCTTTGCCTGTGCAGCCTCCAATGCCGCCCAAAGATCTTCATCGGTAGCGTTTTCATTTCCCCAGAGCAGATTGGAGCGCACCGTTCCGCGAAACAGGATCGGTTTTTGCGGAACGATCGCGATGCGGGAGCGGAGCTCCTCGGGATCATACCCGCGAACGTCGCGTCCGAAAACGAGCACCTCGCCCTCTGTCGCGTCATAAAAGCGGGGGATCAGATTCACAAGCGAGCTTTTTCCGGAGCCCGTTGAGCCGATTACGCCCACCGTAGCGCCGCGGGGAATTTCCATTGTAATATCCGAAAGCGAGGGCGCGGCATTTCCCGCATAGGTCAAACCAACACCGCGGAAAACAATTGCCCGATCGGTCAGTGCTTCCTCTGTGGGGCAATCCAGAATTTCCACGTCGGCGTTTGTTTCCAAAACGTCCTCAATACGGTCGGCACAAGCAAGCGCCTTGTTGACCGTGATCAGCGTATTTGCGAATTTCACAAGCTCAACCAGAATTTGTGCCATATAGTTTGTCATCGCAACCACTTCACCCTGCGTCATATCACCGATCTGAACAAGCTTTGCACCCGAGAGCAGGAGCGCGATCAAGCCGCCGTTGACAAGGATCAGCGTGAGGGGATTCATCAAGGCTGAAATTTTCCCAACGAAGTTTTGAATTTGGTTATGGGCATCGTTTGCTTCATTGAAGCGTTCGGTTTCCTCGTTTTCTTTGCGGAAAGCGCGTACAACGCGGACACCGGTCAGATTTTCGCGTGTGAGAGTGGTGACGTTGTCAAGATTTTTCTGTACACGTTTGAAAAGCGGAACGCTTTTGAGCATGATCGTAAAGACAACTACTGTCAGGAGCGGAATTACGATCACAAAGACAAGCGCGCTTTTCAGATTGACCGTGAAAGCCATGACCATTGCGCCAAGCACAATGATGGGGGAGCGCAGAAAGAGGCGCAACGTCAGATTGACCGCGGATTGCAGTTGATTGATGTCGGCTGTGATGCGTGTAATGAGCGTGGAGGTTCCCACCCGATCGGTCTGCGCGTAGGAAAATTTTTGAATATGCGCAAACAGATCACGCCGAAGCTCGGTGGAAAAACCGACGGCGGCGCGTGCGGCATAGTATTGCGCCACAAGCGTACAGCTCAATCCAATCACCGCAAAGCCGACCAGAACACCGCACATCGCAACGATGTAGGGCTTGTCTGCATTGGCAATTCCAACGTCGATGATCTGCTTGACCACAAGCGGAACCAGAAGATCAAAGATCGCTTCTAAAAACTTAAACAGCGGTGCCAGCACCGTTTCTTTTCGGTAGGGTTTCAAATAGGGAAGCAGTTTTTTCATTTGAAAACCGAATCCTTTCCTTATTTTTAATTATAATCCTTTTCATTATACTCTTTTTGACACGCAATTGATACCAAACAACATGAACATATATTGAACGATTTGTGAACAAAAAGCTTTGCCCGCAAAAAACACGGACAAAGCCTTTTGGATCAAGGATATTTTCGTTTTACTTTGGGTTTCTTTTTTCCGAGAATTCCACCCAAAACCGAGAAAAGCAGAAATCCCGCATGTAAAAGAATGGCGAGGAGCGCAGAGTATCCCGATGCACGGCTTCGCATGAAAAGTGAAAGCAGGATCATTGCCGCCATAAAGACACTTCCGTTGAGAAGTCCGCTGAGAGGCGGGCTTTGTTTTTGCAGGCGTGCGGATGCACCACCTCCGATCAGCGCGGTGAGTGCCGCGGCGAAAAGGGAGAGCGGTTTGATCCACGGATTGGGATTTGGCAGAAAATAAGCGAGCAGAGCGCAGGAGAGCAAGGAGAGTGCACCGGCAAGGAGCGTAATCGCCAAGCTTTTTGCCAGCGGTTGGAGTTGGATTGAACCGGACGCGGTATCGTTACGTTCCGCGCGGTGTGTATGCCGATGCCCCGTGCGAGCAGGGCGGCGTGCTATGCTTCGTTTGGTGGAATGCATAAAAAAACCTCCGTAATGAAATACTGTTAGAGTATATTCACACGCAGGCTTTTTTATGATTGCGAATCAGTTGTCAGCGTCTTCGGCTTTTACGTCAACGCGGCTGACCGCCGTTTTCAGAATACGGATTTTGGTGCGCTCGTGGCTGGTTTCAATTACGCAGGTTTCTTCCTTGATGCTCACAACCTTGCCGATAATACCGCCGATGGTGGTAATTTCATCGCCAACTGCGAGATTGTTACGCATTGCCGCGTTTTCTTTTTCCTGTTTTTTCTGCGGGCGAATACCAAAAAAGTAGAAAACGGCAACCATTGCCACCAGCATCAGGACCATTGTGAGCGTACCGCCCGCGCCGCCTCCTGTTGCTGAGCCTTCCAATGCATATACGAAGTTCATTTCTTTCCCTCCCTTTTTTTCTTTTTCCTTATTGTAATCATTTTCAGGGGATTTTACAAGACCTAATTTGTAAATATTTTTCGTAAAACCCATTTTTTTTCAAAAGATTGGACTTTTTCAGAAAAAAGAAGATCTTTTCTTGCTTTTTGGAGCGAGATATGGTATACTAATCCTAAAGACAAACGTCGAAGGGACGGATCGAAAAATGAAAAAAACACATCTTGAATGCGGAAAAATTATCAATACGCACGGCTTTCGCGGTACCGTGAAATTGGAATCCTGGTGTGATGCTCCCGAAGTTTTAGCGGGACTTGACACAATTTGGTTTGTACAGGGGAACGAATATCGCCCTTGCAGAGTTCTGCGCGCATCGGTATTCAAGCAATTTGTTTTGATGGATCTGGAGGGCATTGACAGCGAGGAACGCGCCAATGCGCTTCGCAATACCGTGGTTTGGGCGGCAAGAGCCGATCTTCCGCTGGAGGCAGGCGACTTTTTTATCGTTGATCTGCTGGGGCTCCCGGTTATACATGCCGATTCGGGCGAGTTTCTGGGAGAACTTACAGACATTAAAAGCGGTGCCACCGATCTTTACACCGTACGTACCGAAAAGGGTGATTTTCTCGTTCCCGCGGTGCCGGAGTTCGTTGTAAAGATCGATCCCGACAAAGCCGTTTATGTTCGC
This sequence comes from Oscillospiraceae bacterium, assembly GCA_015063585.1. Lineage (GTDB taxonomy): Bacteria > Bacillota > Clostridia > Oscillospirales > CAG-272 > UMGS1865. The sequence goes on from SVTW01000002.1 coordinate 78,055, forward strand.
CCCATTCCGGGACTTTTGGACGGAGGTGCCGAAAACGTATGATGCGCTTTGATATTATGACACTGTTTCCGCAGCTGGTGGAAACGGTTTTGGGAGAAAGCATCATCGGGCGCGCACAGAAAAGCGGTGCGATCACGGTGCGAACGCATAATATCCGCGATTACACCGAGGACAAGCACCGCCGCGTGGACGATACCCCCTATGGCGGCGGAAAGGGAATGCTGATGATGGCGCCCCCGATCTACAACTGTTACCGCGCGATTTTGGACGAACAGAGTGCCGAAGGCTTTGACGGCCGCCGACGTGTGATCTATCTTTCCCCAACGGGCAAGGTGCTGACGCAGGCGCATGCGGCAGAGCTGGCGCGGGATTATGACAACCTGATTTTGCTCTGCGGGCATTATGAGGGTGTTGACCGTCGCATTGTAGACGAGATCGTGGACGAAGAAATTTCGATCGGTGATTTTGTTTTGACCGGCGGAGAGATCCCCGCATGCATTCTCACCGACTGTGTGGCACGCTTGGTGGACGGGGTGTTGTCCGATGCCGAATGCTACGAGAAGGAAAGCATTTCATCGGGACTTCTCGAATATCCGCAATATACCCGCCCTTATGAGTTTCACGGCGTCAAGGTTCCGGACGTGCTTATTTCGGGGCATCACGCCAATATTGACCGATGGCGCGATGAGCAGGCAATGGAGTTGACCAAAAAGCTCCGCCCTGATCTTTTGCCCACCGATGAATAAATAAAAACCAAATCCCTCCTACATAATGTTGAATCGAAAGTGTAGGAGGGGATTTTTATGTCGGGCACCCGAAACAGCCTGTTGCTTTCATATGCCGAGCGTGCGGTCACCTGTGTGCGTGACGCTTTTGGAAAAAGCCGCATGCTTCGGATCCTTTCCAATGCCTATCCTGCTTGTGAGCGTGCTTTTCGCGGCGGACGGCTTTCTTTTTTGAGTGATGCCGAGCCAAACCGTTCCGCGTGGCAATATCGTTTTCGGCAAACGATACTGAATCAAACCGAGCGGAGCCTGTTTGCGCGTATGGCGCGCCGACTCACCGCCAATCTGCTGTCTGCCGACCTCGCCGCATACGGTTGCTTTGGCATTTTATTCGGCGCGCTCTCGGCATCGGTGCTTTTTTTGAGACCATCTGCCGATTATTTCTATTTTTCTCTGTATCTTTCTCTCATAGTTACCGTTCTTTCACTTCCATTGCTTCAAATGCGTGCCTCGCTGGGGCACGCACTTCGCAACAGCTTTCTGTTAGGTCATTTTTTCTTTGATTTTTGCGGATTTCCCGAAACAGGATTCGGCACAGCCGATACGGGTCAGGCACGGCGCTGGGGACCGCTCCTGTGCGCGCTTGCACTGTCTGCCGTTGGCTATTGGATACCAACTGTTTATCTTTTTCTGTTTGCAACCGCCGCATTGCTGGCATGGCTTTTCTTTTCCTTGCCCGAGCTTGCCGCCACGCTCTTGTTTCTCCTTTTTCCATGGCTTCATATGCTTCCGCACCCCACGCTTTTTTTGACCGCGGCGGTTCTTTTCATAGATCTTTCATGGCTTACAAAAGCCCTTTGCGGCAGACGTCTTTTACGGTTTGGTATTTTGGACCTGTCGGTGCTTTTGCTGATGTTGCTCTTTGTTTTCGGAGGGGTATTCGGATTCGGCGGTAGAGAAGGATTTTTCGAGGGAATCATGTTGGCAATTTTTTGCTCCTTTTGGTATCCCTGCATCAATCTCTTTTCCAACCGACGCTGGCGCAACCGCGCCTTGGCGGCACTAAAATTTTCGTCCGTTGGATGCGCAGGTCTTGGTTTATGGCAATATTTTTTTGATGATGTCGCGCTGATGTGGGTTGATCGGTCGCGCTTTTCGGATATCGGATCGCGTGTGATCGGTTGCTTTCAAAACCCCAACGTTTTCGCGATCTACCTGCTTCTGACCGCCCCCTTTCTTCTCGCGGGTGGGCTGGATCCTTTGCGCGGTCGGGTTGGACGCGTGCTTCATTTCCTTGGCTTTTTTATTTCTGTCGGATGCCTGATCGTGACCTGGACACGGGGAGCGTGGATCGGTTTTTTGGCGGCAACCGTCCTTTGCCTTCTTGCGTTCAGCCGCCGCTCCGCCGCCGTCTTTTTACTATCGCTTCCGTTTCTGTTTGCCATTCTCCCATACCTTCCGTCCGAAATGAAACGACGCTTTGTCAGCATTGCCGCTTTCTCGGATTCTTCCATTCGGTATCGCTTTTACACGTGGCGCGGAGTCCTGCGTATGCTCGCCGCATATCCGTGGGGAATCGGGGTAGGTGAGCGCGCTTTTCGCTGCGTTTATCCTGCCTATTCGGTAAGCGGAATTGAATCGGTCATGCATGCGCACCATCTTTTTTTGCAGATCGGAACCGAGCTTGGATGGGGCGGCCTCCTATGCTTTTTGTTCTTTTTTCTATTGCTTTTCTTTCGTTCAGCATATTGTATGCGTCATTTTCACGGAGAAAAGCGCGGCACGGCAATCGCGGCATCGGCGGCACTTCTCGGTGTTCTTACCATGGGGCTTTTTGACGTTTTATGGTATCAGCGCGGCATGCTTTTACTGTTTATTTCGGTTGTGTCTTTTTTGTCACAGCCGGATTTTGACGAGGAGGTGTATCCGATTTGAAGCAGATTCAGAACGATAAAAAACAACGCTTGGTGTGGGTTGATTGGATCCTTTTGCTTTTCTTGGCGGCGGTGGGGATTCTCGGCGCGGTGTTTTGGCATATGCGCCGTCAAAGCGATTCACCGAATCAGCCAATGGAATATCTTCTTTGCGTTGAAAAGGTCGACTCCGCGTTTTACGGTCTTCCGCAGGATGCGTCCTTTCCGATCAAACCGGGCGCAACCGTGAGAAATGAAAACGCGACTGCTCTCATGGGACGTGTGGTTGAAGTTGCGTTTGTACCGCACCGCGTGCCCTCCATAAAGAATGGGGACGTTGTGCTGACCGATCTTACAGGCTACTACGACCTCTATATCACTGTGGAGGCGGAGGCAACCGCCAAAGCAGGTGACGGTATGCGCGTTTCGGATATTCGGATCGCCGCCGGCGGACGAGGGGATTTTCGGGTAGGCGGTTTTTATGCACAAAACGTAACGGTCGTTTGGGTGGATCGGAGGGACGCGCAATGAGAAACGGCAAACGAAAGGCGGGATTTTTGGATCTGCTTCTGTTGCTTTTGATCCTTTTTGCCGCGCTGGGCATATTTTTGCGATGGAATAGTATACGGAGCGCATCGGAAGGCGAAGGGACGGAGGAATATCACGTGTCTGCTGTTGTGGTCGGAGTTGACCCGCGCGTGTTCGCGACGATCGGAGCCGGCGAGACCTTATATACGGTCTCCGGTGATGCTTTTGGCAAAATTATATTTTTGGAAAAACGACCGAGTGAAATGGTGCTGGTTCAGAACGGTGTGTGTTACAGAGGGGAAGGGGATCCCGCGCTGCGGTGTGACATTTTGATAGAGCTTTCAATTTTCGGAAATGAACGCGAGGGGCGGCTTTTGCGTGACGGCAGAACCGTGCTTTCGATCGGGCAAAATCTCACGCTTTATACCGAGCGAGCCGAATTACACCTTTGTATTCTGAATTATCTCAAAAAAAGTGAGCCGGACGCAATTTCGGTCAAAAAATAGAAAATAGTATCTATTTTGCACGAAAAGCTTTAGAATAAAAAGAAAAAAAACCATAGATTGACTATTGATTTTTTGCTTGATTTTTGATATACTATAAATACAATAACAGTATTCTGTCTCCATATCAGAGATCACATTTAGAAATGGGAGCTAAGCCATATGATTTCACGCGACATCGTTATAAACAATTTAAGCGGATTGCATGCAAGACCCGCAACGTTTTTTATTCAAAAGGCAAATTCATACCGTTCCGCAATTTGGATCGAAAAGGACGACCGTAAGGTAAACGCAAAGAGTCTTCTCGGCGTTCTGTCTCTTGGAATTGCAAAGGGAATGACGGTTACGCTGATCGCTGACGGCGAGGACGAAAAGGCGGCAATTGCCGGCTTGGTTGAATTGGTTGATAGCGGATTTTCGGAAGCCTGATAAATAATCAATTAAGAGAGCGGTGTGCGAGGACGGGCCGATTGGCTACGTGGGCACACCGCTTTTTTGCACATTGAGAGGGAAGGGAGGGCAACGGATATGCCGCAAACCGAAAAAGAATTGCACGCTTTGCTTGAAAAAGCCAACACGTTGCCGCTCTGTCCGGGGGTTTACCTGATGCGAGACGCATCGGGGCGTGTAATATACGTTGGCAAATCACGCAAGCTGAAAAACCGCGTTTCACAGTATTTTCAAAAAAACGAAAAAAACATCAAAACCGCGCGTATGGTTTCTATGGTGCATGATTTTGATTATTTTCTGTGTGACAGCGAAATTGAAGCACTGTCATTGGAAAACACCTTGATCAAGCAATATGCGCCCAAATACAATATCCGACTCAAGGACGCAAAATCCTATCCCTATATCAAGATCACGGCGGAGGAATATCCGCGCATTGTGTTTACCCGAAAACGCGAGGGTGACCGCGCGAAATATTTCGGACCCTATTCGGGCTCGGAAAAGGCTTACGCGCTCATTGAGCTCTTACGTCGTACCCTGCGCTTGCCGTCCTGCTCGCGTCGATTCCCGCGCGATATCGGACGCGAACGCCCCTGCATCTATTATCAGATGAACCGTTGCTGCGGTGTTTGCACCGGGCAGGTCTCTCCGGAGGAATACCGCCAAACCGTGCAGATGGCGGGGGAGATCCTGAGCGGGAAAACGGCAACCGTCAAGCGAGAGCTGGAGACACAAATGTACCGGTGTGCCGAGGAGGAGCGCTTTGAAGCGGCGGCACGTTACCGCGATACGCTCAATGCGATCGCGGCGATCGGAGAGCGGCAAAAGGTTGTTGCCACGCCCGACGCGGAGCAGGACGTGATCGCGCTTTATTCCGACGAAATTTGTTCCTGTGTTTCGGTTTTTTATATCCGCGCGGGTGTTTTACAGGACAAAGCCGACTTTATTTACGGAGCCGACAGTATTTTGGAACCCGAGGATATGACCACGTTCCTTTGTGAGCATTACCGAACCCGCGAATATATTCCGCCACAGGTGCTGCTCGCGTTTGATATGAGTGCCGAAGATAGCGCAATGCTTTCGGATTATCTTTCTCAACGTGCCGAGCGAAAGGTCAGCGTGCGTGTGCCGCAAAGAGGTGTGCTGCATTCTTTTTGCGAGATGGTGAAGAAAAACGCCGCCGATCAGGCAAAGCTATATAAGATCAACACCGAGAAAAATGAAAAAACATTGGTTCGCCTGGCGGAGCTTCTTTGTTTGGAATCCTATCCGTCCCGTATTGAAGCCTATGATATCTCCAATCTCGGCGCGGAGCATCTCACGGCGGGAATGGTTGTTTGTAACGAGGGAAAATTCAAGAAAGCCGATTACCGAACCTTCCGTATCCGAAGCGTCAGCGATAACACCGATGACTACGCTTCCATGCGAGAGGCGATCGCGCGCCGATTGGATCATCTTGCCGATGCCGACGGCTCTTTTTCCAATCTTCCCGACCTGATCCTGCTGGATGGCGGACGCGGTCACGTATCGGTGGTGCGTGCATTGCTTGACGAGCGGGGGATCGATCTGCCCGTGTTTGGCATGGTAAAGGATGAGCATCATAAAACGCGTGCTCTGTGTACCGATCACGAGGAGATCAGTATCGCGCGTGAAAATGAGATCTTCTCTTTGATCTATCGGATTCAAGAGGAGGTACACCGTTATACGGTGGGGCGGATGCACCAAGCCAAGCGAAAAACGCTCACTACCTCTTCTTTGACGAAAATTCAAGGCATCGGTGAGGCAAAAGCCAAGAAACTGCTTGGCGCATTCGGCGGGATCCGTGCTTTGCGAATGGCGAGTGAGGATGAAATTGCCGCAGTGCGCGGAATCTCACGCGAGAATGCCGTGGCGGTCTACCGTGCCCTGCACGGTGATACAGAAAGCTAAACAGAAAGGATTCGAAGCAACATGATGCGAATTATTACGGGGCGCGCGCGCGGCACCAAGCTCGCGGCACCAAAGGGCGAGGTGACACGGCCTACAGCCGAACGCACAAAGGAAGCCGTTTTTTCGATCCTGCAATTTGACATTGCGGGCAGGGAAGTGTTGGATCTTTTTGCGGGATCGGGGCAGATGGGGCTTGAAGCGCTCAGCCGCGGCGCGGCGCACGCGTTTTTTTGCGACCGTTCCAAGGATGCGGTAGAGGTCATTCGCGCCAACGCTTTGAAAACACGGCTCGCGCCGCAATGTGAGGTGCTTTGCGCCGATTATGCATCGGCTCTGCAAACGCTTCGCCGCAAACAAACCTTCGATCTCGTTTTTCTCGATCCTCCCTATGCGGCGGGACTTCTTGCCGACGTGCTTTCGCGTCTTGCTCGCTCGCATCTCTTGCGAGACGGGGCAACGCTCGTTTGCGAAACAGGGGAAGGAGACGTTCTTGCCAACGTGGAGGCGCGTGCGTGCTATTCGGTAGAGCGCGAGACGAAATACGGTATTGCCTACGTTACCATACTGAAATATCATGAACCCAAAACTTTAGAGGAGGAGACAAAATGAGCCTTGCAATTGTTCCCGGAAGCTTTGACCCACTCACGATGGGACATTTGGATTTGATTCGAAAAGCGGCAAAACGCTACGATGAGGTGGTGGTTGCCGTGATGGTCAATCCTGCCAAGCGCTATTGCTTTGACATGAAAACGCGACTTGAAATCGCGCGCCTGAGCGTTGCCGACATTCCACGCGTGAGCGTGATCGCGGACAGGGGACTCTTGATCGACCTGTATGACCGGCTCGGCGCAAAAGCGGTATGCAAAGGCTGGCGAAACGAGGAGGACTATGCCTACGAGATCCGCATGGCGGATTGGAACCGTGCGCATAACCCGCGGTTCCGCACGGAGCTGATCCATTCGCGCGGTGAATTCGCCGATCTTTCGTCCACTGCCGTGCGGCAAAAACTGCTCCGCGGAGAAATACCCGAGGGATGGGTACATCCCAATGCGTTGCAGATCGTACTGACCAAACTGAAAAAAGGAGAATCCGAAACATGAAACATCTGAATTCCAAACAAACAACGCTTGCCTCCATTTTGATCTTTGCCTGCCTGGGTCTTCTCGCGGGCATGCTCCTGATTCTGATCCCCACCAATTTTCTGATCAATGTGATCTTTGTGGTGATGGGGGTTCTCACCATTCTCTATAACATTCCCGGCTTTGCCGCAGGACTTGTCGCAATTCACACCAAAATGGGGATCGTAACCGTTCTTTTATCTTTGATCTCCATTGTAACGGGCTTTCTTATGATCTTCTGGCATGCCGATCTGCTTATGATCTTTTTGGGTGCGTATATGGTTATTTTCCCGCTGGTTGAGATCCTTTTGTCGGAGGATAAATCGCAGCGTTTGAAAACCGAGCTTCCCAAAATCATCATCGGACTTGTGCTCCTGCTTGTTGGTCCGTCCACCGTAATGAACGTGATGTTTGACGTGGCAGGCTGGATCGTGATCGGTTTGACCGCGCTTTATGTGGTCGTAATTCTGATCGCACAGATCCGCGGCGCAGGAAAGGCAAAGCAACAGACGGGAGGCCGTATTTTCGTGGATACCACGGGAGACGGAAAGATCGATACCGTTTATCACGACACCAACGGTGACGGGACCCCCGACACGGCAACCGAATACCGCGAAAACAAATGAACCGTTATAAAAAACTTCTGTCCGATACCGTGATTTTGGGACTTGGGACGTTTGGCTCAAAGCTTTTGGTGTTTTTGCTCATGCCGTTTTATACGGCATGGCTTTCCACCTCACAGTACAGTACCGCCGAACTGATCACAAGCACGGCAAACCTGCTGATCCCGCTTGCTTGCGTTGGTATCACAAACGGTATTTTTCGATTTGCCGCCGAACGCGAGGCCGACCAAAAGACCGTTTTTTCAACGAGCATTGCTTTGCTTGGAATGGGGTTGGGTGGCTTTTGTCTGCTCTCTCCGTTGCTCGGATTGATCTCGTATTTTGACGGTTACACCTGGCTGCTTGTTGCCTACGTTTTTTTCGCGAACGTGCAGGGCGTTTGCGCGCAATATGTCCGCGCCACCGACCGCACACGGCTGTTTGCAATACAGGGGATTCTGAACACACTTTTAACCATCGGGTGCAACGTTTTGTTTCTCGCCGTTTGGGATCTGGGCGTTACGGGCTACGTTCTGTCGGTCGTGCTCGGCAATATTCTCACCACCGTCTATCTTGTGATTGCCGCCAAGCTTTGGCGCGTGTTCCGTCCCGCGGCGGTCAGCCGACCCTTGATGGGGGAGTTGCTTCGTTTCAGTCTGCCGCTCATTCCAACCACGGTTTGCTGGTTGATCACCGACCTTTCCGACCGCTATATGGTCACCTATTTTTGCGGATCCGACGCAAACGGTGTCTATTCGGCGGCATATAAGATTCCAACCATCGTCAACCTCGTTTCGGGTATTTTTTTACAGGCATGGCAGTTTTCTGCAGTAGCGGAATCTTCGGATCGGGAGAGTTGTTCCAAATTTTATTCCGAGGTATTCCGCGGCTTTTTGTCGCTGATCTTTATCGGATCGGCGGGGTTGGTTCTGCTGTCTCCGTTCCTGACACGGCTTCTGCTCAATGAACGCTTCCACGGAGCGGCGGAATTTATGCCGACCTTGCTTTGCGCGGCGGCGTTGGAGGCGGTGGTCGCGTTTCTTGCCAGCGTCTATATGGTGCGTAAAAAGAGCATGCATTCCTTTTTTACCGCGCTGATCGGAACGGTTGCCAATCTGATTCTCAATCTTTCCTTGATTCCGCGCTTTGGCGCACTTGGAGCGGCAATTGCGACCTTGGCGGCATATGCGTTGGTTCTGATCGCACGCCTGATCGATGCACCTCGCCTGATTTCTTTCCGTTTGTATCTGCCTCGCCTGACGGCAAACGTTCTTTTGCTGTTGTCGTCTGCCGCAATGATCACGCGGATGCCAAAGCACGCGATTTTGTGGTCGCTCTTTTTCACCGTTGCGATCACAATTCTCAACGCCCCCGCACTTCTTCGTGCGCTCAAGGGGATCGTGCAAAAACGCCAATCATAACGCAATATGTGGGGGCTTGCCAAAGTCCCCATTTTTCTTAAAAAAGAGGGGGTGAGTCAAATGCAAAAATGCATTTGGTATTCACCCCCGACGTTTTTGCTTTGCGGCTAAACACCGCAATTTTCGACTGCTTTGCAGTCGAAAACCGCAAATTCCGCGCTACAAAAAAGCCTACCGTCGGCTTTTTTGAGCAGAGGCTGCGCCAATG
>SVTW01000049.1 GCA_015063585.1 Oscillospiraceae bacterium
TTCCCTTTGGAAACAAGAAAAAATCACCGCAGTGGAGGCGATGAAGCGGCTAGATCTCAAACCCAGTACATTTTACAGAAAGGTCAAACACTATGAACGTTTTGGTTATTGAACCCATGAGAAAGCCGTATGCGAAGGAGATAGACGGCGATTTGGAATCTATGCAAAACGTTGTGGGCGGCTTGATACAGGCAATCTATCCCTTTGAGGATGAAACCGTCGCGCTAATCTGCAACGAAGAAGGAAAGCTAATAGGACTACCGTTCAACCGCGCCTTGCGTGACGAGAACGGCATACTCTATGACATCATTGCCGGCACCTTTCTGATCTGCTCGGCTCCATCCGATAGTGAAAATTTGGCAGGTCTCTCGGAAGAGCAGATGCAGAAATACAAGAGCAAATTTGAACAAATTGAAATTTATTTGAGGAGGTGAGAACGATGGTCTGGAAAATCCTTGGCTTCATTACAACCTTTGTAACCCTGTGCCTTGGCAAGCTTTTCGAAATGCGAAAGGTCTTGTGCTGACGCAACAAAAATCATTTGCTCCCTTATCAAGGCACTTACAAGCTTTGCCGAGGGAGTACTTCTTGCTGCTGACATTGTACTATCAGGGGATCCGAGTGATTGTCTCCCCGATCTTCTGTTTACGGATGAGCATCACAGAAAAAACAAACGAAAGGGGAGCTAAACAACGGTTTGGCTCCCACATTTTTATTTTTTACAACCGAACATAAGAGTAAACCAATTCCCCAATATTACAACAATGGCAGATAAAGGAGGAACAATACAGTGCTGAATGAATTTGATGATTTGTTAAAGGTAGACGAGGTCTGTGAGATTCTACGAATCGGACATAACACCATATACGGACTACTAAAGGACGGCAAGCTGAAAGGCTTCCGTTGCGGGCGCATATGGAAGATTCCTAAAATAGCAGTAGAAAAATATATTTTGGAAAGTGCGGGAATTTGAGTACGGCAGTCAGGTGGAAGCCTGACTGCATTCTTTGTAATTTACTCTCCAACAAGTCTTCCGTTTGCCGTTCTTTGTCCTCTGCCTTGATTCAATTTGATATGGAAGATTTAGATGTTCAAAACATCTATTCAAAAATTCTTTTTTGGGAAGAATTCGCTCCTCAAGGGATGTTTTATTTATGTTTGTTTTACCTGATCTTTGGTTAGATAATTTTTTCTTTGCGTAATATGTTGAATTACATCTTCTGATATACTCTTTTTTAAAACGTATCATGTTAGGAGATAAAAGAACCTCTGGCAATTCAATAATGGAATCGATGCATTTTTTGCAAAATTCATTTTGAGCTTCAACTTCAAGAAGTCCCTGCGACATAGTTTTTTTCAATAAATCAATAATCTTATTTGTTTTCTCTTGATATTTATACCAACAAGTAATATCGTATTTCTTTCCTAGCCATTTTAGCTGCTGTCTAATATAAAAGTCCAAGTTGATAGGATACGGAGCATCACATTTGGCTTCTATATAGTCATACAAAGAGTACAAACAATAAACATATGCTGTGTGACTCAATTGATATTCTTTTCGGTTGTTGCAAAATTTCTCATACAAAAGAGGGAAAACAAATTTTCTTTTATCTGCAGATATTTCTTCAATAATAATTTCCTTTTCAAGCATTTGTGACATGAATCGAAGTTTGTTTTCTAATTGGTTGATCAACTGTTGAATCCGTTGTAAGGAAAAAGCTTTGATATACAAATCAACCTTTTGATTTTCAAGTGCTCTTACCCTTCCTATCATTTGCAAAAACTCCGTTTTTTCACTTTGCTCGATTACAATGTTTGTAAGGTTGGGATTCTTCAAATTGATACCGCAGTCTAACACACTGGTAGTAATCAACACTTTGCAACTAAAATTTTCAAACTCCGCAATTTCCAAAAGTGTATCTTTTGTTCCTCCCTTGATTTGTTTTCTAGTAGCGGAAGAAACAAAAACTGCTTTACAATTTTTTTCATTTAATCTGTCCGCAAGATTTTGTCCCACTTTGGTTTTTTCCACAAAAACAATCCACTGTTTGTCCGAGGCAATAATATCTTCAATTAAATCACTAAAATCTTCAAAATAAATAGGATTAAGATACGAATAATCATTGCTAAACTTATATATTTTGGAACCCAATGGATAGATGCTTTCATTTTCAATAAAATACTGCTTTGAATATTTCACAAAGACTAAGCCCAACCCAAATGGATATCCATATGAATTCACTTGATGATTAATGTCTTCCCGCTTTCTGAATATAAGCTCAATATTTTTAGACTTTATGAGTCCATGAAAATTTAAAAAATTTTCTATAGATTGTAGAGCCTCTAAATTGACTGGTACATTCAACTCAGTTCTTTTGTTACGCCTCAAATCGTCAATCTCATTAGCTACTTTCAAGACCTCTTTCATGTAATACTTGGGTTCCGAGTGTAAACATGATGTCGAAATTTTACGACCATCTAAAGATAATTGCGAGTCTGTTGTATGAATTGAATGCATAATATAATCCATGTAATAACTAAAAAGCGGTCCCGGTGTTGCAGTAATAAAAACGGAAATACTATTGCTACATATCATTTTAGACCAATCCCAGTAATTCGTACCCGAATTAAATGTACTGTCTGATACTATGTAATGAGCTTCATCAAAAACATAATATAACACTTCTTCTTTTGGAATGGATAAAGTATGTTTTTCAGGAGACATATTATATTTGAATTTCTCACTCCTACTCATTCGGGTGGGAACTTCCATAACTTTAAAATCTGGAAACTGACCAGTAGTTTCACAGTATTGATAGGTCAAAAACAAAATATGATTTTGTTCTTCCTCAGATATATTATATCCAAAATTAAGTGTTCGCGATGGGTCCAAAGATTTTTTCATTTGATTTTGCAAGGATTTTCTATTACAAAAATAAATAACATATTTACCCTGTCGAACCGCATTCTTCAACAATTTTTCGAAAACGAAGGTACTTTTACCGGTTCCTGTTTGTGCAGAAATAAAATATGCACACCCGGGACGCCAACTCAAATAATCAGTAATAATATCCGATATATATTGTTTCATACAACCTCTCCAAACACTTAATTTATGTATTCTCTAATATTATTATATATATAAAAGCCAGCGATGTCAAGTAAAAATCCACTATTCTTTTAACTTTATCATAATCGTTCTTCGATTATTTAAGGTTATCTGATTGTATATTATTCCTTTAAGCATTACAATCAAAAAGGAGTTTATGATGCCAAAAACAAGAGCAAACAGAGAGGGTATATTCGGCAGCGGGCTGACGGTCGGTGGGAGGTTCGTATTACGCTTGGAATCGACTTTGCCACAGGTGAACCGAAACGAATCTCACGCTATGCCGCCACACAAGCAGAGGCGGTCAAGCTATTACATCAGCTCTCATTTATGAGAGACACCGCTCCCAACCGTTTTCACACCATTACGCTTGGCGAATGGTTGGATATGTGTTTGGAAATCTATATGAAGCACACGTTGAAGCAATCGACCTATAACAGCTATGAAAGCTATATAAGGGTACATTTGAAACCCGCACTTGGCGGTCTTGCGTTGCAGGACATTACGCCAAGGCTTCTACAACAGTATTACAACTACAAAGCAGAGACAGAAGGATTGGCTCCCAAGACCTTGGTGAACATCAATCTATTCTTACATAAGGCTTTATCCTTTGCCGTGTCCGAGGGATATTTACAGAGCAATCCTGCCGAGGCAATCAACCTATCCCGGGGTCATAAGCCACAGATCGAGATATTAACTCGTGACGAACAAGCACAGCTGATTCGGGCAAGTTATCAACACCGCTACGGTGTATTTGTACGATTGACATTGTTTACGGGGTTACGCCTTGGAGAACTGTTAGGTTTGCGTTGGGAGGATATCGACTTCCAAATGGGGCTTTTACACGTCCGCAGAACTCTCAACCGCCTAAACAAAAAAGAGCGTCCTACGACGCTCGGTGAGGCAACGACGGAGATTGTGATACAAGCTCCGAAGTCTGAAAATTCAATTCGCAGCATTCCGTTATTGCCTTCTGTGGCGCAGGATTTGCTCGCTTGGAAATCAGTACAAGCCAATGACAGACTTGCCGTGGGTGAGCAATACTGCGATAGCGGTATGCTCGTCACAAATCCATATGGTGGGTATGTGGAGCCAAGAACATTCAAGGATTATTATAATCAGATATTGGAGCTTGGTGGTATGCGGCATTTCACATTTCATGCATTGCGCCATACATTTGCATCACGTGCTATGGAGCAAGGAATGGATCCTAAGACGCTGTCTGTTATATTGGGGCATTATTCGGTCTCATTTACCCTTGATACCTATGCTCACGTTCTTGTTGACCATAAGCGAGAGGGTATGGCTCTGATGGAGGATCTTTACAATATGGTGCCAATCTCAACACAACCAAATTCATATCCGCTTGTTATTACAACGCAGGAGGACGGAACGCTGCTCTTTACAGCTCCCGACTTTCCTGCGATTTCTTTTACGGGAACGGATATGCAAGGAGGTATCCAATACGTTAGGGAGCGGATTGAGGATGAATTGCTGACAGCGGTTATGCCGCCTATGGCAACACCTATCTCGCAGATAACAATTGCGGCAAATCAATTAGCAGTACAAATAGCCGTTTAATCTGTAATTTTAATTGACTTTGTAACAGAATATTCATAGTCAGAGGGGTCAAAATGGGGTCAAATTCAAAATAAAAAATGGAGCCAATCCCCACTTTGGCTCCATTTTGCACGAAAAAACACCCGAAATCAATGATTTCAGGTGTTTTTTTGGTTGCGGAGGTGGGATTTGAACCTCACGACCTCCGGGTTATGAGCCCGACGAGCTACCAGGCTGCTCTACTCCGCGATATTCTTCTTTCGGTTCATCGGTGGTGCCGGTGACCGGGATCGAACCGGTACGATACTCACGTATCACGGGATTTTAAGTCCCGGGCGTCTGCCTGTTCCGCCACACCGGCAAGGTAGCACCGAGAACCTTTGCGTCCCCTGTTTCGGTTCGCAATCAATATTATAGCACGTTTCTTTTGCATTGTCAACCCCTTTTTTTATTTTTTTTATACTTTCCGTGCTTTTTCCGCTTTTTATTGCTCTAATTGGGAGGGGCTTTTCTTGCACGGCTTGATTTTATCCGATTCTGCACCGCCCGGGGCTTCCGCTTTTTATGATATGACGTAAATCCGCGCTTTATTCTCTTGCCCGCAAGATTTTTTACGCATGTGCTTGAAAAGGGCGGTCTTTTATGCTATAATGAACTGTGTTTGAAAGATCCATTCGTCGTCGGCTCGGGTTAAAACCGCGTCGGCGATTCTGCAAAGGAGATTCTGCTATGCTGATGATCAGCCGTCAACAACAAATTTTGGAAATTCTCAGGCGCGAGAGAAGCGCGAGTGTGCCGTATCTTGCGCGCGTCCTTTTCGCGAGTGAGCCGACCATTCGGCGCGACCTTGCCGCGTTGGAGGCGCAGGGCTATCTCAAGCGTGTTTACGGCGGTGCCATTCTCGGCGGCGCGCCCGACCGTGAGATCCCATATGACGTTCGGGCAGGGGAGCAGGGCGATGCAAAAGCGATCATGGCACGTCGTGCGGCGTCCTATCTGCACAAAGGTGACGTGATCTTTTTGGACGGATCTTCCTCGGCTGCGCATATGGTTGACGCGATTGCCGCGGTTGACGATGTTTTGGTTGTCACCAGCGGTGCAAAGACCGCCATTGCCTTGGCAGAGCGCGGTGTGCGTGTCATTTCGACCGGTGGGCAGATGATCACGCGTTCCTTTTCTTACGTTGGAAGCCACGCCGAGGCATGTGTTCGCGGTATTCGGGCTGACGTTGTGTTTTTCTCCTGCCGCGGGCTTTCCGAGGCGGGGGAGATGACCGATATTTCGATTGAGGAGATCAACCTGCGCCGTGTAATGCTGGAACGCTCGCGCACCAGGATTTTGCTGTGCGACAGCAGCAAGTTCGGGAAACAATATCTCTATTCGCTTGGGTATAAGAGTGATCTTGACGCTGTGATCTCCGAGCTCGATTTGCAGCAAAATTAAAAACGAGAATTAGAATTATTTTAAAAAATAACCTAAATAGAAGCAAAAAAGGGAAGCAAACTATGAAAATCAGCGTGTAATCACAGAATCTGGCAGATGCTTTCGAAATTGGCGCCTATCAAATGATTTGCGAGAAACTGCAAAAATAAGCCTTTCGGGTGTGTCCAAGGTCTGCCACGGGTACCAATTGCTTCATTTTTCACTTACGGTCTCCTTTTTTCATATACTGTAAATGATCCGTTTATGGGTCAAAAACAGAAATGAAAAAAGGAGATTTTTTATGGCGCAATTTACCAATCAAGCGCAATTGTCATATAACGGTGCGGTTGTAAATTCCAACGTAGTGGTTGGGGAGATTCTGGAGGCTCTTTCTGCGGCAAAGAATGCGGCGAGGGAGACCTACGCGACAAACGACACCGTCACCTACACGGTCAGCGCGGTCAACACGGGAGCAACTGCAGTCACGGGAGTCACGGTGGAGGACGATCTTGGCGGGTATCTGTTCGGAGCCGACACGCTCTATCCGCTGGCATACGTGGACGGATCGGTCCTGCTGTACGTGAACGGTGTGCTTCAGCCTGCCCCTACTGTAACCGACGGTCCGCCTCTTGTATTCGGCGGTATTACGATTCCTGCGGGCGGGAACATGGTATTGGTTTATGAAGCACGTGTTACGCAATTTGCGCCTTTTGGCATCGATGCGAGCATTGTGAACACTGCAACGCTGACGGGAAACGGGATTCCCACGCCGATCACGGTGAGTGAGACGGTAACGCCGACGCAAGCCCCCGATCTGACGATCACAAAGAGTATCGAGCCTGTTCCCGTTACGGATAACGGAACGCTGACCTATCGCTTTGTGATTCGCAATTTCGGCAACACGGCGGCTGACGTTAGTGACAATGTAAGTGTGAGCGATCTCTTTGATCCCGCACTGGACAATCTGACCGTAACCTTTAACGGGGCAACGTGGACCGAAGGTGTAGAATACACCTACACGGCAACCTCAGGGCAGTTTACAACAACGCCCGGGCAGATCACTGTACCCGCCGCCACCTATGTGCAGGATCCCGAAACCGGTGCATGGAGCGTGGACCCCGGTGTGGCAACGCTTACCGTAAGCGGAACTATTCTCTGATCTTCTACGCGAGGACGCGATTAATGCGGGGGCTTTTTGAAAAAAGCCCCCTGCACCCCAAAAACTTTTCCAAACAATTTTTATAGAGTGATGGGGTGCGCGTCGACTCAAGACTCAGGTATTGCCAATTGCCGTCAGGCGCCACCAAGACCCTGCCGGCACTACCGATAAAGAAAGAATAACCCATGTCTTGTAGGGACCGGCGTCCTCGACGGTCCAAAGAAGGTATGTGTTCAGAGTTATAAACAGCCCCTGCCGGCACTCGCGGAAAAACCGAAAGCCCCATCGGGAAAAGTTTTGGTCAAGCTTTTTCAAAAGCTTGCGAGGTCAAGGGCGAGTAGCCATTGGCGCGCTCCGCAGAGCGCGAAATCCCCTGATCGGCGTTTCTTTTTGATAGATTTTTCTTTGCGCCTCCTTCTTGCAAAGAAAAATCGGCTGTGGAGTGCCGAGAGCAACACGGGGACGCGGTTTTCGTCAGAAAACTTCTTGAAAGAAGTTTTCCGACACCTTTCAAGAACTTCCCCGAACAAATTTTATTGTGTGATGGGGTGTCTGTCGTCTCAAGACTTAGGTACTGCCGATTGCCGTCAGGCGCCACCAAGACCCTGCCGGCACTCGCGAAAAAGAAAGAACAGCCCATGTCTTGTAGGGACCGGCGTAGCGAAGCGACGTGAGCGAAATGAATGACACCACGGTGTGGTGTCAGAACGCGAGCGTGACCGAACCGCAGTGAGAACTCGACGGTCCAAAGCAGAGGGTAGGCTTTTTTGTAGCGCGGAATTTGCGGTTTTCGACTGCAAAGCAGTCGAAAATTGCGGTGTTTAGCCGCAAAGCAAAAACGTCGGGGGTGAGTCAAATGCATTTTTGCATTTGACTCACCCCCATTGATCTGTTCTTTCGGGCGCATCAAAGCAGCTTTTCCAATTCGGCGAGTGCCGAATCGAACTCTGCCATTGCAGCGGCAACCGTGTCGGGTTTGGTCAGGTCAACGCCTGCGATCTTGAGCTCCTCCAACGGATAATCCGAGCCGCCCGTGGAGAGGAAGCGCAGATAGTCGGCGGTGCCGTTCTCCTCCAGGATCTTCTTCGCGATCGAAACGGCGGAGCAGAATCCGGTTGCGTACTGATATACGTAGAACGCATTGTAGAAGTGCGGAATGCGAGCCCACTCAATATCCTGAAGCTCGTTTACAACAGCGCCTGCATAGTAGAGCTCATTGAGCTTGCGGTAGATGCTGTTGAGGACGTCGGCTGTGAGCGGTGTACCGTTCATTTCGAGGTCATGCGCCTCGCGCTCAAATTCAGCAAAGAGGGTCTGACGGAATACCGTGGTACGGAAGCCCTCCAAATAATGGTTGATGATATAAGCGCGGCGAGCGGGATCGGTTTCAACCGAGAGCAGGTAGCGCGTCAGGAGCACTTCATTAACGGTGGAAGCAACCTCGGCAACCAAAATGCGGTAGTCGTGGTTTACGTAGTCCTGGTTGGCACTCGAGAAATAGGAGTGCATTGCGTGACCGAGCTCGTGTGCGAGCGTGAAGGCATCGTCGAGCGTATCGGTGTAGTTGAGCAGGACGTAGGGGTGTACGCCGTGCACACCGCAGGAGTATGCACCTGTGGTCTTACCCTTGTTTTCGTACACGTCGATCCAGCGCTCCGAGAATGCGCGGTCGAGTAGCTTCTGGTATTCCTCGCCGAGCGGCAGGGTTGCCTTTTTCACAAGCTCCTTTGCCTCGTCGTAGGTCACGGTCATCTCCACTTCCTTTACCATCGGGCAGTAGAGATCATACATATTCAGTTCGTCAAGACCGAGCACACGGCGACGCAGCTCGAGATAGCGGCGCATGATCGGAAGTCCGCCGTGGATTGCCTCGGTGAGCTTGTCGTAAACACTGACGGGAACGTTGTTTCCAAACAGCGCGCGCTCGCAGCTCGACTGATATCCGCGCACACGGGTGTAGAAATTATCTTTTTTTACGCTTCCCGCATACATTGCGGCAAGTGTGTTGATATACTTCTTGAACTCTCCGAAGTAGCCCTCAAAGGAATCCTTGCGCACGCGCTGATCGGTACTTTCGCGATAGACGCCGAAGTTCCCGTGCGTCAGCGTAACGGTCTCACCCTGCTCATCGGTGATCGTGGGGAAAGTCATGTCTACGCTCTCCAGCATGGTGAAAGCATTGTGGGAAGCGCCTGCCATATCCGACATCATAGCGAGCATCTGTTCGATCTCGGCGCTCTTGGTATAGGCGCGGGCGCGGTTGGTGTCCTCCAGGAGATGACGGTAGGTTTTCAGCTCCTCGGCTTCCATCATTGCCGAGAGTGTATCGGAGTCGATCGAAAGAATTTCGGGATCCAGGAATGCGCACGCGGTCGAGAATTTAACGTAGAGATTCATCGCGCGTCCGTTCATTTTCTGATAAACGGGGTCGCCGTTGTCGGCATTGAGACGAAGCATTGCGTAAACGTAAACCAGCTCGGTTTTCTCTGCTGCCGAGAAGACCGTATCCAGTCCTGCTTTCATCGAAGCAACCGAACCGCCGAGCGTGCCGCGTACAGCCGCGATCGCGTCAATTGCCTTGTCTGCCTCGGCATACGCGGTTTCCCACGCTGCGTCGTCGGCAAAAATGTCAGAGAAGTTCCATGTGAAGCGTGCGTCGGCTTCACTTCTTGTTTTGAGTGCCATATGTTTTTTGTCCTTTCCGATTTTGTGTTTGTTTTGCTTCGATAACAGTTTACCATATTTTTTACAAAAAGTAAAGAGAAAATAAGAATTTTTAAAGATCTTGAATCTTCTGCCGCGCACTTGACAAAAAAAGGAGAATATGCTATAATAGAAAATCGAAGATTTGGGGAAAGGAGAGACCGACATGGCAAAGCTGCAATGGCGGGGTGGCGCTCTGCTGGCGCCCGTGCCGCCCGCGATGGTCACCTGCTCGGACGGAGAGCACGATAACGTGCTCACGGTTGCTTGGACGGGAATTGTAAACACCGACCCGCCCAAAACCTATATTTCGGTGCGCCCGAAGCGTTATTCCTACGACATCATCAAAAAGAGCGGCGTATTTGCCATTAATCTGACCACGGCAGAGCTTGTGCGTGCCGCCGATTGGTGCGGTGTTTACACGGGCGCGAAGGTTGATAAGTTCGAACGATGTCGACTCTCCAAGGAACCCGCACGAGAGATCGATTGCCCGATCATAGCCGAAAGCCCGTTGGCTTTGGAGTGTCGCGTGACCGACGTGATCCCGCTTGGAACGCACGACATGTTCCTTGCCGACATTGTGGCGGTGGACGTGGACGAGTCGCTCCTTGACGAGCACGGAAAGCTGCACCTGGAGCGCGCGGGGCTGGTTGCCTATGCACACGGCGATTATTTTGAGCTTGGACGAAAGCTTGGAAAATTCGGCTATTCAGTGGCAAAAAAGAAGAAAAAACAGCAAGGCAAAAAGAAATAATCCACCCATGGGGTGAAAACAGAGCGATAGAAAGGAATATTCCAATGCTTTTATATAATTCCCTTACCAAAACCAGAGACGAATTCGTCCCCAATGAGCCGGGCAAGGTCAGCATGTACACCTGCGGACCGACGGTCTACCATTTCGCGCACATCGGAAACCTGCGCACCTATATCATGGAGGACATTCTCGACCGCTACCTGCGCTACAGCGGCTATGACGTGACCCGCGTGATGAATATTACCGACGTCGGACACCTGACCTCGGATGCCGACACGGGTGAGGACAAGATGCTCAAGGGCGCCAAGCGCGAGAAAAAGACCGTGATGGAGATCGCGCAGTTTTACACCGAGAAATTCTTTGAGGACTGCGAGGCACTTAATATCCGCCGTCCCGACGTGGTGGAGCCTGCAACCTCCTGCATCGACGAGTTTATCCGCGTGATCGAGTCACTGCTTGCAAAAGGCTTTGCATACGAGGCGGGCGGAAACATCTATTTTGACACCTCAAAGCTTGCACAGTATTACGTCTTCCACAATTTTGAGGAGGAGGACCTTGCCGTGGGCGTCCGCGAGGGCGTTGAGGAGGACGGCAACAAGCGCAATAAGGCAGACTTTGTGCTTTGGTTCACCAAGTCCAAGTTTGACGATCAGGAACTGAAATGGAACAGTCCTTGGGGCGTTGGCTACCCGGGCTGGCACATTGAGTGCTCCTGCATCAGCATGAAGCATCTGGGCGAGCGTTTGGATATTCACTGCGGCGGTATTGACAATGCCTTCCCGCACCACACCAACGAGATCGCGCAGTCCGAGGCATATCTCGGTCACAAGTGGTGCAATTGGTGGGTACACGTGTTGCATCTGAATACCAATTCGGGTAAGATGAGCAAATCAAAGGGCGAGTTTTTAACGGTCTCGCTTTTGACCGAAAAGGGCTATGACCCGATGGTCTACCGCTTCTTCTGCCTGCAGTCGCACTACCGCAAGTCGCTCATATTCTCGTGGGAGAATATGGACAACGCAAAGGTTGCATACAACAAATTGCTCGCACGTATCGCGCAATTGACCGACGACGGCGCGATCGACGAGGCGGTGCTTGCCGAGCAGAAGGCAAATTTCGCCAAGGCGCTGGACAATGACCTGAATACCTCGCTTGCCGTGACCGCGATCTACGACGTTCTCAAGGCAAAAACCAACGGTGCCACCAAGCGCGCGCTCCTTGCCGACTTTGACCGTGTGCTCTGCCTGAACCTGCTGGAAAACGCGGCGAAGCGGAATGAGGCAAAGGAATCGCCTGCCGAGGAAAAGACGGTATCCGACGATCCTTTTATTCGCGAGATCGAGGAGCTGATCGAGGCGCGCAAGAATGCCAAGAAGGAAAAGAACTATGCCGAGGCCGATCGCATTCGCGCTTATCTTGCCGAAAAGGGCGTGACGCTGATCGACAGCAAAGAGGGAACGACCTACAAGATCGACTGAAATCGAAAGGATCTACAAAAAACATGATCGAGAAAATCAAGCGTCTGCTGGTGCGCTTTCGCGAGCAGATCCTGTATCTGATCTTTGGCGTAATGACTACCGCGGTCGATTGGGGCGTGAGCTTCCTGCTTTACTTTTTCTGGGGCGCGGCGATCGAGAAAACGGTTTATCTGGTACACGCGGCAAACACACTCGCGTGGGCGGCGGCAGTTGTATTCGCGTACGTTACCAATCGCATATGGGTATTTCAGAGCAAGCGCCGCGGATGTTCGGCGGTTGCGGGCGAGTTTTTGGCATTTGCGGGTGCGCGTGTGTCGACCCTGCTTCTGCAGGAGCTGATTGTGTTTGTACTGTTTGATCTGCTTTTGTGGAACGTGTATCTGGTAAAGGTGATCGCGGCTGTGTTCGTTGTTGTGGCAAATTACTTTATCAGCAAGCTGTTGGTGTTTCGCAAACAAAAGTAAAAAAGCCCGTTTTCTTGCGTTTGTCGCAAGAAAACATTGAAAAGGGGGTGAGTCAAATGCAAAAATGCATTTGACTCACCCTCGACGTTTTTGCGATGCGGAAGTTAGCTCTTCAGGAATATTTCCAACACGGGATCGGTCATATGGAACACTGCGCCCGGCAGGAGGAAACGAAGGCTTTTGCCGTGACTTTTCCCCGTTGCGTCAAACAACTCGGATTCTTGCCACATCACCTCACTGCCGTCTGCCAAAAGTTGAGCGTATTCGATCCGATCATTGAGCCCGCAGATCTTCAATTTTTGATGCGGATAATCCAACAGGTGGATATACAAACGCTTTCCGTCGGCACTTTGCGTCAGATAAACGCCGTCGGGTGCCTTAATTTCGGGATCGGCTTTGTCGCAACCGTAGATGGAACGTGAATTGAATTTCATCCAATCGGCGTAAGCCTGCAAGGACGCATTGGCTCGCGAATCGAAATTGCCGCGCGCGGTGGGTCCGACGTTCATGATCAGATTACCGCCTGCGGCAACCGTGCGGACCAGCATGTCAATCAGCATCTTAGGCGTTTTCCAAGAGGTCTCGTCTCGGTAATAGCCCCACGAGCCCGAAAAAGTTTGACAGGTTTCCCATGTCAGCAGTTCGCCGGTTTCCTCATCCACAAGCGTGGGGGCGGCATTGTTCTGTTCCGGCGTGATCAGATCTTGGGGGATCTGAATACGGTCATTCAAGATAATATCGGGCGCGAGAGAACGGATCCGCTCGATCATCTTTTCGGCTTCCCATTCATCCTTGCCTTTTCCGCCGCCGTGCTGCATCCACGCGGGCGGGTTTTCCATAGGCGGATAAGAAAAATCGAACCACAGGATATCAATTTTTCCGTACTTTGTGAGCAACTCGGTTACTTGATTGCGCATGTAAGCGGCATATTTTCGCACGTCTCTGCCACGGTCAAGCTCGGGCGCGTTTTCGTCAAACTGACGCGGGTGTTGGCGGTCGATGGGAAAATCGGGGTGATGCCAGTCGATCAAGGAATAGTAGAACCCGATTTTGAGCCCCTCCGCGCGGAAGGCATCCACGTATTCGCGTACCAGATCGCGCCCGCAGGGAGTGTTGGTGGATTTATAGTCGGTGTATTCGGAGTCGAACAGACAGAACCCCTCGTGATGCTTGGTGGTCAGTACCGCGTACTTCATACCTGCCGCCTTGGCTTTTTTTGCCCATTCGCGGGCATCCATCAGGTCGGGGTTGAAGTGGTCGAAATAGACCTGATATTTCTCCTCGGAAATCAACTCTCTTTTCTTGATCCACTCATGGCGAGCCGGCAGGGCATAGAGCCCAAAGTGGATAAACATGCCGAAGCGGTCGTGGATAAACCATTCGGTATTTCCGGGTGTTTTTTTGCGAATCGGTGTGCTCATGGTCAGTCTCCTTTTTTATTTTTTGCTGTATTGGCTTGACTTTACCCATATTATAGCATATAATAAAGCCGAAATCCATGCAATTTTATTTAAAAAATATGGAGATTTGTGTTTATGAAAATTGTTCGAAACGAGGAATTGCTCTATTCGGAAAACAGAGTCGAGTTGAAGGTTGGTGAGATCAGCTATGGACTTTTGGATTCAAGCTGGAAGCATGAGAATTTGCGTGCCGCCTTTACCCGCCTCTACATTCCCCTCGCGGGAATGGGAGAGATTGCCTACAGAGGAGAGCGCGTTTTTCTGACACCGGGCAATCTTTATATCGTGCCGGCGGGGCTAAGCTTTTCCTGTGCCTGTTCCGACCGTTTGGAAAAGCTATACGTGCATCTTACCCTCACACACCCCGACGGTTCCGACGTTTTTTGGGGCATGGACTCCTGCCTGATCCTGCCCGACACCTATGGCTGGGCGACGCGTGCGCAAAGACTTTATGAAAAGCGGGATCTAACGTCCGTGTTGGAATTTAAGCTGTTTCTGTATGAAATTCTCTGTCACGCGCTCACCTTGGCAAACCCTCGGCATACCGAGCTTCGCGCCTATTCCAAATGGACGAAGGCGGCATTGTCCTATATTGATTATCACCTTTGCGCAACCCTTACCGTTCGGGAAATTGCTACCGCTTTGTTTGTTTCCAAAAACCTGTTGCAAAAGCAGTTTAAGGAGGATCTGAACAAGCCGATCGGAAAGTATATAGATGATTTGATTATGGCGCGAGCCGAGCAATATCTTTTGGCGGATGATCGATCTATGAAAGAGATCAGTGATCAGCTTGGATTTTGCGATCAATTTTATTTTTCCCGAAAATTCACGCAAGCCCACGGCATCAGCCCGCTTCGGTTCCGACAGATACACAGAGTATAGATACGGCGGGAAGGGAAAAACAGGGGATGTGCGATCAAATTTGAATGACCGTTAGAGACTTATTATAATTTCATGGAATAAAAACGCCTTCCGTTGTATATACCTATATAAGTATATACCAAAACAGAGAAATTGTCAATCAGGTATATATCCGATAAAATATATACCAAGGGAGGGATTCGAATGGTAAGATTGACAATTGATCAATATTTGGACAAGCGCGGCATTACGCGATATGAGTTAGCCAAACGGACCGAAGTGAAGTTTCAAACGATAGACCGTTACTATAAAAACCGTGTTGTACGGTATGACAGTTACATTTTAGACCGCATATGTGTAGCTTTGGAATGTGATCTTTGTGATATTCTCGAATATGTGAAGGACGAGACTCCTTTGGCGTAAAAAGAATCGTGGAGTCATGGATTCTGAACCTACACGCGCAATCATCATTGAAAATCCCGTCAGGGATTTATATCGATGGGGCTGCGTCATTGGCGCAGCCTCAATTGCGGTGTTTAGCCGCAAAGCAAAAACGTCGGGGGTGAGTACCAAATGCATTTTTGCATTTGACTCACCCCCTGAGATCTTTATCTTGACGGCGAAGCGCCGTCATTTCGCAGGCGAAACCGAAAAGATCACCGAGCTTCTCCGTACCAATCGAGCAAGCAACAACAAAGGACACCGCAAGGGGAGCCTTCCATAAAGCAGGTTTTACCTACCGATAGAAAATCATCCTCGTAGGGGCGTTCTGTGAACGCCCGCGGGCGAACGCAGTTCGCCCCTACGGCAAAAG
>SVTW01000050.1 GCA_015063585.1 Oscillospiraceae bacterium
GTCTCCCCCTCCTAAAATTCCACCTCACAATTCACAAGCTCTCGCGATGGCGGGCACGCTTGCGATCGGCAAGAGTCTCCCCGTTCATCACGAGCTCGACACAGGACCGCGAGCCGCAAAGCAAAAGCTGCCACTTCATGCGACGGATCATGTACTCGTTGTCAACAAACAAACGAATCTTTTCCCCGTCCGCACGCTTTCCAAGCCCAAACGCACCAAATCCGAGCCGTTTGACCGTGTGCGGAAGATACACTTCTCGCAACTCCCGCGCGTGCGCAAAGGCGCCCGCACCGATGCGAGCTACTCCAAGCTCCAATCGCACACGCTCCAAGCGTGAACAACCGTAGAACGCGCGGCGACGAATCTTCTCCACCCCACACGGCAAAGAGACCTCACGCAAAGCAGAACATCCCAGAAAAGCGCGTGCGGAAATCTCTCGCAACGTGACGGGAAGTTCAATCGACGCAAGCGAAATGCATCCACGGAAAGCTCCCTCTCCCAGCACCTCAATGCCCTCACCAACCGACAAGCGACAAAGCTCGGTGCAATCGGCAAACGCGTCCTTTCCAATTTGGCTCACACAGGACGGAATCTCAACCTCTTTGAGCGCACGGCAAGAGCGAAAAGCCTCTGCACCAATGCGTTTTAAGTCGTTTCCAAACCGAATCTGCTCCAGCGTACGGCATCGCAAAAAGGCACGGTCCCCAACCTGAGAAAGCATCTCGCTGTTGACAATCTCATGCAAACGGTCGCACCCCGAAAAAACCGAAGTAGAAAGCCCAAAGGGTCTTTCGGCTCGAAATTCCACTTGTTTGAGATGACGGCAACCCACAAACGCGCAACGCTTCACCACCGAAACGGATGGCGGGAGAATCAACTCCTCCAGACTCCGTTGCGCGCGAAATGCCCCCTTACCAACCGTCAAAAAGTCTTTATCGGAAAGATCCAGCACCTCGTCCCGTGTCCGCACACGCAACAGCTGCCATTTCTTTTCCTTCATCTTGGTCATTTTCATGCAAAACCTCTTTCTCGTTCTGTCGGCAAGCTCCTTCATACCGACAAAACGTTTGAACACTGCGTTTTTATCCAAATTTATTGAACGGTGTCGATCGGTTCGACCTGCAAATAGGCTTCCAGGCAGGTCTTTCCCTCCTTGTTGACCGTTCGGAAACAGTATTCCCCTGTCGCGCGCTCCATGCGGTAAACGCTCATCACCTCACCGTAAGCGGCTTCATTCAAAAAGGAAAGCGTAACCCCTACCGCGCGGCGCGAGCGAATATCCGGCGCGAAATCGCACAGCATGTCGGGATATCGTGTGTTATTCATGTGCCCGTTGTAATCGATATCGGAGTATACGATTTTGCGCTCTCCAACCTTTTGCATCAAATCAATCGACGGCAACCGCACGCGCGAGGAAAGCTCCTGCCCCAGCGGCAGATCAGGCTCGATGTTGTAAGGAAAAGCCGTTACGGGAAGCAATTTACACCCACCAAGGTCCATCAGTGCCCAAACGGTGAAGGCTTCGGCAATCACCTCACTGCCGCGCAAAACGCGGAAACAACGATGAAAGCTCAGCCCGCGACTCTCGCACACCCAGGTTTGAACGTCGATCTCCTCATTGGTGTGAAGCGGTGTGTAAATCTTCATTGCCACACGGCTGAGCAAAAAAGCAAGACCGTGGCGGTCACGCAATTCGTCCAGGCTCATACCCGCCGAGCACAAGTGATAATTGGACGTTTCCTGCATATAAGCCAAAATCTGTGAGGGTCGCACCTCGCGATTCGCGTCGGTATCGTGCCACTTTGTTTGATAATGATACGTAAATTTCATGTTCCACCTCAAAATCAATCAGGGGAAACTCTTCAAAAAAGTTTCCCCTGATCCTCTTTCGGCGAAGCTACACGGTGTTCGTGCAGCTCGCCGTTTTGTTTTTGATTACTGATCTTTCTCTTCGTCAGAATCAGCTTCGTCGGATTCGGCTTCCTTAGATTCAGCCTTGTCAGCTTCCTCTGCGTTTTCAGCCTTTTCTTCCTTTGCATCCTCTTCGGAGGATTCAGATTTTTCTTCCTCGGATTTGGGCTCATCTTCCTTGGTGAAACCATAATCCTCGGGATCGTCGCTCTTGCCGAACTTCTTTGCGATCTTCAATCCAAGCTTTGCAAGCAGGATGCAGAACGAGAAGAATCCTTCAACGATCGCAATCGCAACGCGGGAAACTCCCTTGATGATCTTGCCCTTCAGCGCAAGAATGTAAATCACTGCAACAATCAGAATGAAGGCAAGAACCGCAAGCAGGATCCACAGCCACAACAGGCTTGCTTCATCTTCTACAAGAGAGAAGACTGCGAAGGACAGCGAATCATACAGAGGAGTGCTCCATCTTTCGAAGTTCACACCCTCAATTACTTCGGGCAACAGTCCGCCGGTGAAGAGTGCACCGTTGAAAATTCTGTAGATCATAGGAGCTACACGCTCCACTTCATAAACGATCGCCTTATCTTCACCATCCAAAACGAAGACATAAGTCAGAACAGTTGTGTTACCGTCCTTCACAGTGGAAACCAGAGCGGAATCATTGGGTTCCTTTGCAAGAACCTCGCCCTTGTTCAGGATAATCTCAAACGAGATCGTATCCATATAGGTTCCGGTCGCGGGCTTCTTATTGATGGTGTATGTAAAGGTCTTTGCGGTGTAAGTTACGTTGACGTTCACTGCGGACGCGGGCATTACGAACGTGCCGTTGGTCACTTCAATCACTTCACCTGCATCGTTCTTTACAGTGATCTGTGCGGTGTAACCGAAGCGATCTTCCACCTTAACCGTAACCACTTCACCTGCATATGCAAACGAAGGAGTTTCATCGGTGACGTATGCACCGTGAGTTACAGGGAAGGTTGCCTTTTCAAACTTACCGCTGAGGACGATGGTCACGGTGTTCATGCTTGCATCGGTCAAGCTGGAGGGCTTTTCAACCGAAACAACAGTCCATGCACCGATCGTTCCCTTGGGTGCTTCGGGAAGCGCGTACTTCGTTGCGAAGTTTTCAGCAGTGATGCCGGTAATCGCAGAAATTACATTACCGTCCTCTGCATTTACAAACTTGATCGTATAGGAAATAGGCTTCCAGGTTACGAAAACTGCAATGTCGGAAACACCAAGCAGGGTTTCATCGAACGAAGTCCATGCAATGCTGTTCTTGTCATAGCCTGCGGGAACAGCAGCCTTTGCTTCATCACTGAAAGCAGGATTCAACTGGGTCTTATCAAGCGTATCAATGCGGTAGGTGTAAGTGGGAGCAGCCTCCATCAGCTTACCGGTAGCCGCATCGTAATAGTAGTAGTAAACGTGATATTCACGGCAGTGTACGCTAACCGTAAAGGTTACGTTCTTAGCGGGCATGGTGTAGGTAGCATTTGCTGCGTACTCAACACCGTCTCCGTCCACGATCTTGTTGATCACGTATCCGTACTGTACGTAGATCTTCAGATCAAACGTTGCGTTTGCGGGGAAGAATACGTCACCGTTCTTGTCGGCATACTTCTTATCCAAGTAACCGTCAACCACGGGCTCGAACTTCAGCGATACACGGTATTCATCGGAAATGATGAAATCAGAGAAGTGCTCGGCATGGAATTCGATCAAACCGTTCTTTACGACCACGGTATTCATATATTCGCGAGCGCCGTTCTGATCAACGGTGTATACGCGGGACGTATAAACGCTGTTTGCAATTGCATTCGCGTAAGGCAGTTGGATATCGATGGTCTCGCCGCCAAAACCAACAGCCAACTCAACTTCGGGAGTCATCAGCGTTTTGGAGGTTGCGAAGAAGAACGCAACGCAAGGTACGTTTGCTCCCTTATAGATGGTAGAATCGAACGCAGAGGTTGCACCGGAATTCTTCTTGTACTCGAACCATACGCACTCATCGGTGGAGGACTTGGTTGCGTTGTACAGAGATTTCAGGGTTGCGTTCTTGATGGTAGCGAGGTTAAAGTCGCCGTCAGCGATCTTGATCACCAGCTTCACGCGGCTGTCTGCGTTTGCGTCAGCCAACAAAGGCTTGATGTTCAGCGCGTATGCATCTGCGAACGTGCCGTAAACGGTTACGGTGTAAACACCATCCTTGTAGGATACGTCGTATTCAACAGAGGGATCTCTGAATGCCATGTGGAATTTCTTTTCCCAGTTGCATACGAGCGTGGTATCTTCCTCAAAGGTTGCATCCAAACCAATCTCGCGGTCAAGATCCAAGATCTCACCGTTGTTGTAGTTCCATGCAACGTGGTATCCACCGAATGCTTTCAGGTCATCCGCGGAGAGAGCGGGAGCAAAATCAAGAGCGGTCGCATTCATTGCTTCCAGTTTTGCTTTGTTCGCTTTATCAAGGAAGGAAGTGCCCTTCTTGATGGTAATCGTTCCGATCAGCTTGCCACTCTCGTCAACAAAGGTCAACGTTACGGTCGGTTCCTGAGGAATCGATGCGAGAACCGAAATGGTTACGTTTTTCGCGGGCATGGTGAAGGTATCGCCAAGGTTGTACTCCTTGCCATCGATAAGGATCTTGTCGATCTGATAGCCGTCTTCAACCTTGATATTCAGATCAAACTCGGCACCTACGGGGAAGAACAGGTCGCCGTTCTGATCTGCGTAGTTACCCAGCAATTCACCGTCAATCTCGGGGTTGAAGGTAAGCGTTACGCGGTATTCATCGGAAATGATGAAATCGGAGAAGTGTTTCGCATGGAATTCGATCAACCCGTTTCTTGCAACCAGAGTATCTACGTATTCGCGAGCACTCTTCTGGTTAACGGTGTATACGCGGGAGGTATAAATGCTGTTTGCGTCTGCGGCTGCATAAGGCAACTGTACGTCAACCGTTGCGCCGCCGAAATCAACGTCCTGCTTGATCGAACCGGACTTCGTGTTGGAGGTTGCAAAGAAAATCGAGTAGCAAGGAAGCTCTGCGCCCTTGTACCAGGTCTGGTCAAAGGCAGCGGTTACCTTTTCATTTTCTTTGAATTCGAACCATACGTATTTGGGATCGGACTCTGCGGTTTTGTTGTACAAAGACTTCAAGGTCGCGTTCTTTACAACCGCGAGGTTGAAATCATCTTCCACAAGCTTGATCACCAGCGTTACACGGTCATCAGCTTCTGCCTTTGCCAGCAGGTCTTTGAGGTTCAGGGCATATTTGTTTGCAAATTCGCCGTATACCAAAACGGTATAAACGCCATCCTTGAAGACAACGTCATATTTCACGGAGGAATCTCTGAACGTCAGGAAATATTCCTTGTTCCAGTTACACTGGAGCGTGGTGTCGGCATTAAACGTTGCGTTCAAGCCAATGCCCTTATCATAATCCAAAATGCCATTACCGGGGTAGTTCCAAACAACGCGGTATCCGCCAAACGTCTGCAACTCGTCTTCGGTAACTGCCGGCGCAAAGGTCATTGCGGTGGCATTCATCGCAAGCAGCTTTTGCAGGTTTGCGGCATCGGCAAAGGAAGTGCCCTTCAGGATCGAGAACTTGCCAATTTCCGTTCCGTCCGCATTGATAAAGGTCAGGGTTACGGTTTCTTTTTCGGGAACATCGGGATCATCCGGTCCGGGTCCGGGCTGGAGTCCTTCATAGGTTGCGTAAAGGGTCAGGTCGTGTTTGGGCATTGCCGCTACTTCGTTGCCGTTGGCATCGGTCCATCCAATGAACTTGTGACCGGTGATAACGGGATTATTCTTGAAGATATCCAGTCTTGCGCCAACAGGAACCAGTGCGGTGAACAGGGTCTTGGAGCCGTCGTAGCTCTTATAGGTCAGCTTGAAGATGTTGCTGAAGCGAATTGCGAAGAACAACTCCGTGCGAACCGTTCCGTCTGTAACACGGCTCAAAATCATGTCGGTTGCGGTATCAACCAGATCATTGTCAAGATTGATGCGCGCCAGCACCTTGTTCAAAGCCTTTTCAACCATAGGCTTTGCCTGGAAGGAAACAGTCTTATCGGCGGCGAAAACGCCGTTTGCGTCGTAAAGGTCTACAATGGACAGACCCATTACGGCATCGGGAAGCTTATCGAAGCCGGCGAGGAGGTAGTTTCTTACCTTATTATAAATGTCCTCGCGCTCAGCAGCCTTTTCAACTGCGGCTGCCCACAGATCGTCGGGATTGTGGTTCTGCAAGAATGCGCGAACGTTCACACCAACGCGGGACGCAACAACCGACGCGATCTTATCAAGCAGGTCTACGTCTGCGCCACGGTTCAAGATCTCTTCTACAGAGATTTCGGAAACGTCGATGCCCAGCTTGCTTTCCACAACGCTGAGAAGCTTATTGATTACGGAGATTTCTTCCGCTCTGTCAGCAAAGCCGTCAACCTTAGTTGCCGCGTTCTGCAGAACAGAGAGTACGTCGCGATGCGTCAAGGATTCGATCACACGGCTTACATTCTCAAAAGAATACTCACCGTTTGCCATCTTATCCCAAACCTCATCCAAGGTTACGTTGGGAGCGACCTTACCAACCTTTGCAAGGCAAGCTTCTACGAATGCGTGATTCTTTGCGGATTCAAACACTGCGGAAGGCTCGATTGCTTCCAGGATTGTAATGATTTCTTCAAACGTCAGTTTTTCATTGATGAACGCAACCATTTCGTTTCCGTCAAGGTCGGTCATCTTCATGATCTTTAGTTTCAGGGAATCGGGCAGGCTGTCGATATCCAACAGCTTTGCGTATGCCTTGCCAAACAGAGCGGGAGCGTTAATGTCGATCGCGATTCTGTCGGCAGAAATCGTGAACTCATTCACGTACTTGGAAATGAGTGCCAACAATTTCGAAGCGGCTGCGCGGATGTACTGTGCGGTGCCGTTTACTACAAATTCTACAATAATAGTCTTGGTTACGGTTTCATCAGATCCGATCGGCATGTAATCCATCGTGAACTTCATGGAAGCCAGCTTATCGGATTCGAGATTTGCAAGCTCCTGCAGAGTGGGGATCATGTCCTTCACCACACTCACCATCGCGCCTGCGTCAAACTGCAACAGGGTGGTATCGTCTTCTTTCGCGATAACGATATCGTTGATCGCGAGTTTGTCGATGTTCTGCATGCCGTGCTCGTAAACCAGCATCAAGAGGGACTTTGCCTTACCCTTGACATCGATCAACTTCAGCAGCTCACGAATCTCGGAGTTG
The DNA here is from genome assembly GCA_015063585.1 of Oscillospiraceae bacterium. Taxonomy (GTDB): domain Bacteria; phylum Bacillota; class Clostridia; order Oscillospirales; family CAG-272; genus UMGS1865. Next base: position 7,190 of record SVTW01000050.1, read on the forward strand.
TCGAGCTGAGCGAAAATGTTCTCAGCGCCAACCACCTCGATCACTTGCGCGAAATCAAGCTCGGAAAGCAGATCGTCCAAATGGAATACGTCGGTAACCGCAACACCGTTTGCAGCCATCTTGTCGAAGATGGTGGGAAGCATGTTGCCCTCGAGAATATCGGAGGTTACACCGGGAATGTCGATGCACTCCATTGCCTTCTCATAGCCACCCAACCACTCGATCACCTTTTCCGCGCCGAAGTAGTCAAGAGTTTCCTTTTTGTTTACATAGCTGAACAGAACGTCGGAAGGCAGCTTATTGAGCTCAGTCTCCAGCTTCTCGGCATCAACCAATTCCTTGTCAACCGTCATCTTGTCATTCTTAACAAGCTCGGTTGCCAGATCATCCAAACGAATCAAATTATTATTGATCAGCTCGGAAACGTTTACAAACTCATCGCGGATGATTTCCCTGTACTGAATGTTGCTGACGGTATAGTGCGAAACCGAAACGTCAACGCAATCCATTTCAAGCAGCATGTCGAAAATCGCGTTGTCATGAATCCATGCGTCGATCTCGGCATCCAGGTGTTCCTTCAAGCCGTCACACTCGTTGAGCAGCTCGCTAAACGATACCAAGCCGTCCTGCTCCAGAACCGCGTGGATATCGATATTGGTGATGTCGCCACCGTCATAGTGGAAACATCCGCTCATTGCCAGAGCCAACAGCTTTTCGTGAGTCATCGCCTCAAACTTCTCGATCAAATAGTCGTGCGCCAGCGCCTCGAGCTCCACAGGGTTTTCCAGTCCCGCATCCAAAAGCGCGATCAGGTCAACGTCGTGAATATCGTATTCGAAGGTTACGTCCAGGTAATGACCAACGATCAGATCGCGAATGAAGAGCAAGTCTTCCAATTCGTGCATATCGTGACCGGAGTACTTCGCCTTGAAGTATGCCTTTGCCTCTTCTCCCTTTACGTAGTCAAGATAGTCCTCAACATTGAAATCGGGGTCTTCCAGCAAAGCCTTCGCTCTTGCCTCAGCCACATCCATGTTCAGAACGTCTTCGGGCTCGATCACACGGTTCTCGCCCAAAACCATATCGTACGCACGGATCAAGGTCTCGAGCGTCGAGAAGGGCAGATTCAGAATCTCGGGAATGATGTCCGCGGGATTGATCGTGGAAATTGCCGCTTCCAGCTCCTTATCCTTGGCGTTGTCCAAAATCACACCGTCGGGGATGTAGTCGCCCTTGATCAGCTCTTCCACTTCCACGTACTTGTGCAAGTCGGGAACGTCCGCCAGCAAATCGGCGAGAGCCTTCTTATCGCATCCCGACAGCAAAGCGGGAAGATCGATATAGGTGCTCAACTTCTCAACACCGATCTGGGCAATGATACCCTTCAGGTCGAGGAGCTCCAAAATATCCTTTTTCGGGAAGATTTGGAACAGTTCTTCAACCGTGAACACCTTCAAAAGCTCCTCTTTGTCGAGCGTTGCGTTCGCAAGAACCTGAGAAATCAGATCCTTGGACACACCCTCTTCCTTGAGGAGCTCCGCAAGAGCCTTTCCGTCCAACGTTACCGTCAGAGTCGAGCCCTCGGGACGATTGTCCACGTCAACATCCAGCCATGCGTCGGCAAACACACTGAGGGGCAGAGCCATCAATACAGTGATCAAAGCCAGCACCATGGCAAGAATCTTGCTAAATCTCTTCATAACAAAACCTCGCTTCGTTTGAGATTCCGCCTTTCGGCGGTGAGTTCATACATGTCTTTTGATTGTCCGTTTCCGCCAAAAATCGACAGTAGGGACAAAAAGGGCATAGTTATACCCATATATATAAATATAATACCATCTCCGCCTGTATTTGTCAAGTGTTATTTTCTATTTTTTATATTATTTTTTCACTTTTTTTCGCATATTTTTATAATTATTGCATGAGTTTTTTCGTTTCCCATTTGATTTCCTTGTAAATTATAACAATTCTAATTCTTGTTCTAAATATAAAGAAAAAAATACGAGAGCAGACCGGATTTTTACCGTTCTGCTCTCGTATCTTGTCTTTCATCTGCCGATGATCAGTCTTCTACGGGCTCGGAATCGCCAACGATGAAATCCTTGATAAGGTGATAGATCTCGTTTTCGGATTCACAGTAGATGTGCTCCCACTCGAAGGTGTACATAGCCCCCAGGAGGGATTTGCCGTTTACGGTGAAGTTATCACCGTCGGTCAGGGAGATCTTGCCGCTATACTTGGTCGCGATGCCAACAAAGCGGTTTACGTCTGCCATTGTGTCAAGTCTGATTTTGTATCTCATGGTCTTTTACTTCCTTTCTTTTTGTTTTTATTTTCTGTTTTTAGGGGTTCTGGATTGTTTTCTGCCGTTGCCGCCAAACATGCGGCGCAACAAGGGGGAGAGGATCGGCGGGGCTTTCCAAACGATCATTTTCATAGGCTTGCATCCCTTTCTGATGTATCGTGGCAACTGCTGTTGCGTTTCGTTGACAGTATATGCGATGGAATGCAAAAAGGTTTGAAAAAGCCAAACGCTACACCTCAGGTCTTTGCGAAGAGCGCCCCTTCGCGATATTTCTTCATCGCCGCACGGAATACTGCCTTGTCGTTTTCATGGGACAGGGACGCTTCCGCGCAATCAACCGGCACCCACTCCACCTCGGCAATCTCACCCTCGCGGGGCTTGATCTCCTTTTGCGTGGTTTTCGCAAGGAAATAAACCACCTCCTTGGAAACACCGGGCAGTGGGAAATAGTGCACCGTTTCACGAAAATCTGCGGTTTCCAAGCGAATCTGCACCGCGGTCTCCTCAAAAACCTCACGCACAGCGGTCATATACTCGGTCTCACCGCGCTCCATATGACCCTTCGGAAAAGAGCGAGAACCGCCCGCCTTGTGCCGGATCATCAAAATATAAGTCTTTCCCGTTTCTTCGTCGCGTCTGAGCACCAACGCGCCACAGGATTTTTCATACTGCATCGGACTCGCTCCTTTCTCCCGGTTTGTCACTTATTCGGGCTGAATTTGCTCCATAATAAAGGCTTCGAGAATATCTCCCACCTTGATATCGTTGAATTTTTCCAATCCAACACCGCATTCGTATCCGCTTGCAACCTCGCGCACGTCATCCTTGAAGCGCTTGAGAGAGGAAATCTTATCCTCAAAAATCACGATGCCGTCACGAACCACACGAATCTGCGACTGACGGGTAATCTTACCGTCCTGAATATACGAACCCGCAATCGTTCCGACATTGGGCACGTGAATGGTTTGGCGCACCTCCGCATGACCCAACAGATTCTCGCGGAACTTGGGCGCCAGCATGCCGCGCATTGCCGCCTGAATCTCTTCAATGCATTCGTAAATGACACGGTAGGTACGAACCTCAACGTTCTGACGCTCTGCCGAATCAAGCGCGCTCTTATCGGGACGTACGTTAAAGCCAACAATGATGGCATTGGATGCCGCCGCAAAGGTTACGTCGCCCTCGGTGATACCGCCGGCTGCCGCGTGGATCACGCGAACCTTGACCTCCTCGTTGGAAAGCTTGACCAAGGATGCCTTGACAGCCTCAACCGAACCGTCCACGTCTGCCTTGACAATGATGTTCAAATCTTTGACACCGTCCGAAATCTGCGCGAACAGGTCATTCAGATTTGCTCTCGCGTTTGCCTTGAAGACGTCTTCCTTTGCCTGGTCACGACGCTGATCTGCCAGCGTTCTTGCCATTCTTTCGTCCGCAACCACCTGGAATTCGTCGCCCGCGGAGGGAACCTCGGAAAGACCGGTGATCTCAACGGGAACCGAGGGAGCCGCTTCCTTAAGCGTGCGTCCGTTGTGGTCGGTCATCGAACGAACGTGTCCGACAGCCGTGCCCGCAATGATGATATCGCCACTGTGAAGCGTACCGTTCTGGACCAATACGGTTGCAACGGGTCCGCGTCCGCGATCGAGCTTTGCCTCGATGACAAGACCCTTTGCGCGACGGTTGGGGTTGGCTTTGAGCTCTTTGACGTCGGCAACAAGCAACACGCTCTCAAGCAGGTCGTCAATACCCTGATGCGTCAGAGCCGAAACGGGTACGCAAATCGCGTCTCCGCCCCATTCCTCGGGAACCAGACCGTATTTGGTAAGCTCCTGCTTGATGGCATCGGGGTTTGCGGTGGGTTTATCCATTTTGTTAATCGCTACTACAATATCAATATTTGCCGCCTTGGCATGGTTGATTGCCTCAACCGTCTGGGGCATTACGCCGTCGTCAGCCGCCACAACCAGAATCGCAATATCGGTTGCCATCGCGCCGCGCGCACGCATTGCGGTGAATGCCGCGTGTCCGGGTGTATCCAGGAAGGTGATATCGCGACCGCCCGCTTTGACGCGGTAAGCACCGATGTGCTGCGTGATACCGCCGGCTTCTCCCGCGGTAACGTTCGCGTTACGGATCGCGTCCAGAATTGAGGTCTTACCGTGGTCAACGTGACCCATAACGCACACAACAGGCGCGCGTTCCATGAGCTGTTCCTCGGTATCCTCTGCCTCGTCAAAGAGCTTCTCTTCAATGCTGACCACAACCTCGGGTGTCGCGGCAATTCCAAATTCATCTGCCACAAGAGCCGCGGTATCGTAATCGATGCTTTGGTTGATGGTTGCCATCATGCCCATCATCATGAGCTTTTTCACAACCTCGCCCGCGGTAACGTGCAACTTGGATGCCAGCTGTCCTACCACGATTTCCTCGGGCAGCTCAACAGACGTAGGCTTGTGTGTAACAACGGGAGCCGGGGCAGCCTGCTGTCCGCGACGGTTCTTTCCGCCCTTTGCGAAGCGGTTTGTGGGCTGATTGCCCGCGTTTTGACGGTTCTGCGCGTTGTTTGCGCCTTTTTTGAGTTTCTGGTTTCCGCCTTGCAGCTTTGCGTCGGAATCCGAAACGAAATTATCCAGTCTTTCATCGTATTTGGAAAGATCGACCGAGGAAGTACGGGTATCAATCACGCGAGGCCCTTTGCGAGTGCCGTCGGGATTGAGATTGGTCGAAGCTCCGCGCACGATGGGCTGTGCTTTGAAGGTTTCTCTGGGAGCGCTGGGAACAAAGTCTCCCTTGTCACCGCCCATACCGCGATCAAAGCGCTGACCCGGACGGTTGTTGCCACCCTGACGGTTATCGCGTCCTCCACCCTGACGGTTGTCGGGGCGCGATTCAAAGCGGTTGGCACCGGCTCCGGCACCAAAGCCACCCTGTCTCTGACCGTTTGCGTTGCCTGCTCCAAAAGCGGGCTTTTGCGACGGAGCGGGACGGTTGCTGCCGTATGCGTTCGCACCGTTTGCCGACGCTGTGGGTCTGGGCATTGCGGGTGCGGCTCCCCCACCCTGCGGATGATAGGGGTTGCCCGTGTAGGGCTTGCGCTCTGCCGGCTTTTTGATTCCCGCGTCGGCTGCTCCCTCGCGGGTATTCTGCTGCTGTGCTGCGACAGGTGCTTGTTCTTTTTGCGAAGCGGCGCTCTGCGGACGCTCTTTCGCCTTCTGTTCTGCCTCAACCGTTTCAACCTTGGCAGGCGCCCTCTGTTCGGACTCCGCTTTTTTGACAGGTTCAGCCTTTGCGGGCTCTGCCTTTGCCGATTCTGCCTTGACAGCCTCGGCCTTTTCGGACACCTCTGCCTGTGCGGGAGCCTTTTGCGACTCCTTGGCAACAGGAGCTTCCGCCACCTTTTCTTCCTTCTTTGCGGGCGCTTTCTTGACCTTGGAAGGAATCTGCGTCACCCCATCCAGATAATCTCCGATGTTAGTGATCTGATTTGCCTTGGTCAGTGTGTCAAACAGAATATCGAATTCTGCCGGTTCGAGCGCCTTTTGGGTAGACTTCGCCTCGATACCGTTTTGGGCAAGGATCTCCACAAGGTCTTTGCTTTTCAGACCCAAATCCTTTGCAAATTTTGTCAGTTTGAATTGTTGATTGATTGCAGCCATAGTTCCTCCTCTGTTTCCCGTGCCACCGCAAACGGCACGGAGAGTCTCATAATATTCGTCTCCTCCGACCGCAGACGCGGAGGATCAGAGCGTTTCTTTCAAAGTGTTCTCCACCAATCGGCAGAGGTTTTCGTCGGTGATGGCAACCGCCGCCACGCGACTTTGTTTTCCAACCGCCAAAGCCATTCGCTCGCCGCTTGCCTGTATGCGCACACACGGCACGCGGTAAAACGCGCATTTGTCGGTCAGCTTTTTATCGGTATTCTCCGAATTGTCGGATGCCGAAATCACCAGATAAGGCTTGTTTTTGGAGCGCAAAGCCTCACAAATCATAGGCGTTCCGCACACAAGGCGTCTTGCCTTGGCGCAAAGCCCCAGAGCGCTCAGCGTTTTTTCAACGTTCATCATTTCCATGGGCTTCCAATTCGGCTTCCATCGCGTCGTAAACAGCCTCCGGAATTTCACACTCCAGCACTCTTCCGATGCGTCCCGACTTGCGCGCGCGACGCAGGCACTTGACGTCACGGCACAGATACGCGCCGCGTCCCGCCTTTTTTCCGACAAAGTCCAACGTGACCTCGCCCTCGGGACTTCTTACCACGCGCAACAGCTGGGGCTTCGGTTTATGTTCGTTGCATCCCATGCATTGACGCATGGGAATTTTTTTCATCTTTTTTTCCATTTCGGGTCAATCGGGGGATCAGTCCGCCTTGATGTCGATCTTGTATCCGGTCAGACGCGCCGCCAAGCGCGCGTTCTGTCCTTCCTTACCGATCGCCAGGGAAAGCTGGTCGGGTGCCACCTGCACGCGGCAAGCTCTATCGGCGGTCATGGAGACCGACAGCACCTTCGCGGGCTCAAGCGCCGCGGCGATATACTCCTCGGGCTTTTCGCTGTATTTTACGATATCAACCTTTTCTCCGCGCAATTCATCAACGATCGCGGCAATACGCGCGCCGTGATTACCGATGCACGCGCCAACGGGATCGACGTCCTCATCACGCGACCACACCGAGATCTTGGTACGGGAGCCCGCCTCACGGACAACACCCTTGACCATCACGATGCCGTCGGCAATTTCGGGAATTTCCAGCTCAAACATGCGGCGCACAAGACCGGCATGGGAACGGGAAAGGGTCACAACGGGTCCGCGAGACTCCTTGTTGACCTCCATGACGAAGACCTTGATCTTATCGCCAACGTAGAACTCCTCACCGGGGATCTGCTCACTCTTGAGCAATACCGCGCGGCTGGTGTCGGTTTCGATCACCACGTTACCGGTTTCGCGGTCAACCTTGCTGACCGTTGCGGTCATAATCTCCTCGTGCTTGGTTTCATATGCCTCCTGCATCACGCGGCGCTCTCCCTCACGGATGCCCTGAATGATCACAGATTTTGCGGCAGCGGCACTCAAACGGCGGAAGTTCTTGGTTTTGACCTCGGTTTCCACCACCATGCCAACCTTATATTTCTTTGCGATTGCCTTTGCATCGGCAAGAGAGATCTGGATCTCGGGATTCTCGACCTCCTCGACCACCTCTTTCTGCTGGTACACGCGAACGTCCTTTTTCGCGGGATCGATCAGAACGCGAACGTTGGTGTTATTTCCGTATTCTTTCTTATACGCCGACACCAGTGCCGCCTCGATTTTTTCGATCATGTATTCTGCGGGAATTCCCTTTTCCTTCTCCAACAGGTCCAACGCAGTAAAAAACTCTGTGTTCATTTCTCTAAATCCTTTCTGAATTCTCTATACACAAATGAATCTTGATCAAACAATTTTAGAAAAAGCTCAGTCAAACTCGTAATGCGTTTTGAGCATCGCGATCGCGTTGCGCGCGAAAACGCGCTCGACTCCGTCGCATTCCACAGCGACGCTTCCATCCTCGGTCAGTCCCAGAAGAACACCGTGATAGACCTTTGCGCCATCGATAGGCGCGTACAAACGGACCTCAACGTCCCAACCCTCGCATGCCTCAATATGCATGTCGTTTTTCAGCTCACGTTCAATACCGGGCGAGGAAATCTCCAGATGATAAGCCTCCTCGATCGGATCAGCCTCGTCAAGCAGGGGATCAATGGCGCGGTGCATTTTTTCGCAGTCATCGATATTGATGCCCTCTTCGCTGTCAATGGTGATGCGCAGATACATATCAGCGCCCTCTTTGACGTATTCAACGTCCCACAAAAAATATCCCAGCTCCTCGGCAAGCGGCTCAGCGATCTTCGTCACCGCGCCAACAATGCCTCCACCGTTCTTTTTCATGCTTTGTTCGCTCCGTTTTTCTTCTTTTTCAAAATTTCAAAAAATTAAGAGTGGATAAAAACCCACTCCCTCACTTTGCTATACTCTACCATAACATAGTATATCACACTTTTTTTCCGATTTCAACCCCTTTTGTAAACTTTTTTCACTTTTTGAAATATTTTAATCAAATAAGGATAAAAATCACCGTTTTTTGAGAACACGGGGACGCGAGAGACGCGAGGGACGCGGTTTTTTTGGGAGCGGTTTTGGGGGAGAAACTTTTTGGGAAAAAAGTTTCTCCCCCATACCCCCTCTTCAAAAACTTTCCTGTCATGGTTTATCAATTA
>SVTW01000051.1 GCA_015063585.1 Oscillospiraceae bacterium
CGTACGTTGCCATTCCGCGCGTGTTGGCAAAGAGCGGAATGGCAACGTACGTGCCTTTCCCGCCGTCCGTGTTGTAGGCATCGTAGGTATAGAGCTTCATCAAGGTGTCGCGGCGGTTGACGCTATCAAATCGCTGACCGCCTCCCACAACCGCCTCGTCGGGTGTGAGATCTCCGCGTACGGTTACGCTTTTGCCAAATGCGGAAATATAGGAAACGTTCATCAAAACTTCACCGCTCTTTTGATGGAAGGCAAGGTCAAAGGTGTCTCCGATCTCTAATGTGACGTAGCTGTCAATGCCCTCGCCGCGGAGCGTCACGGTGTCTTTCGTTCGGGAGAGCGTGAAGGGGGTGTGCGCCTGATTGTACTTTTCACCAAGGTATTTCGATAAGGATTGCGCGGCGCCGACGTCGTTAAAGGAGGCGTAGCCGTCGCCTGCAATCTTCGGATTCAGCGCCTGGAAGCGCCAGCCGTTGATTCCGTCCAGCGTCAGGCGACATTCAGTGTTATTTTTGGTGATAAAGTAGAACTCGGTGTCGGTGTAGCGCGCGTCGCTCAGCGCCGCGCCGGTTTCCAAAACGGTTGCTTCCTTCGTGGGGGTGTTCTCCTCCGGGAGAAAGGGCTCGGAATCGGTAGAGGGGGCGGAATCGGTGGACCCCGTAGAATCCGTGCTCCCCGTGGAAGCGGTGGGACTTGTGTGCGCGGTCGTATCAGCGGTGTCGGCAGGAGCGGCACAGGCGCACTGCAGAACGGTCAAGCAGCACAAGAGCAGGAGAAGTATGGCTTTCAGATGATTTTTTTTCATAATCAAAGCTCCTTTTTCAATGTGACTCCATTATATCATTTTTTTGCATGTGCTTACTATGTATTCTCTGCTTTCTTTTGTGCGTTTTTTGCTTTTTTCAATATATCATTCATTTCTTGATTTGGATTGCTTATAGAACTGTGTTTAGGCTTCAATAAAAAGTATTGGACACATCACGGGAGCAAAACTCCAAAATGATGTGTCCGGTATTTTTATAGAATTTTATGTCAAAAGCGGGAAAGCGCTAAACGAGATTCTCGTTATTTGGTATTTGCTCCTTCAAAATCTCCGTAAAGCGGAGCACGTGAGGGGCTTGTGGCCTTCTTCGCGGGGTACAGATATAGGTGGTACGCGTGTATCCCGTCAAGGGAAGAAGAGATACCTCTTCTGAAAATTGTCCCTGCCAGGAAAATAGGGGAACAAAGGAAACGCCAAGTCCTATATCCACACAGCGGCGCAGATAAAAGGGATCGTCTGTTTCCACCGCAATGCGCGGAGAGAAGCCTGCCTCCTTGCAGATTTGTTCGGTCATTTTGAAAAAATCGCTTCCTTGACGTAGGCTGATAAAAGCTTCGTCGGCAAGGCACATGGGGGAGAGGGAGCCTTTATTGGCGAGGGGATGTGCATGGTGAACGGCGAGAGCCAGCGGCTCCTTAAGCAGCTCCTCGCAGGCATATGTGGGAAAGTTCGAGGGGGCAGAGGTGATCACAAGATCGTATTCGCTTGCGCAGTCTCCCAAATGCACCGTACGCACTGTGGCATTCGGATATTCTATTTTGAATTTTTCTACCGCCTGCATGACAATGCGACGATTGCAGTTGACACAAATATCCAGGCTTTTGAACATGGTCTCGGCGCGGAGCTGCTCCTTTGCCGTTTGTAACAGTGCAAGTGCCGCTGTCACGCTTTCATAAAAGCGCGCGCCGTCGGCGTTGAGGTACAAGCGGTTGGCACTGCGATCAAAAAGGGGAGTGCCGAGCTCGTTTTCCAATCGGCGGATGCTTTGCGAGACGGCAGATGGCGGAACAGTAAATTTTTTAGCAGTTTTGGTAAAATTCTGACTTTCTGCGGCTTCACAGAAGTATTTCAGCTGTAACAATTCCAAAGAATCACCTCCGTTTTTTATATTCTAACACATTTTAGCATCACTTTCAAGATGTGGCAGCGAATTATATTTTATTCTTGACATGATGTTTGTTTTTATGATATGATAACAACGTAAAGGAGATTGCGTTGGAATATGCATCTTCTAAAACAGACTGAATCGCATAAAAGAGGGAGGAAAAGTATGAAGTGGGAATTTTTGAGAGAAGAGGAATTTGAAGGGGCGATCGAGCGTTCGGGCGGTCTTTGCGTGATGACGCTTGGATGCTTGGAAAAGCACGGACAGCATTTGCCGGTTGGTACCGATTCGATCAAGGGGGATCGCATTGTAGAGCTTGCCGCGGAAAGAGCAGACGTTATGATGTTTCCGACCACGATGTGGCTCGGTGACGTGGGCTCGCCAAGCTCTTACGGAGATCCGTCTAAAACGAAATTGCACGGATTTGTTGCGATCAGTCAGCAGACCTTGCTCACCGTTTTGGAGGAGCTTTGCGAGGAGATCGCCCGCAACGGCTTTACCAAAATTTTGATCTGCGCCTCTCACGGCGGCAACGGTTCTTTGCTGGGACTTTTCCAGCGTTTCATGATGAGTAAGAAAAGAAACTATGCCGTTATGAGCTGTAAGGCGTATGATTTTACAAATCAGCTGGATCCCAAAAATATTTTGGAGGCGGCAAAAAAGGATCCCGAGTACTTCTCGATGCTGACCAAAGAGGATTACGAAACGCTTGCAAAATTTGCGCAAACGGGAACAGGCGGAGGACATGCGGATTTCAAAGAAACCGCATTGGTATACGGTACGCATCCCCATTTGGTCGCTCCCGACCGCTTTGAAGCGGAAAGCGGCATTTCTGTCAATCGCATGGTCTTCCCACCCCAATACGGAATTTCCATGCCTTTATCTTGGGCTGCTAACTATCCCAACTCCTTTTCGGGGTACGCGCCCATCGGCTGTTCACCTACCATCGGTGAGGCTTACCTCAAGCTTTCCGTCGATCGCTTGACGGAGATCTTCACCTATTTGAAAAACAACAACGATTGCGTAGACGTGATCAAAGAGCTGCGGGAAAGACAATAACACGATTTTAAACTGCATCTCAAAAGTATGAATATAGAATTAAAAACGCTTGCCGAAAGGCTCGGCATCACGGAGTATCCGGGAGTGCTGGAGCCGATCTATGCAAGCATTTGCAAACAAGCACCGATTTGCGGAATTCCCGACACCTTGGAACAGCTCCATTTGGAGTTTGCTCCATTTGGCGACTACTATGATTTTGTTTTGCGCGGCGCACGAGCGTTGCAAAATGACAAGGATCTGCTCATATGGCTGACTCTTGGGGTTACCTATTGTAAGGATGCGACCGAAAATGAAGCCGCGCATTTTCCGCTCCCTTTGGGGGACGGGAGCGAGGCGAGAGATGTTTTTCCCATCCTGCTGATCGCTTTGGAGCTGCCTGAGACCGTAAAGCGCTATCGCGCGCACGGCTTTGACGATGCTCAGATCAGAAAGAACCTTGGAAATCTTGCCGAAAGTATTCGTGCTCACGCTTTGTCGCAAGGCAGAGCAACGATCAGCCGGGGCTCGTACAATTGGTTGATACACTATACCAAGGCGCGCATTTTTGACCACATGGGCTTCGTTTTTCAAGCTGGGACATGGGGCGACGAGGCAATACTGCTTCGCAATCGCAAAAGCGGAGAACAAGTCTTTTTGATGCTCAAGGGGCGCTTTACCGCCCTTGGGACGTTAGTAGGACTTCGTGGGGCCGAGGACGTGCCCGCACTCTTTGAGGCGACGCTTGAGGAAACGGAGACTGCCTTTATCGGATACCGAGCGGTAGGACAGCAGGTCTGTGCTGAGCGCGAGTGTTTTGCCAAAAACGAATGGGATGCGATTTTGCGTCCGGGGGATGACGTTATCAAATTCCATATTCCGCGTGGTGCGGATTTTACTCCCTCACACGTAGAAGAAAGCATGAAGCAGGGCTTTATGCTATGCAAGCGCCATTATCCCGAATGCAACTTTCGGAAGATCGTTTGCACCTCGTGGATGCTCGATCCCAAGCTTTTAGACATTCTCCCCGAGCACGCAAAAATCGCGCAGTTCATTCGCAGATTCGTTCTGTTTCCCTCGGGAGATACCGCAGGGACCGCCTGCATGAGCTACGTCTGGCCCGGGGAAACGTGCTCCACCGGGGAGCTCCCTGAAAACACCTCTCTGCAACGCGGAATCAAGCGTATGATGCTTGAAAATTCCTATATCTTTTGGACCACCGGTGCCTGGAGATAAGTAAAACAAATTCAAACGAATTTACAAAAAAGGAAAATCTTTATGAGCGAGATTCTTGAAATTCTGATGATCGTCAGCTTTGGTGCCTCATGGCCCTTCAACGTGATAAAATCCTGGAGGGCGAGAACAACAAAGGGAAAGAGCTTGCTTTTCCTTTGCCTGATCCTTTTCGGATATATTGCGGGCATTGCCTCCAAGCTGCTCAATGAAGCTTATATGGCTTCGTTTGCTTCCAAGTGGTACGTTCTGTTTTTCTACGTGCTCAACTTTGTAATGGTAGGCGCGGATCTTGTTTTATACATCAGAAACCGCCGACTTGATAAGAAAAAGAACGCTGAAACTTTGCAGTGACCTGCCGTATGGCGAAACCGGCGCACAGCACTCGGAGCTTTACTTGCCCGATCGGGGAAAGGTGATGTTTGTTTATTTCCGTGGCGGCTTGATTTATTCATGAAACCGTGATACAATAGAATGTGAAAACATAGGTAGAGCATATATGTAGACAAGCCTAAATTCATTTTTGCCGAAAAGCGAGGATGTCCCATTGCTTTGGCTTTAAAAATATTTCATGCAAAGGAGACGGCATATGTATATTGGATATCTGAAGAACCCCGCATGTCGTTATACAAGGATCGGCACCGACATCCCCTGCATACCCACCGAAATTACCGACGGTGTTTTCACGTGGAGATGGGAAACTCTTTTAAACACGGGCATTGACATGCACGTTGACCTTGCGGGGAAGTGCTTTGTCGGTTCTGTTACACTCCCATTGGCGGAGCGCTCTCTTATTCGTGGCTTCGAGGTGCTTGCAGGCGAAAAGGTCGTTGCGCGATATACCGCCGAAACAGGAAAGCTTACCGGCGGAACACTGACTGCGTCGGTTGGTGTATATGCAAGCGGGCTGACCGTTCGCATTTTTGCAGATCTTTGTGACGTATCCTTCTCGGCACCCGAGGTGGCTATTTGTCGCGAGGATGACGTACCGTTTCTTTGGCCCGCCGTTAAAAGCGCGGTCATATCGGAGGGGAGCGTGCGGATCGGCTCGATCGTCTCTTTCGCAGGTAATGAGGATGAGGAGGCTGTGGCACGCTTTCTCGGTGAACGTCTTGTCGAGAAGTTCGGCAATGGTATCGCGGCAGACGGTGTTACGGTTACCGTCAGACTTGCAACCGATGGCTACGATGGGGAGCGCTATACCGTGGAAGTCTCTCAAAACGGCATTATACTGACCGCGGCGAGTCGTTTTGCCTTGATGTATGCGGCATGTAAGCTGCTCAGCCTTGGGAATGGCGGAGAATTTTGCATTGCCGCGATCGATGATCGCCCCACCAAGCCCTTGCGCGGCTTCCACATGTATCTGCCTGCAGTGGAAGATATTGAATTTACAAAACGGTTATTCCGCTACGTGCTTTTGCCGCTTGGCTACAACACGCTTTTTGTTGAGTTTGCCGGTGGTATGCGCTTCGACCGGCATCCCGAAATTTCCGAGGGATGGATCGAGGGGAACGCACGAGCCAATGCAGGACTTCAGCCCCCGTTCCCTCACGGTACCGTCGCGGGAGGGCGCGTGCTTGAAAAACAGCAGGTTGCAGATCTTCTTGATGCTGCACGCGAATACGGTATGGAAGTAATTCCCGAGGTACAAAGTCTTGGTCACGTGCAGTATATCACCTACGCGCACCCCGAAATCGCAGAGCGCGAGGAGGAGGACAAAACGGTAAAGGATACGCGCGACGAGGATGCTCGTCCGGCGAACTTCTATGCTCATTGTTACTGCCCGTCAAATGAAAAAAGCTATGAGATCATTTTTGATATTATCGATGAGATCGTGGAGGTTGCCAAGCCGCAACGCTACGTACATATCGGTCACGACGAGGTCTATCATTTAGGGCTCTGTCCCAAATGCAAGGGGACATCGCACGACGTGCTCTATGCACGCCACGTAAACAGGCTGTATGACTATCTCAAGGCAAAGGGGCTCGGCACTGTGATCTGGTCGGACATGATCCAACCCGTTACCGCCTACGAAACGCCAAACGCCATCAATCTGATTCCCAAGGACGTGCTTTGTCTTGATTTTATCTGGTATTTCCATCTTGATAAGGATATCGAGACCAATCTCTTGGACGCGGGCTATACCGTTGGCGTGGGTAATCTTTATTCCTCTCACTATCCAAGATATAAAAAGCGTATATTGGCAGAGGGAATGATCGGCGGTGAGGTTTCGCTTTGGTGTGAAACCAGCAGTTACGCCATTGGAAAGAAGGGGAAGTTTTTTGACGTTTCCTATACAGCGCAGATGCTTTGGAACGCCGAGGATTACGGCGACACCCTTCGCGAGGTGTATACGCACCTGATTACCAAGCATATCCAGCCCGTGCAACGCGATGAGCTGAGCGGTAAATTTGCCCCGCGCGGTTATGACGCAACAAACATTGTACTACCTGCGGGAGACCAAGCCCTGCCGCAATGCATTCTTGCATACCGCCCTGCCGCTATCGTGGCAAACGGTTGCGAGGTTGCTGTGGACGGTTGCTTTGAAAGGCTGCTCATTGAACATACCACCCTGCAGTGTGCTCCCAGAATTCCGTGGAAAGCACTGTACGTATCGGGTTCCTATACCGTTTGCTATGATGACGGCGAACATGTGACGATTCCCGTGGAATACATGGGAAATGTGCAGCATTACTGTCGCAAGTATGCCGCGCCGTTCTATCATGGCTATTATCGCCATACAGGATACGTCGGTACCTGGTTTTCAGATCCTACCCTGGAAGAAAAGTTTTACGGAGAGGATGTATTGCTTACCTCATACGTTTGGGAAAACCCGCATCCCGAAAAGAAGATCAGATCCCTTTCCTACCAATCGGCAGAGGGGGACTTCACCACCGTGGTTCTCACGGGTATTCAGGGGCTCACAATTTTATAAAAGCCATCGCAGCTTCCGTCACTTGTGAATGCGGAAAATTATGCGAGGAACAAAACGAGGGGGTGTCTCAAATGCATTTTGCATTTGGTCGACACCCCCGTGGTTTTTGCTTGACGGCTCGACGCCGTCATTTTCGCCCATCGTTCTATCAAATTTTATAGTATTAGTATTTTCAAGCGAAAACCGCAAATTCCCCGGCGCAAAAAAGCCTACAGTCGCCTTTTTCGCGCGAGGGGCTGTCTCAAATCGTCGATTTGAGACAGCCCCTTGTTTTCATGCTTGATAATTTATATTGACATCATATTTCAGGCATGATATAATATGCACGGAAGCTTGTGTAAGGAAAACTTCTGTTTTGCCGTGAGCGGAAATACATAGCTATGAAAATAAATTATCAACCAAGAGAGGGAGCGAAAATATGAAAATTTTAATGATCGGTGCACATCAGGATGATAATGAGTTTTGCTGTGGTGGAATTGCCCACAAATACGTGAAGGCGGGACATACGGTTAAGTTTTTGAGCATGTGTAACGGAAACGGTGGACATCATATCATGACCCCAAAGGAAACGAGTGAAAGAAGAGCCAAGGAATCTCTTGAAGTGGCAAGATTTCTTGGGATCGAATACGAGGTGTGGGACATTGATGATTGTACCTTGATGCCCGATCTTCCCACTCGTATGAAGCTTATCTCATGTATCAGAGAGTTTTGCCCCGATCTTGTGATCGCGCACCGTCCCAACGACTATCATGCCGATCATCGCGCCTCGGCACAGCTCGTTCAGGACGCATCTTATCTTTTGATTGTTCCGCATACCTGTCCCGAGGTTCCCGCTATGAAAAAAATGCCTGTGATTATGTACAATGAGGATCATTTTACGAATCCTCCCTTCCGGGCAGATGTGATTTTTGATATTGACGATGAGATTGAAAACAAGATTTACATCGCTTCACTCAATGAATCTCAAGTGTACGAATGGCTTCCGTATACTGACGGTGAAGAGGTCCCGGTAGGAAATGAAGAGCGTTATGAATGGCTTAAGGGGATGGATACTTCAACGTTTGTAAGCGATGAGGAAGTGATGCAATATCAGCGAGGTTATGCGGTCGATTCCGCAAAAACAGCCGCTCGCTTTCGAGAAAAGCTGATTCAAAAATACGGTGTTGAACGCGGTAGCAGGGTTCGCTTTGCAGAAGCCTTTGAGATTTGTGAGTACGGCACGCAGCCGGATGAAAGAATCATAAAGGAATTGTTCTCATTTTAAACGTTACGAACAGAAAAAATGATATAAAAATATTGGACACATCACTTGCGGCTTATGCCTAAAATGATGTGTCCGACTTTTTGTTTCCCCATTTAGGCTAACCAAACGGGATTCGAACCAATGAGGCTTTGAAAGAGAAACGTCGGTCTCTCAAAGCTGCTTCGTGCTCTTTGGTTGATCAATTTTTGGCGCATTTCTGTGGGCAAGCTTCGATTTGGTGAACCCGTTTACCCGTTGCTTGGATATTGATAAACGGTAAAAAATGCAAAGCCGAACGGTGGGATGTCCTCGTTCAGGATGATGCGGTCTCCGTCGAGCTTGCCGCTGCAATGGTAGAAATCGGCAGATACGTAGCATTGATCCAGCTCAATGACAGGGTTTATGACGCTGTCGGCAAAGAGATTCCAGAGACCGACCGCCATGGAGTCTGCATCCTTTTTACAGAGGATGTAGAGCTGGGGTGCGCCGTAGCACATCGCGGGGAGCGGTCGGCGTGCGAGCCACCGATAGCCGTCCGCAAGCTGGCGCTGACGGCGGTAGTTGCGGAAGATTCCGGGAATCCATTCGTTGGTGGTGGCAACCGTTTCGGGAATGAATGAAAAGATCATAAAGCGCATACCGTCAGCGTTTTCGTAGCGAACACAGGCAGGGAAGCGCTTTTTCCCATCCAAGCCCTGTGGCGGGATGACACCCAGCCCCGGCTCGGTGATGACGAATTCGCTATCCACCATCGCACCGCGCTTGAGCTTCATGTCATAGAAAATACCGTCGGCGGGAACACTTGCAAGCGTGTATTCGTCCGCCTCGAAGAAGTATTCACAGAAGGGGGGGATCACGCGTTCCAACGATTCCACGCCAATGTCAATGCCGCGCGCAAGAAGTCTTTTAGCTGCCTGTACGTCAAGAATCACGCCGCGCGCAAGGTCCTCCTCGGTCAAATACTGCGCATTCTCTCCTACTGCCATCAAGGGGTAGTCACCGTCCTCATAGGTGATCGGAATGGAGTTGTCGTTGAGCATCCATTGCTCTGCGAGCGGCATATATCCGCCGCAACGTACGCGGAAATTTGAGATAGAGATATCATCGTCGAAGATGCGGTCACGGAAGGTCATCGGCTTTTCAAAAAGCTGAAGCCCGACCGTCTTTTTCCTACCGAAGCGGCGTTCAATTTCCTTGTAATGTGCTTCGTTTGCGGTGTGACGCGAAACGTATCCCGTTTCATAAGAGGGGGAGGAGTTGTAATCGAGCATATACTTAAGGATGGTATGCGTGTATCCATCGGCGCGCAGGATCATATCGTAACCCTCAAGAATTGCGGAAGAGACCCACAGACGCGGGCGGGGATAGGTGTCGCCTTCGGTGACAAGCTCGATTTTATCCCCGTCACACCAAACGCTTTGCAGTCGAATGGATTCGATACATGGCGCGACGGTCATCATCTGTGTCCAATAAGGCGCACCTGTCAGACGCAAAAAGGGCTTTGTGTCGCCGGCGATTGCCAGTTCCAGCTCGTCGATTGTGATTCCCTCCATTTCAAAGGACGAGCCGTTGGCAGAAAGTCCGAGACGGATCGCGGGATCGATCGCGTGGACGGCTTTTTCGATTTTTTCGGCAAAGTCAAGCAACGTTTCCTTTTGCAACTCTATCCATGTATCGCGCCACTTATTTCTGCCCCCCGTAAAGATGTGTGCAGCAACCTCCTCACGCGTTAAATCTTTACCCATACGGCGGCAATATTCCTTCATGTGATGGTCGCATGCACAACCGATGTCCTGCCAAAACTTTCCGCCGCCGAGCGTAAAGTCGTCTTCCAGCATGATGATTTTTACGCCAAGACGCGCCAAAGCTGTAATCGTTTTAAGAAACTCATCAACGAATCTCTCATCCCATGGACAAAATGCCCCGGGCGTTTCACCCTCTCGAAGCTTGAAGTCGATTTTGTCCATCTCCATGCCCGGAGAGCCGGGAACCTTTTCGGAGCGCAGGCGGCGAATATGTGTAAAATCGGTTTCCGCTTCGTTATCACCGTAAAAGGGCATGCCATAACCGATCGTTGGCGCGAGCCATGCACCGACCTTGATCCCGTTTGCTTCTAAGTATTCTTGGTTTTCGCGGAACATTTCACATTCTGTGCGGCGCATTTCCTCGCTGCAGAGAATTCTGCCGGCGGTCAAAAGCACGAGATCGACTTTTGCGATAAGAAGCTGTTCGACCAGCTCCTTTTTTTGCTTTTGTGTCCATTTTCGATTATAAACGGGAATCCATACCTGATACATAAGCACCTCCTGACCGTTATGTTGAAATTGTTTTTTCATTGTAACACGGCTACTTCAAAATGTCAATATTTGAGGTTGAATTTTAACATTTTATAACGAATCAAGCAACGAAAAAGATTGTCACAGGAGAAAAACTCTAAGATGATGTGTCCAACTTTTTATTGTTCAATTTTCAGCGATTTGATTTTTACAAAGCCTCTATGAAGCTCTGCAAATTTCAAAAAGCCGGATAACGCAAGGATTATTTGCTTGCTTCCTCGATCGCTACAGCAACGGCAACATGTCATCAAAACAACCTGCGGTTGTTTCCACCATGGGGTTGTTACCCGCACCGGATAATCGACGCAGAGCGAGTCTGCAAGCTTGCTTGCAAGCGAGCCGAGGAAGATTGCTCCGCGAGCGTTGCGCGGAGCGCAACAAGGGCGAAGCACCAAGCATCAAGCAACGCGCCGATGATTAGCGAGCAGGAGTATGAGTCCCATCATCTCTGTGCGGCAGGCGATAGGGAAGGGCGTTGAGAAAATCATGACATGGTCAAAATCTTTGCACCATAAGCCTTTTTCACTTTATTCGCATCGTAAAATCCTTTCCGCTGAACACATCGTTTTCGGTTTTGCTGAATGCATTCTATCGCGTTTTGATGTGTTTGCGAATGACCTTTGGAATAAGTTCAAAAGTTGTTTGCGATTGCTTGAAGGAAAATGGCCTTGGTGAGGAGGTGCGGAAACCGGGCATTCAATTTTCTTCTCATATTTTTTTGTCTCTTGCGTATTCCATAGGCGAAAGACCGATGTGCGATCGGAAGACCTTGCAAAAATAGGGAGCATCGAAAAAGTTGAGCTTTTCCGCAATTTCATGGACCGTCAGATCGGTGGATTCGAGCAGGTAGGCGGCTTGCTTCAGTTTGATGTCGGTTCTGTATTGCGCGGGGGTCATTCCCGTTTGCGCCTTGAAGATCTGCCGCAGGCTGCTCTCACTGACGGCGCATTTTTTTGCAATCTTAGCGACCGACAGCGCGCTTGCGTCTTGCAGGAGCGCTTTGGCTTGATTGATCAGGTGGTGATGCTCGTTCGTCTGTGCCTCCGCTTCCGTTATGACCGCGTCCAAAAGCAAATAGAACAGCCCTTTTTTCTGCAGCCGTGTCAGCTCTTTGTAAAAATGCCCCTCCACCAGCGCGCGAAAGCGCTCCACACACGAAAGGGGCGTGCGCTCGGAGAGCACGATCGGCGCGTGGAGCAAAATTTCCTCGCCACTCGTGTCAAAGGAAACGAGCAGATCGTCGACCTCGTCCATGAAAAACGCCTCGTATCGGCTATACTTGGGCAGGAACACGAGATTCCCTGCGCGCGCGGTCAGCACCTCGCCGTCGGTGACGAAATCAATGCTGCCCTTTATCACCAACAGCATGCCAAAATCGGGACGGGGGGCTGTACGGTAGCTGTACTTGCTTTCCTTCCAATGCTGCTTCAATATTTTTGTGGTGTGAAAATCCTCGGTTGCGCTCAGCCAATTTAAAACCTTTTGTACCTGCACGATTCCGTTCCTCCTTTGCATTGCGTTTCATTGTACCATACTTTGTTGAAAAATACAATACGAATGGTGAAAAATCCAATGAAAAGGCTATTTTTTAGTGGTATAATGATAAAAAAATACAAACTGAGGTGTACTATGAGAGGAAAACAGTATTTTACGGCGGGCGCGCATTCCTTTGTTGCACGCGAAATTTTTAAGGCGCCGAGAGTCCCCGGCGCGGAGATGCTACAGGTTGGAAAAGCATATACCGACGGCTTTTACGGCTTTGGTCTTGGCATTACGCCGTCGTCTTGCTATACCTTGAGTCAAATGGAGGCGGAGGAGCGCCACGCGCTGTTGCATCACCTTTACTCCAAGGAGGGACTTGGACTGTCGGTTGGAAGAATTTGCATTGGTTCTTGCGATTATTCCCCCGAGATCTACACCTACGACGACGTTCCCTTTGATACGGAGCTGAAGCATTTTTCGGTAGAACGGGATGAAAAGTATATGATCCCCATGATCAAGGAGATCCTTGAGATCAATCCTGATCTATATCTGCTTGCGTCCCCTTGGAGTCCGCCGCATTGGATGAAGACCGGTGGCAGCATCTGCGGCGGATATATGCGCGACGAGTATCTCGAATGCTATACGAATTATATCTTGAAATTTGTCCAAAGCTATGCGGCTTACGGCATCCGCATCTCGGCGATCACGCCGCAAAATGAGCCAGAAAATAAAGACGGACACATGCCGACTTGCGCTTGGCATCCTGCAACCGAAGCGAATTTTGTTCGCATGATGCGCGAAAAATTTGCCGAGCATTCGCTTGATATCAAGATCTGGATGTATGACCACAATTTTGATGGAGTGGATCGCGTTGTCTGGTCACTTGAAAATTATGATGGTCTGCTTGATGCCTGTGACGGTGTTTCGTTCCATTATTACGCAGGAGCGATCGAGCAAACACGTTGCATTTTGGAACGCTTTCCAAAGCTGGAGCTTCATTTTACGGAAGGCGGACCGCGGCTGACGCAAAATTATGATACCGACTGGTGCAAGTGGGGCTTGATGGCGATCAAGGCACTCAAAATGGGGTATCGCTCCTTTATGGGCTTTAACGTGATCCTCGACGAGTTAGGCGCTCCCAACGTCGGTCCTCATATCGGCATCTGCGGTGGCTTTGTGACCAAGGATTTACAAAGTGGCGAATTGCGCTACAGCGGACAGTACAAGGCGTTTTCACACATTGCGCCCTACCTGTCACCCGCGTCCAAAATTTATCCCATATCGGTCAGTGAGGCATTCAATATGTGTATTTCTCGCTATCCGCAGTGCGACCGTGTGATTGAGGGCGTTCTGATCGAAAAAGAGGATGGCAAAAGGATCGCCGTTTTGGTCAACCCCAACGACCGCGGAATGCAGGTGCAGATCGAGATCGGCGGGACACTGTGGTACGTTGAATTGCAGCCCGAGAGCATTAGCACCGTTGTGGTGGAATAAACGATGGGCTACCTATTTTTATCTCTCGCGCTTTTTGCGGGCGCAGCCAAGGGCTTTTGCGGTAAAAAGATCAGCGGGTTCGCGCAAAACACCACAAGCGCCGTGCTGCTCAATCTCTTTCGTATGCTGCTTTGTGTGGCCTTCAGCACCCTTCTTCTGTTTGTTATGGGGGATGCGACTGCGCTCGTTCTGACGAAGCAGGTGGTGATTGCTTCCGCGGTTTCGGGCATTGCCACAGCACTTTTCGTGGTCAGCTGGCTCTTGGCGGTACGAAAGAGCGCCTATATGATGCTCGACGTGTTTTTGATGCTGGGAACGTTGATTCCCATGCTTTTGTCGCTCTTTATCTTTTCGGAACCGATCGGCATACGTCAATGGATCGGTTTTGGCGTTTTGTTGGTGGCGGCGTATATCATGTGCTCGTACAACAACAGCATCAAACCGGCATTGACGCCGTCCTCATTTTTTTTGCTGATCCTTTGCGGAGCTGCAAACGGAATTGCGGATGCCTCGCAAAAGGTCTTTGTGCGCACTGCCCCCGACGTGCCGATCTCCATCTTCAATCTTTACACCTATATCATCGCCGCACTGGCATTGGCGCTTTTTTTCGTCCTCTCCCCGAACAAGGAGAGGGTAGGCTTTCAAAAGGGGCATACCCGCGTGGCGCTGGTGTACCTTTTGATGATGGCGGTGGCATTGACCGCAAATTCTTATTTCAAAACGACAGCGGCGCTGTATCTTGACAGCGCACGCTTATATCCGATCAACCAAGCGGCGTCGCTGATTCTCTCCACCCTGATGGCAACCTTCTTCTTCAAGGAACGCTTGACCGCAAAGGCAGGGGTTGGCATCGTGCTTTCGTTTGTTGCGCTGATGCTGACGAATTTGTAACAGTATAAAAACATCGGACACATCACAGGAGAAAATCTCCAAAATGATGTGTCCAACTTTTTATTGTTCAATTTTCAGCGGTTTGAGTTTTACAGAGCCCCAATGAAGTCTTGTAAATCTCAAAAAGCCTTACGCCGCAAGGATTATTTGCTTGCTTCCTCAATCGCAACTGCTACAGCAACATGTCATAAGGAATGACGGGTTTGTGCGGTTATCACAGGCAATGCAAATTCCTTACTTGGAAGCTTCCTCGATTGCGACTGCTACAGCTACCTGTCATCAAAACAACCTGCGGTTGTTTAACCATGGGGTTGTTACCTGCGCCGATCAGACCCATCATTTCGACGCTTCAGGGGCTTTAACTATAGCTTCGGGGTGGAACGCTATAGCCCAAAAGCCTTGCCGCATAAGCCTTTTTGATATATTTGCATTGCAAGATCTTTATCCGCTGAACACATCGTTTTAAGTTTTGCTGAATGCATTATATCGTGTTTGGGCTTGTTTGCGAATGGGCAATTAAAATTATTTGCGAAAAGGTTGCGAATATGTCATCAAAAGCTGTGTGCAAATCATTCAAAATACGATATAATATGGTTATCAAAAATTAAAGCGACAGTATTTTGTTATATAAACAAGAGGATAGGGAATGTCTAGATTAGATGGGGTGATAGGAAAAAGAATTGCGAAAGCAAGAAAAGTAGCAGGGTTAACGCAAGCGGAGAGCCGATTGCTGATTCCGAGAGAGCAGAGAGAATGGAATGCGCTAAGAAGAGCCTTGCCAGACTTGCTGAAATAGCGGCTGAGTGTGGAGCGATTATTGCAGTTGAAAATTTGCCACGTACCTGCCTTGGCAGAGATTCTGCGGAAATTCTTGAACTCATATCAGCACACCCGCTTCTTCGCGTTTGTTACGACACAAACCACCTTCTTTCCGAAAGCTATAAAGACTTCACTAAAGCTGTCGGAAGCAAGATAGTAGCCTTACATATTTCCGACTACGATTTCGTAAATGAAAGGCATCTTCTTCCCGGAGAGGGAAAGATAGATTGGAATGATCTTCTCGACAC
>SVTW01000052.1 GCA_015063585.1 Oscillospiraceae bacterium
TATAAAAATAGTCCGGAAAGTTTTTGGGGTGCAGGGGTCTTTTTTCAAAAAGACCCCGCATAACCGCGTCCCCGCATTAACCGCGCCCCGCGTCCCCTTTTCCGTCTCTTTTCACCTCCTTTCGGCTTTCCCACCAGCGCACCGTGAGCGCACATTCGTCATTTTGATAGGCGCGCGGGAGTCCGTCGGCACCAAGCGTGAAAAGCCCGCCGTTTGCAAGGCGGCAGATCCACCCCTCCCCTACCCTTTGGAGCGTTTCGGTCTCCGAGCAGGTGAGCCAGCAGGTAAGCGGTGTGAGCAGACCCGCAAGAGTGGTAGCAGAGGTGTTATATTTCATGCCACCCCAAGAAATTTCCGCCTCGCCAACCGGTGCTCCCGTCGCGTCGGCGCGAGCGGTAACACACATACCCGCAACCGCCGACGGCGCAAGATATTCGATGCGGAGGATCCAGCCTCTCCCGTCCGGCACGGCTTCCACGCACGCCGCGCTCTCCCTGCCGTGGACCTGCCCCCGCACCTCGGCGCGAAATCCCCCGCTCTGCCATTTGAGACGTGTAGGCGGCTCGCCGGAACAGGAAAACAGACAACCGCACAGCAACCAAAGCAGCAGTCCCGCCGCCGCAAAGCGTTTTTTCATGGTCCCCCTCCCTTCGCTCTTTTTTTCATATATATGCAAAAATTTATCGCTCCATTCGCAAAAAAGGATTGCAATATTTGTCTTGTTGTGCTACAATATATAATGTGATATTATGTCCGCAAAAAGAATGCGGAAAAGATGGGTGGTGCGTTGCTACGGAACAGATCTATAAGCTTTATTCGTCGCTGACCGAGCTCGAGCGTCGCAAGACCTGGGCAGAGGTCGATCTCGGCGCGCTGCGCCGCAATTATTGCCTCTTGCGCGATATGGTGCGCGCAAACGATCCGTCGGCACGCATCCTTGCCGTGGTCAAGGCAGAGGCGTACGGTCACGGAGCCCCCGAATGCGTGCGCGCGCTGCTGGACGAGGGCTGTGATTTCTTTGCCGTTTCCTGCATCGACGAGGCAGTTGCCGTGCGCGTGGTATGCGACGGCGCACATCGCCCTGCCGATATCCTGATCCTCGGCTACACCCAACCCTCGCTTGCCTCCCAGCTCGCGCGCTTCAACATCATTCAAACCCTGCTCTCCGAGGACTATGCCGTACGGCTGGACCGTGCCGCCGACGAGGCAGGCGTTACCCTGCGCACCCACGTGGCGCTCGATACCGGCATGAACCGCATCGGCTTTGCGGCGCACAGTGCCGACGAAATGCGTGCGACCACCTCCGCGATCCTTCGCGTTTCAAGCTTTCGCAATCTCTCGGTGGAGGGCATGTTTACCCATTTTGCGCGCGCGGATGAGGCTCCCGGCAGTGAGGGGGAGGCGAAGACCGACCTGCAAGCCGAGCGCTACCGCACGGTCTGCCGCATGCTGGAGGAGCACGGATTGCGGATCTCCTTCCACCATGCCTGCAACAGCGCCGCCGCCATGCGCCGCCCGAACGACTATTTCAACGGCGTCCGCATCGGCATTCTGCTCTTTGGCGCGCGCCCGTCGGATCACATTGCGCCGCCGCTCACCCCCGTGCTCAAGCTCAAAACCGTGATCTCACACCTGCACAAGCTCCTCCCCGGCGAATCGGTCAGCTACGGCGGCGACTACGTTGCCGATTCCGAGCGTTTGATCGCCACCGTACCCATCGGCTATGCCGACGGATTCTTGCGCGCTTACAGCGGGGCCTTCGTTTCGGTGCAGACCGCCGACGGACCGCGCACCGCCCCGATCATCGGGCGCATCTGCATGGACCAGTGCATGCTTGACGTGACCGGAACCGGCGCGCAAAGCGGCGACGTGGTCACCTTTTTCGGAAACGACCCCAAGGAGCTCTATGCCTACGCCGACCGCGCCGCGACCATCGACTACGAATGTCTCTGCCTGATCTCCTCGCGCGTCACGCGTATCTATATCGACTCAACCGATCCAAACAACCAAGTCCCCGAAAGGAGCTTTTCATAAAATGTCCGTTAAAATTCTCAGGCTGACAGCCCTGTTCCTCTCTCTGATCCTCTGCCTCGCGGCATTGCCCGCCTGCCAGAAAAGCGACCCGCTTACCCCTGCCGGCTTTACGTCCATGACGGTTGACGCCAAGGGCAAAACGCTCACAGCATCGATCAAGCTCGACGCGCTTACCCTGCAAAAGCACGCGGGCGGCGCGGTCTATCTCTACGAGCTGCTCCCCGGGCAGACGGTTGCCTCCTCAAGAGGCGCCAAGCCGATCGCCTCGGCAAAGATCGCCTCAAACGTCCGCCTCTCGGCGGATCTGTACGACGGCGAACGCTCCCGCCTCTACTCCTCCTTTGTGATCGGCTTTGAGGACGGATCGCTCCTCTCGCGCGACGGACACTACGTGGATAACCCCGAGATCCTCGCCGCCGACAAAACACCGTTCGCGTGGACAAGCACCCCCAAGGGGCTCTTCGCCGACGATGCCGAGGACGCCGCCGCGCTCCACACCGCGCACGTTGCCTATGAGCTCTCGCTTGCCGCACTCTCCGCGGGCGATGCGCTCTTTTCGCATAACGGCACCGCGTATTCCTATCAGGAAGCCCTGCTCCACGCGCTGGACGGCAAGATCAACACCGCCTCCGACGCGGGCATGCAGGTGTCGCTTCGGATCCTGCTCGACACCGATCTCGACGCGAATACCGCCGCCGCGCTTTTCACGCTTCTCGCAAAACGCTACAGCGGCGAGGCAGGTCTTGTAACCGCTTTTCTCCTGATCCCCACCGCCGCCCCCGCCGATTCCGATGACACGGCACAGCTCGCAAAAATCGCCACGCTCTGCCGCATGGCGGCGCTCGCCCTCCGCTCCCACGTGGCAAACGGACGCATTTACGTACATCATTCCGCGCCCGCCCTGCACTACGTAAAAGCCTTTTTTATCAACCTGCAAAACGAATTTGACAAGGGCGGTGAACTCGATTGGGGCATTTCCCTGCTCATAGATGCGGATCAGTCGCTCGACGTACCCACGGTCACGGTCGAATCGCTCCCCACTCTTACCGACCTGCTCACCACCTCCACACGGCGGGGTGCCTCCTGGATCGCGGTGGAGCTCGCGCCGATCGACGCGACGGACCCCGATCTGCAAGCCGCAACCTATGCCTACCAATATTACACAGCCGCGCTGATAAGACCGAGCATGATCTTCTACCCCTCGCACATCGACCGGGACCCTAAAAACCCGAACGGTCTGCGCGGAGACGCTTCTTCCGAGCGCCTCCTCACGTCGGTCTATAAAGGCATCGACAGCGGACTTGGCGAGGACATGCTCGCACTCTGCCGCGCGACGTGGGGTGAAAAATGGAACGACAGCCTCCCCACCCTCTCCTCACGCGGGCTCAGCGGCAGCACGAGCGCGGGAGTTGGCGGTATGGGCGAGCAGATGCTCTTTGATTTTCGTGAAAATACCACGCACGGCTTTGGCGCGGTCGCCTCGCTGGACGACGTTGCGCTCCGTGATTCGCAATCGCTCAATGCCCCCGTCCTCTACGTTTGGGCAGACAACCAATCGCATGCGCCCGCAGGAATCCGTAAGCAGCTCCCGAGCGCCGCTTGCCTTGAAAACGTACTCTCGCTTTCGGTGCAATTCCTGTCGCAGTCAGCCGCGGGCTCCTGCACGGCGACCCTTCGCATCGACGGCTATGCTCCCGACGGAACACGGCTGATCTACGAGTCCTCCGCCGCGGCAAAAAGCACCTCCTGGCAAACCGTGACCTATCAGATCAGCAGCTTTTCCTCTGCCGCCGATCTTTCGCGCCCCTGCACGATCTCGTTCACCGTCGCGCCCGACGGCACCGAGGACGAGCCCTATCCGATCTGGATCAGCGGCATTCTTTCCCGTACCCCCGAGCAGACCGAAAGCAGCCTGCTCCCCCTGTTCCTGATCCTTGGCGGCGCGGCTCTGGGCGGCGTTGGCATTTGGCTGATCTACCGCCAAACGGCGGCTGCGGCTGAACGACGCGCGAAAAAAAGACGGCGCGTTCGCTGATCTCTCACTCTCTGAAAGGAGTACAGTATGTCACAGAAGAATATCACATACGAAAAGAAAGCGATGGAGCTGGAGTGCCGCAACCACAGCTCTGTCAGCGGTCATCTGCAATGCATGCCCCACCTGCACCGCGAGCTTGAGCTGGTTTGCATGTTGGACGGCGAGTCGGTCGCCTATGCCGATTCCAGACGCTGTGTCCTCGCGCCGGGCGACGTGTTTCTCGCCTTTCCCAATCAGATCCATTCCTATGAGACCTACACCGACGAACGCTTTATCCTCTTTATCCTCAAGCCCGAGCTGATGCCCGAGCTGTCGGATATCTTTCAGATCGGTCTGCCCGAGTCTCCCGTGGTAAAGGGCTTTCTGCTCGATCCCGCCGCGCGTACCCTGCTCGACCTGCTCACCAATGCCTGCTCCAGAAAGAAAAACGGCACTCCCTACGTCGCCTCGCTTCGGCGCGGATATCTGCTTGCCTTTTTCTCGGAGCTGCTCTCGCACATGTCGGTCAACCAGCTCCCCGTGGGAGATTCGGGCGCGTTGCGGTCGATCGTCTCTTTCTGCGCGAAAAATTACGCCGAAAACCTCTCGCTCTCCATGCTGGAGGAACGGCTTCATCTCAACAAATACTATATTTCGCATCTTTTCAGCGGAAAGCTCGGTATCCGATTCAATGATTACATCAACTCGCTCCGCATCTCGGAGGCATGCCGTCTGCTCGCCAATTCCGACGCAAGCATTACAGAGATCAGCGAGCGCGTGGGATTTAATACCCTGCGCACCTTTAACCGCGCCTTTATCAAGCAGATCGGCGTCTCTCCCTCGGCATACCGACGCGGGGAGGGCGGTGCTCCGATCTCCTCGCCTCTGCCGATGCGACGGACCGAGATCGACCCCGCCGCGCAGGAACCGGTATAAGGCAAGCGGGTTTTATTTTGCTCAAAAATCGTGAAGTGGAGAAATTTCACCACAAATCCGCCGTTTTTTTCGAACTTTGTGTCGCATACGAACGCAAAAAGCCTTAATTTGGAGCACCGAGTGGAGGTTTCAAGAAAAAAGCCGTTAAAAAAGCGATCCGCGGTTGTTTTTATTCGCAAAGTGGGGGAAATCCACATAACAGAACTGCATTTTTTCGGCATTTGTGGAGGATAAACATTAAAATAGCATCAATTTCCAAGGCGAGGTGGAGGAAATATGTTTTCAAGACCTCTCTTGCGACATTCCGAGCGAGGGGGCGGAGTCCCGAGTCGAAGAAGTCGGAAAGTGCTTGCGCTTTTGCTCAGAGATGGCTCGGAAAAAGCACGTGTATGATAATTACATCATCTCCGTTTTTGGGAATTGTAAGGCTTATCCTTCGCCGGCTCCTTCCGGCTTTTGCTACGCAAAATCCACCTCCCTCCCGGAGGGAGGCTGTGAGGAAATTCGCGTTTTCGCGAGTACCGGCAGGGTCTTGGTGGCGCCTGACGGCAATTGGTAGTGCCTGAGTCTTGAGACGATAAACATTCCATCACACTATAAAAATCGTTCGGGGAAGTTCTTGAAAGGTGTCGGAAAACTTCTTTCAAGAAGTTTTCTGACGAAAACCGCGTCCCCCTGCATAAACCGCGTCTCCCGTGTTGCTCTCGGCACTCCACAGCCGATTTTTCTTTGCAAGAAGGAGGCGCAAAGAAAAATCTATCAAAAAGAAACGCCGATCAGGGAATTTCGCGCTCTGCGGAGCGCGCCAATGGCTACTCGCCCTTGACCTCGCAAGCTTTTGAAAAAGCTTGACCAAAACTTTTCCCGATGGGGCACTTACTTTTCCGCGAGTGCCGGCAGGGTCTTGGCGGCGCCTGACGGCAATTGGCAATACCTGAGTCTTGAGCCGGTGGACACCCCATCACATTATAAAAATCGTTCGGGAAAGTTCTTGAAAGGTGTCGGAAAACTTCTTTCAAGAAGTTTTCTGACAATAAACGCCCCCGCGCCCGCGCGGACGCGCGTTTCCACGAAAGAGTTTAAAAATTGGAGGAAAATATGAGCAGTATTAAAGACATCACGTTAGCACCTTCGGGTGCAGATAAGATCGCATGGGTCGCGTCCTACATGCCGATTTTGAATTCGATCAAAGCCGATTTTGAGCGGACGAAGCCGTTTGCGGGCAAGAAGATTGCCATGTCGATCCATTTGGAAGCCAAAACGGCATACCTCGCAAAGGTCTTGCGCGCGGGCGGTGCGGAGGTCTGGGTAACGGGCTGCAATCCCCTCTCCACGCAGGACGACGTTGCCGCCGCGCTTGCCGCCGAGGGCTTTGAGGTCCATGCGCGCCACGGCGTGACCGAGGAGGAGTACCGCGCACACCTGATCGCAACCCTTTCCTGCACGCCCGATTTGATGATCGACGACGGCGGCGACCTGATCTCCCTGCTCCACGGGGAATGCCGCGCATATGGCAAAAACCTCATCGGCGGCTGTGAGGAGACCACAACAGGGATCCATCGCCTGCTCGCCAGAGAACGCGCGGGGCTGCTCGATTACACAATGATCGACGTCAACGACGCCGACTGTAAGCACCTCTTTGATAACCGCTACGGAACGGGTCAGTCCACCCTCGACGGCATCATGAACTCCACCAACCTCATGATCGCGGGCAAGACCGTGGTCGTGGCAGGCTACGGCTGGTGCGGTAAGGGCCTCGCCATGCGCGCAAAGGGCATGGGAGCCGTGGTGGTTGTCACCGAGATCGACCCCATCAAGGCAATTGAGGCGGTGATGGACGGATTTACCGTGATGCCAATGGACGAGGCGGCAAAGGTGGGCGACCTGTTCGTTACCCTCACGGGCTGCTCGGACGTGATCAGACGTGAGCATTTTGAGGTAATGAAGGACGGTGTCCTGCTTGCAAACAGCGGACATTTTGACGTGGAGATCGATAAAAAAGCCCTCCGCGACCTCGCCGTTGACCATTGGGAGCGCAAGCCCAATATCCACGGCTACCGCATGGCGGACGGACGCGTGCTCAACCTGCTCGCCGAGGGCAGACTCGTCAATCTTGCCGCAGGAAACGGCCACCCCGCCGAAATTATGGATATGTCCTTCGCGATCCAGGCAAAAGGACTCGAATACCTCGCCCTCAACGCGGGAAAGCTCGAAAAACGCGTTTACGCGGTTCCCGCCGAGATCGACCGCCGCGTGGCAGAGATCAAGCTCGCCGCAATGCAGGTCTCGATCGATACCCTCTCCGATGCGCAAAAGGCATACCTGGAGCGCGTGGAGTAAGATCGGACAGGACAGAAAACAGTATGATTCAAGATCTTCATTCCCACACCTATTACTCATTTTGCGGAAAGGATAGCCCCGAGGCAATTGTGGAAGCGGCGATCGACGGCGGCATCGAGCTGTTTGGCATCTGCGATCACAACCACGGCATCGGCTTTGGCAGAAAAGACGCATTCAAAGCCCCTCCCGAGGTCATTCCCAACGAGTACAGCCCCGTTTCGCTTCGCAGGTATTACGATCACATCGCGCTCGTCAAGGAAAAATATGCGGATCGGATCCGCGTCCTGTGCGGCATTGAGATCACGGCACACCTGAACATTCCCAAAATTGCCCTGCCCGCCGATGCTGACGTCTCTTTTTTTGATTACTGCATGATCGAAAATCCCGATGAGGATCCCTATCGGTATTTCCGACGCATGGCAGAGCAAAACATATTTTGGGAAATGAACGTCAGCTATGACAGCATTCACAAATACCGGGAGCACCCCTATATGCTCGCCTTCTTTCAGAATCCGGAACAGCAGGCGATTGTCCGAGAGTCCGGTGTTCGCCTCAGCGTAGGCTTTGACGGCCACCGCGTGGAGGACTATCTCCCCACACGGATCGCCGATGCCTGCCGCCGCATTTCCGAAATGGGAATCAAACTGGCTTTTGAGGATTGATCCCCTCTCCCCCATTTTATCTTCGCTCTGTTTTATGGGCAACCTTCGATGTATACATGTATACATTATATTATTTTTCAAAAGAAAAAAGGATCCCGAAAGCGCGTGTTTGCAATCGAATCTGTTTTCGCGCAAGCACGCGATCATTTACCAAAGGAGCAATATATGTCCTATCAATGCAAAACAAAAATCGCCGTGATCGGCGCGGGACACGCCGGCATTGAAGCCGCGCTCGCCGCGGCGCGCATGGGCGTTGACACCGTGCTGTTCACGCTCTCCCTCGACGCCGTTGCGAACATGCCGTGCAACCCCTCGATCGGCGGAACCGCCAAGGGGCATCTCGTTTATGAGATCGACGCGCTCGGCGGCGAAATGGGTCGCGTTGCCGACCTTGTAACCCTGCAATCGCGCACCCTGAACACCGGAAAGGGCGCGGCAGTGCAGAGCAAGCGCGTGCAAGCCGACCGCATGAAATATCGCGCGCTGATGAAGACGGTGCTGGAAAAGGAGACCAATCTCCGCCTCGTGCAGGCAGAGATCACAGACCTGCTCACCGAGGAACGCGAGGGCAAAAAATACGTGCGCGGCGTGCGCACAAGGCTTGGCGAGGAATGGCTGTGCGAAGCGGCGATCCTGGCACCCGGAACCTTTCTGGAAAGCGCAATATTTGTCGGGTCCAACGTTTTCGAGGCAGGACCCGACGGGCTCCTTCCCGCCAAGGGCTTGTCACAGTCCTTGCGCGATGCGGGCATTCGTCTCGTCCGCTTTAAAACCGGTACGCCCGCGCGCGTAAAACGCTCCAGCATTGATCTGGCGCAGCTGGAAGAACAGCCGGGAGAGCATGAGATCCTCCCCTACAGCGCCCAAACCGCCGAGACATATTTTGATTCGCTCGCTCAAATCCCCTGCCATATTGTCTATACCAACGCCGAAACGCACCGTGTGATCCGTGAAAATATTGGACGAAGTGCGCTCTATTCGGGCAAGATCCACGGAACAGGGCCGCGTTATTGCCCCTCCATTGAGGACAAGCTCACACGCTTTGCCGACAAGGAGCGCCATCAACTTTTTGTAGAACCGATGGGCGAGAACACCGAGGAAATGTATATTCAGGGCTTTTCCACCTCTCTGCCCGTGGACGTGCAACACCAAATGCTCCGCACGCTGCAAGGGTTTGAGCACGCTGAGATCATGCGCTATGCCTACGCGATCGAATACGATTGCGCCGACCCCACACAAATGGATGCGTCTCTCGCCTTCAAAGACCTGCAAGGTCTTTACGGCGCAGGACAGTTCAACGGTACGTCGGGCTACGAGGAAGCCGCCGCGCAAGGTCTTGTGGCAGGCATCAACGCCGCCCGATGGGTGCAGAAAAAGCCTCCTATTATATTAGAACGCGCCGGCAGTTATATCGGCACGCTGATCGACGACCTTGTCACCAAGGGCACAAACGAGCCCTACCGCATGATGACCTCGCGCTCGGAATACCGTCTTTTGCTCCGTCAGGACAACGCGGACACGCGCCTCACACCGATCGGATACGAGGCAGGGCTCATTTCCGAAGCGCGTTACCAGACGTTTTTGCGCAAAAAAGCGCTTCAGAACGCCGAAATGGAGCGTTTGGAGCACACACACCTCTCACCCGCCGAAGCAAACGTCTTTTTGGAGGCACACGGAGAAACACCCGTAAAATCCGGCGTTTCGCTGGCAGACCTTTTACGTCGTCCTCCTATCGACTATAAAACGCTCTCTGAAATCGACCCCGCCCGCCCCGAACTGCCGCGCGCGGTGAAATTAAGCGTGGAGGTCGAGATCAAATACGCAGGATATGCGAACAGACAGCGTGCAGAGGTAGCACGTCGGCAACGCTTGGAGGAAAAAAGTCTTCCCGATAACCTGGATTACAGCGCGATTCGCGGATTGCGGATTGAAGCCGTGCAAAAGCTTTCCTCGATCCGTCCGCTTACGATCGGTCAAGCGTCCAGAATCAGCGGCGTCAGCCCCGCAGATATTTCGGTTTTACTGATCTATCTCGGCTTGAAATGAGGTGTTTATCATGGATTTTCAAGAATTTCAAGCAATATTTACGCAAGCGCTTTCTAAAAACGCAATTTCTTTGCCGAGCGCGCAAGCGCAGCAGACCTTTTATCACTTTACCGCCCACCTGCTTGCAGTCAACCGCACCACAAACCTCACGGCAATTCGTGACGAAACCGACTTCATTTACAAAAATCTTGCCGATTCACTCACTGTTTCGGCTCATATTCCGCAAAACGCAACGGTTTTGGATCTTGGATGCGGCCCCGGCTTCCCCTCGGTCCCGCTTGCAATCGCGCGCCCCGACCTCAAGATCACCGCGCTTGACAGCACCGCGAAAAAGATTGCATTTGTGCAGTCCTGCATCGATCTGCTCGGCCTCGGCAACCTGCAAGCCCATTCGGGACGTGCCGAGGATCCAATTCTCGCACAAAAAATCGGAAAATTTGATGTTGTAACCGGACGCGCCGTGGCAAGACTCAATATTTTGTGCGAATTATGCCTTCCGTACACAAAGGTCGGCGGAACCTTCATCGCAATGAAGGGGGCAAAAGGCGACGAGGAGCTGGGGGAGGCAACAAAAGCGATCCAAACGCTTGGCGGCGCACTTTTAAAAACCAACCGTTTGGAATTGAAGCTCCACGACGATTCGTTGGAGCAGCGAACCCTGATTGAGATCAAAAAATACAAGCCCACGCCCGCAGGGTATCCGCGCGCTTACGCGGTCATTTCCAAAAAACCACTCTAAAAAGCAAATGTTTCACGTGAAACCTCAATTCCAACCATTTGGGGAACGTTTCACGTGAAACATTTTTGTTTTCTCATGCAAGAGACACCCTTATGTTTCACGTGAAACATTGGAGGGCTTTTTGTGGGAGAAAGTTTCACGTGAAACACAAAAAAGATGGATTTCTTTCATATTATTGTTGCAATTGGAGAGATCTTATGGTATAATAGTATCAAGAGACGATTCTGCGCTTTTTGGCGCGTTTTTCGAATAAAATGAAAGGAATTACAAAGAATATATGGGAAAAATCATTTCTTTTGCCAACCAAAAGGGTGGTGTTGGCAAAACGACGTCGGCTGTTAACATTGCGGCATCGCTTGGTGTTCTGGGCTACAAGGTGCTTTTGATCGACCTCGATCCGCAGGGAAATGCCACCAGCGGCGTTGGAATTATGAAAAAGAGCCTCAAAGTAACGGCTTTCGACATGCTGACAACCAACATGGGGGTCAAGGACGTGGCAATGCAAACGCGTTTTGACAATCTTTGGGTTGTTCCCACGCATACAACGCTTGCAAGAGCCGAATTTGAGCTTGGAAACGTAGAAAACGGTGAGTATGTGATGAAAAACAAGCTGGAGGCTGTGCGCAACGACTACGATTACATCATCATCGACTGTCCCCCTTCGCTCGGCATGCTTACTGTAAACGCTATGACGGCAAGCGACGGTGTTGTGATCCCGATGCAGTGCGAATTTTTCGCGCTTGAAGGGCTTTCTCAGCTGATGTTTACGATCAGCCGCATCAAATCGCACTACAATGCAGCTCTGAACGTCACGGGAATTTTGATTACGATGCACAACAACCGTCTGATCCTGTCGATGCAGGTGATCAGCGAGCTTCGCAAGCACTATGCTGACAAGCTGTTTGAGACCACGATCTCGCGCAACGTCAAGGTTTCCGAGGCACCCGGCTTCGGCGCGCCCGTTTATTACCATGAAAAGCGTTCCAAGGGCGCAAACGAGTACATGAACGTTGCAAAAGAGCTTGCAGAACGCATCTGAACGACAAAGCACAGAAAAAGGAGAGCATATGGCAAAATCGAGAAGCGGTTTGGGACGCGATTTCTATTCGCTCCTGGACGATAACATTCTGCCCGGCGACCGAAGCAATGCCGCGACCAATTTGCGGATTGCCGACGTAGAGCCGCGCAGCGACCAACCGAGAAAGACCTTTGCGCATGAATCGCTGGAGCAATTGGCAGATTCGATCGGTCAATTTGGCGTACTTCAGCCAATTATTGTGCGCGAAAGCCAATATTTACAGGGCACTTACGAGATCATTGCGGGAGAAAGACGCTGGAGAGCCGCTAAAATGGCAGGTCTGAATGAGATTCCCGCGGTCATTTTGGAGGGTGACGACCTCAAAGCAGCGCAAGTGGCGGTCATTGAGAACGTACAGCGCGAGGATTTGAACGCAGTGGAAGAAGCGCTCGCATACGACGCACTGATCGAGCGTTTCGGTCTGACGCAGGAGCAGGTGGCAAAGCAGGTGGGCAAGAGCCGTTCGGCGGTCACCAACATGCTCCGTTTGCTCGATCTTCCCGAGGAGGTTTTGGAGCTTTTGCGCAACGGGGACCTCTCCGCAGGACATGCGCGCGCGCTTTTGGGACTGAAAAACGAGGAACAGATGGCATCTTTGGCACAAAAGATCATCGAAAAGGATCTCTCGGTGCGCGACGTGGAGCGTACGATCCGACTGATGAACTACGAGCCCGACGCGGCGGATGCAGAGGAACAGAGCGAGCTGACACAGCGCAAGGCATATATGCGTGAGCTGGAGCATCGCGCGGTTTCGGCGCTCGGCAGACGCGTCCGCATTCTAAAAACGCCCAAAAAGAAGGTTTTGGAGCTTGCGTACAGCGATGACGAGGATCTGGAGGCACTGCTCAAAACGATCTGCGGAAACAACTTTTTTGAAAATATTGATTAAAAATTGCCAATAATAAGGTAAAAAAGCATAAAATCAGGAGAAAAACTATGTTAGACATCAAATATATCAAGGAAAAACCCGATGAAGTGGTTGCGCGTCTTGCCAAGAAGGGAAAGGACGCAAAAGAGGATATCGAGGCGATTTTGCGTTTGGACGGCGAGCGCCGCGCGCTGATTACCGAAACCGAGGCACTCAAGGCAGAGCAGAACAAGACCAACAAGCTCATTCCCCAATATAAAAAGGAAGGGAAGGACACCGCGCCCATTTTTGCCGAGATGAAGGCAATGGGAGCCAAGGTCAAAGCAAATGACGAAAAGCTCAAGGAGATCGAAACGCAGCTCACCGGCTTTATGCTGGGTCTGCCCAATCTGCCCGACGAGGATCTGAAGGCGGGCGGCAAGGAGAACAACGAGCCGCTTCGCTACTACGGCGAACCGAGAAAATTTGATTTTGAGCCGAAAAACCACGTTGACCTCTGCACTGACCTTGGTCTGATCGACTACAAGCGCGGCGTAAAGCTTTCGGGCAACGGATTTTGGATCTATTCGGGTCTCGGCGCGCGCCTGGAGTGGGCAATTCTCAACTATTTTGTTGACTTCCACCTCGGAAACGGTTACGATCTGATGCTGGTTCCCCACATGCTGGGCTACGAGTGCGGACTCACGGCGGGTCAGTTCCCCAAATTCCAGGACGACGTTTATTGGCTGGAAACCGCTGAGGATGAGCGCCGCCGCTTCATGCTCCCCACCGCAGAGACCGCACTGGTCTCGCTCCACCGCGACGAGATCCTCACCGAGGCGGATCTGCCCAAAAAGTATATCAGCTACACGCCCTGCTTCCGCCGCGAGGCGGGCTCCTACCGTGCCGACGAGCGCGGAATGGTGCGCGGACACCAGTTCAACAAGGTGGAAATGGTGCAATACACGCTTCCCGAAAAGAGCGACGAGGCATTTGAAGAGTTGGTTACCAACGCAGAAAATCTCGTAAAGGGGCTCGGATTCCACTTCCGCACCGTAAAATTGGCGGCAGAGGACTGCTCGGCTTCGATGGCTCGCACCTATGACATCGAGATCAACATTCCCTCGATGAACGGCTACAAAGAGGTTTCCTCGGTCTCCAACGCACGCGACTATCAGGCACGCCGCGGCATGATGCGTGTCAGACGCGAGAACGGCAAAACCGAATTTGTCCACACCCTCAACGGTTCGGGTCTGGCGACCAGCCGTATCTTCCCGGCGCTTGTGGAGCAAAATCAGAACGCCGACGGCAGCGTGACCGTTCCGGAATGTCTGCGCAAGTATCTTGGGGTTGACATTATTAAAAAGTAACTTCTCTGGTAATTTTTTACAGCATTAAATAAGTTAGCAATTGCTAACCGTTTGCCAAAGGAGGAAACAAATGAGTTTAACGTATTCACTTTTCGCGGCAAGCGCGGGGGGGATCTGGGAACGTCTGTCGGAGTGGTATGAGGGCTCGCTGATCCGTGAACTTCTGACCTATATCAGCGAGGAATACTTCACGGTTGAGCTGGGAAGCTATCAAAACTTCGCTTTTTCGGGCAGTTCGGGCAATCTTCTGCGCAATATCATTCTTGCGGCGGCGTGCGGAATCATCATTGCCGCGCTGATGACGCTTTACATGCGCCGGGGGCTGGGAGGATTTGTGCGTCGGTTGATCGCAACCGGTGCAACGTCGCCCGAGCAGGCAAAAACGCTGATGGAGCTTGGTTATTTCCGCAGTGTGGCGATCCGCCGTGAGCTATCCCGTGGGTCTGCGCTTCGCATGGTGGTGCGTTGCCGCGAGCAGGAGGCGCACGAAGCCGAATTGGCGGAACGTCAGAGTGTCGGCAAGCGTGCATCGGAGACCTACCGCCATGATTTTCTTTCGGCGCATTTCTACGTGCCCGAGGATCTGCGCCACCGCGCGGAGATCCGCTTTGACGCCAAGGGTTCGGGCTGGCTGCCCACGGTGATCACCATTGCCGTTACCGTCGTTGCTGCGTCCGCAATCTGCTGGTTCCTGCCCGACTTGATTCAAATGGCAGACAACCTGATCTCCTTCTTCCAATAACCCAAGAAAACGGAGACGCGATTTATGCAGGGGGACTTTTGCAAAAGTCCCCCTGCACTCCTTTTTTTGTCAGAAAACTTCTTGAAAGAAGTTTTCCGACACCTTTCAAGAACTTTCCCGAACGATTTTATAGTGTGATGGAGTGCGTGTCGGCTCAAGGCTTAGGTACTGCCGATTGCCGTCAGGCGCCGCCAAGACCCTGCCGGCACTCGCGGAGGACACGGGGCGCGGAGACGCGGTTTGCGGGGTCTTTTTGAAAAAAGACCCCGCATTAATCGCGTCCCCGCGTCAAAGGTGTCGGAAAACTTCTTTCAAGAAGTTTTCTGACAAAACCGCGCCCCCGCAAAAACCGCGTCTCCCACAAAAAAAGGACTTCCCAAAATGCAAGTGTGCATTGGCTGGGCAATGTCATTAAGTTAAGCGAAATTTGCATATTTTACTTGCTTATGGCGAAGGAGGTCCCTTCCATTTACAAAATGGAGGGGGCTTCTTTTTTTGATTGTTTTATAGGTCAATTTAAAAGAGAACATCAAAATGCCGCAGGAGAAAAATTCCCTGCGGCATAAGATATTAGAATTTTAAGAATCCGTTTTTGAACGCACAATATGTTCCGCCATCGACAATGAATGGCTTTTCTCCAACCTTGAATTTGACGGTAATGTGCGTTGCGGCTTTGTCAACCTTTATGATCTCTCCGTCGCCAAAGACCTTGTGATGTACGATTGCGCCAACCACCAGCTTGGATTTGTCAACAGCAGGCTTTTCTGCTTGCTGCTGTTGAGGTACTGTCTTTGGAGTC
>SVTW01000053.1 GCA_015063585.1 Oscillospiraceae bacterium
GCCGAACGGAGCAAAACCAACGAAAACAACCATGGGTTGTTTGAGGCAGG
The DNA here is from genome assembly GCA_015063585.1 of Oscillospiraceae bacterium. Classification (GTDB taxonomy): domain Bacteria; phylum Bacillota; class Clostridia; order Oscillospirales; family CAG-272; genus UMGS1865. Next base: position 51 of record SVTW01000053.1, read on the forward strand.
GATCTACTTAAAATCGCCATTGGCTTGCCGTATGAGAGTTGCTTTTTTCGGAAAAGCTACCAGATTCTTCGCACGCTCACGCGGCTCAGAATGACCCGAAAGGGAATTTTCAAAAACATAAACCGCACCGGCACTACCGATAAAGAAAGAATAACCCATGTCTTGTAGGGACCGGCGTCCTCGACGGTCCAAATGTAATAATATTAAACCCTGCCGGCACTCGCGAAAAAAACGAAAGCTCTTCCGAAAAAGTTTTGGTCAAGCTTTTTCAAAAGCTTGCGAGGTCAAGGGCGAGTAGCCCTTGGCGCGCTCCGCAGAGCGCGAAACTCCCTTATCGGCGTTTCTTTTTGATCGATTTTTCTTTGCGCCTCCTTCTTGCAAAGAAAAATCGGCTGTGGAGTGCCGAGAGCAACACGGGGGCGCGATTATGCGGGGGACGCAATAAGGGGGTGAGTCAAATGCAAAAATGCATTTGGTACTCACCCCCAACGTTTTTGCTTTGCGGCTAAACACCGCAATTTTCGACTGCTTTGCAGTCGAAAACCGCAAATTCCGCGCTACAAAAAAGCCTACCGTCGGCTTTTTTGAGCAGAGGCTGCTCCAATGACGCAGCCTCTTATACAATCTTTTATGAAAACCGTTACCGCTTCTGTACCGTCACACCATGGATTCCTATGTCCTCACACGAGTCCCGGATGCTCTCTTCACTCTCGGTTGCAAAGGCTTCGTTTAGAAGGAAATACCCAACCGCTCTGTAGGCATCGTCCCCATCTGCGACAAACGATACAAGAATCGGGCAACCGCGCTCAAAAACGTATAAATAGAGCTGATTTTCGCCCAAGACCTCTCCCGCAAAGCTTTTTTGCGCCGAAAAAGCGGTGGCGACCGTCACAGCCTCAACCCCTCCCGCTTGGTTTACGTGCGAGGCAAAGGATACGTATACCGATGAGCAAATGTGCTGATACAGCGTCTCCGAAAAGTCCGCTTGCTCCGCCGCTACGTCAAATGCCGTCAAAAGTGCCGTCTCGGAAACCGACAGCTCATAAACGGCGATGCTGTTGCGATAATCCCCCTCACGCAGGCGGGAGATTGTGTCGCTGTACGAGACAGGAAGATTATAGAAAGCGGCAAATTCCTCACTTACAACCATCTCTGCCATCAAAGAAATAACCTCTTCACCGCATGCGATGAGATCGCTCGACGTGCCGCCGCAGGACACAAGCAGCGTCCCCAATAGAACGCAACAGAGCAATCCCGTTATCCATTTTTGTTTCATAAAAGCCCCTTTCTCCAACGTGTGCTCATGTGATGTTTTGACTGCATTACGAATCCGCCGTGCGTGCATTCATCGCCGCCTTGGCGCGTACGGTGGGAAGATTGAAGGAAAAGAACGAATTTCCCATCTCCGAAAGTACAGTCTCCATACGTTCCAACGCCTGTTGTACGTCGGTCAGCAGGAGTGCGTCGGCTTCTGTCATAGAATCCCGCTCGCCAAGCGTACGCTCCAAGCGGCAAAGCGCGGGAACCGAGGACACGCCATAGGATTCGAGCGTCTCCACATCAACCCGATCCAGCTTGCCCGAAAGATAAGCATCAACGTTGTAATCGGCGATCATGCCGTCAATATCGACCAGAACAAGCAAGCCGAAAAAGACGATGCAGATCACGAGCAGGACCGCCACCAAACGAATGCGCTTTGTGAACTGCGCCACCAGGACCGCGATGAAAAGCGCCGCCAAAAGGAGCATAAACCATGACGTCCAAACACGCTTTTGGGTCAGCCCGTAGGAGTTGATATAAAGGCACATTTTCGCAAGCGCGGTGGCAATCAGTACAAGCGTGCAAACCGAGAGCAATGCCGAATAGATCGCGCGCAAAATGCCGCGTTCCCCCTCCTTACGGCGAATCAGCAAATTAAACAGCAACAGAAAGACCGCATTGAGCGCACATACCCAGCAAAGCTCGAAAAATCCGTTGCGGGCGTATGCGGCGTAGGTCAAATCGGCGGGGAGAACGCCCGTGAATGCCGAAAGATACCAATCTGCCTGCGAGATAAAGAAGATCACGTAAACGGCAAGGATCGGGGTCACTGCGGCACACAGCAGAGCCTTGGGCAGAATATGCGTATTGGGAACATCCAGCGTATTTTCTCCCTCCGCAAGCTCGATCCGCTTCTGCTTTGCGCCAAACAACGAGCCGAACAGCAAAATGGCGATCACAAAGGCAAGGATCAGATCCAGCAGGATCTCACCAATGTTTTTGGGAGAAAAGGAGAAGATCTGTTCCAGCAGGCTTTTGAAGGATTCATCATAGGAGAGCAAAAGCACGATGACTGTGGTGGGAATGATCGCAACCGCAAACCCCAACACCGTCCAGCCAACCGTACGGAGCACGCGCCCCGCGCCCTGCTTGGAGCGGATCGGCAAGGCATGAAAGATATGCGCTACCGATTCGAGCGGTAAAACCAAAACCGCTTGGAAAGCATGCAAAACCGTGCGGTCTCCGAAAAAGTGTTTCCCCGCGAGCCCGCAGGAGGCATAAATAAAATAGAGCAGGAAAAAGGTCAACGCGGTAAACAGCAGGCGTTGGATCATGTGATTGGCTCCGGTGATAAGCCCCAAGGAGAGGATCCCCGATGCCGCGACAAACAGAATGGCCGATCGCGAGAGCACCAATTTCGACCGAACAAGATAAAGCGCGGAAAAAGCAAACAGAAGCCAAACGCAAAGCATACCGCCGAGGGTGTTTTGCACAATGGGAAAGGCTTGCACGGTCAGATACCCTACCACGATCGAGATCCACGCGAAAATACCGTCTAAAACGCGATAATCGGGGCGCGGGCGTGGAGTGGTCTGGAACGGATAGGGGAACGGAATATTGCCGTTTGGCGTCTGCCAAGTCTCATTTGTTGTGGGCTTAGAGTCCGAACGCTGCTCGGACTCCGAATTTTGTCGGTTTTGATTTTGGTCTTGCATAAAAACTCCTTTCTTTCATCTGCCGCCATTTTGACAGTACGGCATTGCTCATATGGAAAAATCAAACGGGTGTAGTGCGGGCATTTCTCTTCTCTCACTGCATCGGATCACGGTCGGGTACAAACTCGAGAATATCCGAAGGCTGGCACTCCAGCACCCGACAGATCGCATCGAGTGTCGAAAACCGAATTGCCTTGGCATGGTTATTTTTTAAAATGGAGAGATTGGCAAGCGTGATCCCCACGCGGTCGGAGAGCTCACCGAGTGAGATCTTACGTTTTGCCATCATAACGTCAAGGTTAATCAGAATCATATGCCACCTCAGATCGTGAAATCGTTTTCCGATTTGATGCGTGTGGCTTCCTCAAGTGCGTTTTTCACGACTCGCAGGCAAAGACCAATGAAGCAGACCGCAACAGCGGCGCAAAGTGCCAATTGAAAATGCCACGTTAACAATGCGAAAAGAACGCCCTCCGCATAGCAACACCATGAAACAGCCGCGAGCAGCTGTGTTGCGCGAGCGGAAAAGATCGCGCCCTTCCAAACCGTGAGAAGGAGCGCAAACAAAAGACTCACGGCAAGATAGGCAACGCCCATCATCACGTAAGCGTCTATCAACACCAGCCGTCTCTGCATCGGTGTAATCTCGCCGCGCGTGCCGAGATTATCGTTGGCGTCAATGAGCGAGGTCACAACGTCGGGCAGCCACCAGGTAATAAAGATCAGTGCAAAAAAAAGCAGAACGGTTAAAACCATTGAAACCAAAATCGAGATCCGGTCGCTTTTTCTTTTCAAGGCAATCACTCCTTTTCCAATTTTATTCTCTGCATGGTTTGATTATAGCACGCATAAATCCGTTTGTCAATATATTTTTATCGTTTTTCAATAAATTTTTGCATATATGAGAATAAGACTAATTCTTGATCTATATATCTCATAAATAACAACGACCAATTCAAAGATTGACAAGCTTGGAAAAGTATGTTATAATATAGGTGTATCAAACCGTTCGATGAAAATGATTTTCAAAAAGGAACCTTGCATAAGATGAATTTATGTGACATTAAAACCGTAAAACAGATCATGAATATGTTCCATCTGACCTTCCACAAGGAGTTCGGGCAGAACTTTTTGACAGACCGCATGGTGGTGGAGGACATTGCAGAGGAATGCTGCACCGATGAAAACAGCACGATTCTTGAGATTGGTCCCGGAATCGGCACACTCACCTATGAGCTCGCACTGCGCCGCCGACAGGTGATCTCGCTTGAGATCGACCGCGGTCTGATTCCCGTTCTCTCCTACACGCTCGGTGAATTTGACAACGTGCGCGTCATCAACAAGGACGTAATGGAAACCGATCTGCAAGAGCTGCTCGCTCCCGCCTTTGCCGAGGGTCCCGTTTCGGTTTGTGCAAATCTTCCCTATTATATTACAACACCGATCCTGATGAAGCTCTTGGAAAGCGGTCTCCCCTTCGATTATATTACCATTATGATCCAAGCCGAGGTTGCCGATCGCCTTTGCGCAAAGGCAGGCACCAAGGATTACGGCGCGATCACTGCCGTTTTGGCATACTACGGCGAGGCAGAAAAGCTCTTTACGGTCCCTGCCGATCGCTTCATTCCCGCCCCCAAGGTCAATTCCACGGTCATACGCATTCGTCTGCACCGCGAAAAGCCCTGCAAGCCGAAAAACGAGGCGATGCTGTTTCGCACCATCAAGGCGGCATTCGGTCAGCGTCGCAAAACCCTGATCAACGCGCTTGGCGCGGGATTCTCCGAGCTGACACGCGAGGAGCTGGTCTCTGCCGTGACCGCTTGCGGGCATGACGTTAACATTCGCGGCGAGCGCCTTGATATCGCGCAATTCACCGCTCTTTCCGATCGGCTGAATGAAATTTTGATCCAAAAGGTCTGAAACTGCGCCAAAAAGGCATGGAATGGAAGAACGGAAAAGTCAAGCTCATACGATCCCTCCGCTCTTTGCGTGCAAATTCAAAAGAAATTTATGAAAAAATTGCCGAATTGTATTGCAATTACGGCAATTTTGATTTATAATATAAGGTGACAAAAAATGCGCGGGGTCTTTTTCCCGCAGCAAATCATTTCAAATTTTGTTCCCGCATGTTGATAAGCGGGAACCGTGAGGAGGACTAAAAACATGAAAATTTTGGTTGTCAACGCCGGAAGCTCGTCGATGAAGTATCAGCTTTTCGACATGGAAAGCGGCAACGTTCTCGCAAAGGGTATCTGCGAGAAGATCGGTATTACCCCCACAAGCGGCAGCATTACGCACAAGCGTCCCGATGCTGATAAATACTTTCTCGAAACGCCTGTTCCCGACCATAACGCGGCAATCAAGCTCGTTCTGGATACACTCACCGATGAAAAGCTCGGTGTGATCAAGGATATTTCGGAAATTGAGGCAGTTGGTCACCGCTTCGTGCATGGCGGTAAGCTCAAGGAATCCACCTTTATGACCGATGATATTTTGGAATACATCGAATCGATCGTTCCCATCAACCCCCTGCACGGTCCCGCATCGCTCAAGGGCGTTTACGCGTGCAAAAAGGCAATGCCCAACGTACCGCAGGTTGGTGTTTATGACAGTGCCTTCTACGCAAACATGCCCGAGGAAGCTTATACCTACGCAATTCCCTATGAGTGGACCGAGAAATACAGCATTCGCCGTTACGGTTTCCACGGTACGTCGCACCGCTTCGTATCGCAGGCAGCTGCCAAGATCGTTGGCAAGCCGATCGAAGATCTGAAGATCATCTCCTGCCACCTTGGCTCGGGCTCCTCTGTTACCGCAATTCAGAACGGTATCGCAATTGATACCTCGATGGGCTTCACGCCTCAGGACGGTCTGCCCATGGGCACCCGTTGCGGCCCCATCGACCCCTCGATCGTAACCTTTATGATCCGTCAGGGCTACACCGCAGACGAGCTTGACACCATTCTTACCAAGAAGTCGGGTATGCTCGGTGTTTCGGGCGCTTCGAGTGACGCGCGTGAGGTTTGGGCAGCGGTAGATCAGGGCAACAAGCGCGCTAAGCTGGCGATCGACCTCGTTGTTCACTACGCGAGAAAGCTGATTGGCGGCTACGTTGCGGAAATGAACGGCGTGGACGTGCTGATCATCACCGCAGGTCTTGGCGAGAACGACAACCTCGTTCGCAATGCGATCTGCACCAACCTCGAGTGCTTCGGCATCAAGATCAACGAAGAGCTCAACATGTCCGCACCGCGCGGATCTCAGCTGGACCTCACCGCTGAGGGATCGAAGGTTAAAGTTTTGGTGATCCCCACCGACGAGGAGCTCATGATTGCAAAGGATACCGAGCGTCTCGCAAACGAGTTCTACAAGAAATAATTCATTCCGGTAAAAAATTCCCGATACGGAAACCTGCGGACAGGCAGGCAGACCGTGTCGGGAATTTTTATGGAAAATGAAAAAGATAACGAGAAAAGACGGCTGTGAGCATTGCCCATAAGCCGTCTTTTTTCTACTGCGGATATGCAATTTTTAACCGTTCGAAACCAAAATGGTGAGAACAACAGACAAAATAACGAACAGGATAGAGCATACGACCGTGATGCGGAACAACAGCTTATCCCTGGAAGAACCGCCCGACCGTCCGAAATAGGTATCGGAAGAACCGCCCGCAATCGTACCGGAAAGGCTCTTGTCCTTACCCGTCTGCATCAAAATTACCACAGTTAAAACAACTGCCAGAACCATCAGAATGATTCCGATAATAATCTCTGCAACCATGTGAAACCTCCGTTTTTTTCTTTCTTCCCGACCGTATCGGGCTTACATAGTTATCATACTGATATATTATATCACACTTATTTTCAAATTGCAAGAGTTTTTTTTCTTTTTTTTACTTTTTCACAACTTTTTCATTCTCACGCGAACGAGACACCGACAGGCGCAAAATTCGAATGAGATATCCCGCTGCGAAAATCAGCCCCGCCCCAACAATCACAAAAAGCAGGGCGTAGGTAAGCAGGGCAGGAAACCAACCGCAGGCGGCACGCACGTCACCAACCACCATAAACGTTGTTTCGCCGTAAGGGCTCAGATAGTAAAGATTGAGCGGACGGGGAGAATTTGCGGTAAAGGGGTAGATCAAAACGTTGCACAGTGTTGCCAATACGAGCGAGAGCAAAAAGATCGGGGTGGCGGGCAGGACCTCATGCCGCCAACTTTTGCCGTATTCGTGTGAAACAAGCAAAATCATACCGAGCAGGATCATCAGAGTATGCCAGAGCATGGTATGGATACAGAGCGACAAGCGATCATAAAAGGCGGGATAACCCATAACAATACAGCCCCCCATCGTTTCAAACAGCACAAGAAAATGATAGAGTGCCGTTTTGATACGGCTCGTTGGCAGAAGCGGAAGCAGGAGACAAAGATAGAGTGGGAGCGAGCAGAATTGAAGCGGGAAAAAGCCGAAATCATACACACGGTCCTGCAAAACGTAGAAGGAATAAAACTGCTTATAGGCTTCAAGGATCCAAAAGAGAACGCCAAAGCAAAACACGATGGTATCGCTGTTCCTTTTATCGATGCGGCTGCCGATCCATCCGCCAACCACCGCCAACGCAACGCAAATGCCGAGGCAGGTAAAATGAAAGCCTTCAAAGGCGCGCGGCGTCTCCCACACAACGTCGGTAAAACGCAGGACCCGGAAAAGCCAATCGGCTTTTCCGGCATGCAATGCCAGGGCGGAAAGCCCTGTTGACAAAAACAATCCAACCAAAATACCGAGCAGAACAAATCGCTGTTTTCGACGCATAGGGTGCCTCCTTTCATTTGATATCATCATTATAACAGATTTTTTTCGGTCTTGCAAGCCTTATTGACTTTTTTCGCGCGATTTGATATAATAGATAGCAGAAAGTGAGGGATTGACCTTGACGAAAAAAGAAAAAAAACTACGCTTGGGGCAAATTGCCGAACGCTTGAAAGAAGAATATCCCGAGGCGCTCTGCGCACTGGAATGGAACGGTGAGCCCTGGAAGCTTTTGATCATGGGACGGCTCTCCGCACAGTGCACCGATGCGCGTGTCAATCTTGTCTGTCGGGAATTATTCGCCGCCTACCCCACCCCCGAGTCGCTTGCCGAGGCTACGGTGGAGGAGATCGAAGGATATATCCGCTCCTGCGGGCTCTACCACGTAAAGGCGCAAAACACCAAGGACGCCTGCGCCATGTTGGTGCGCGATTATAACGGCCAACTCCCCGACTCAATGGACGAATTGTTGAAATTCCCCGGCGTGGGGCGCAAGATCGCCAACCTTTTGCTCGGTGACGTGTTCGGCAAAGGCGGCGTGGTGACCGACACGCATTGCATTCGCATCTGCGGGAGACTGGGAATGTATCCCGAAGCACTCAAGGATCCCTTGAAGGTCGAGCGGATCCTCGACGCGCTGCTCCCCTCTGAGGAGCAGTCCGATTTTTGCCACCGCATCGTGCAATTCGGACGTGACACCTGCACCGCACGCTCGCCACAGTGTGAAAGTTGCCCGCTCTCGCAGCTTTGTCAGCATCATTTGTTAGAAATAAAAAAGGAGAAAAAGTCATGACTCCCTATCGCATTCTGATGATCGGAAACAGCTATACCTACTACAATGAACTTTGGGATCGACTCACCGAGTTGTATACTGCCGCCGGACTTTCGGTTTTGGTGGATCACGTAACCCACGGAGGCTACAAGCTTTCTCAAATGCTGGATCCGAAGGATCCCGACGGAGCAGAGGTTGCCAAAAAGCTTGCCGAAAACAGCTACGATACCGTAATTTTGCAAGATAACAGTCTACGTACGCTCAAGGATCCCGATGGATTTTTTTCAAGCGTTGCGGAGTTCTGCGAGCGGATTCGTACGCGCGGTGCGTCTCCCCTGCTCTATATGACCTGGGCGCGCAAGCAGGGTTCCAAAACCTTGGAGGAAATGAACATCACCCCCGAGGAGATGACAAAAACCATTTCGAAAGCCTATCGACGCGCCGCCGATCTGCACAAAATCCCCATCGCTCCCGTTGGAGAGGCTTTTTATGAAATTGTAACCTCGTATCCCGAAATTGAGCTCTATAATCCCGACCTCACGCATCCTTCTCTGCTCGGCACCTATCTTGCCGCCATGTGCATCTTTGCAACGCTGACCAATCGTACCCCCACAGAACTTCCTCTGCCATGCCTTGAACCCGAAATGGCAAAACACCTCGCCCAAGCCGCCGCGCGTGCTTGTCTGCGATAAAACACGTGAGGCTTGCCCCCCGATCTGCATTCCCGTTACTGCGTGCTCCTTGGGGAGTCATGAGGGACGCCCTTTTTCACATGCTTGCCGTATTTTTCTTGTTTTGCGTATGAGCTGCCAACGGGAGGGCAATCCTCTCAATGCCCCTATCATAAATTTTTTTAAAAATCTGTGAATCCTATTGACAATCACATGATTGTGTTGTATAATTATGAAAAGTCACTCAAAAATACAATAATTAGGAGGGTACAAACGGTGACGCAACATCACAGACCTGCCGACGAGGTAGTTCAAACTCTCGGCACCAATCCCGAAACAGGTCTCACCCAGGCACAGGTAGAAGAGCTTCGTGCAAAATACGGTGAGAACCGTCTCAAGGAAAAGAAAAAGAAGACCATGCTGCAACGCTTCCTCGAACAGTTTAAGGACGTTATGATCCTGATCCTGATTCTGGCGGCAATCATTTCGTTTGTCGTAGCTTGCACGGGTCACGACCCCATGGAGTTTTTTGAACCCGCACTCATTCTTCTGATCGTGGTGCTCAACGCCGTGATGGGTGTTGTACAGGAAAGCAAGGCAGAGCATGCGCTGGAAGCCCTGCAAAATCTCTCGGCACCGCACACCAGAGTGATCCGCAACGGTGTGGAGCAGATCATCGACGCTTCCGAGCTGGTTCCCGGCGATATCATCAAGCTGGAAGCCGGCGACAGTATTCCCGCCGACGCGCGCCTGATCCATTCGGTCAGCCTCAAATCCGAGGAATCGGCACTCACGGGTGAATCGGTTCCCACCGAAAAGGATTCGAGAGCGGTTGTTGCCGAGGATGCACCGCTCGGTGACCGTTCCACAATGGTCTTCTCGGGCTGTAGCATTACCTACGGTACCGCGATCGCTGTTGTAACCGCAACCGGTATGGATACCGAAATGGGTAAGATCGCAAACCTCTTGGAGAGCGCGGACGAAAGCAAGACGCCTCTGCAAGAAAAGCTTGCAAAGCTCGGAACCTACCTCGGCTTTGTTGCCATTGCCGCCTGCGTTGTGATCTTTGTGATCGGACTCATCAACAAGATCCCGCCGCTTGAGATCTTTATGACCGCCGTGTCGCTTGCCGTATCGGCAATTCCCGAAGGGCTCCCCGCAATCGTTACCATCGTTCTCTCGATCGGCGTACAGCGTATGGTTACCAAAAACGCGATCATTCGCCGCCTGCCCGCTGTAGAAACACTTGGAAGCGCATCGGTCATCTGCTCGGATAAAACCGGTACGCTCACTCAGAACCGTATGACGCTTGTTCGCACGTGGTGCGACGGTCAGCCCGAAAGCGATGCGTTCGATCCCAACGGTGAGACCGCAGAGCACACCAAAAACCTGCTCCGCCTCTCGGCACTCTGCTGCGACGGCTCGGTACTGATCGAGGACGGACACGAGCAACATATCGGTGACCCCACCGAAACCGCATTGGTGCTTGCCGCGCATAAGATCGGCATGCCCAAGGATCTGATCAACGGCGAATCCCCCCGTGTGGCAGAGCTTCCCTTCGACTCCGACCGTAAGCTGATGTCCACCGTCAACCGTGTCAACGGCAAGCTCATGGTGATCACCAAGGGTGCCTTTGATATGATGGCAGAGCGTTGCGTGAGCGGCGACCTGGCGCGCGCGAAGGAAATGACCGAGCGTATGAGCGCGGACGCATTGCGTGTGCTTGCCGTTGGTTATAAGTATATTGATGAAATCCCCGCAGAGCTGACCTCCGAGGAGCTCGAAAACGGGCTGACCTTTATCGGTCTGGTTGCCATGATCGACCCGCCCCGCCCCGAGGCAAAAGCGGCGGTTGCCGTTTGCCATAAGGCAGGAATTAAGGTTGTCATGATCACGGGTGACCACGTTGTTACCGCTTCGGCAATCGCTCGCGAGCTTGGAATCCTGCGCGAAGGCGACCTTGCGATCACGGGCGCGGAGCTCGATGCAATGAACGACAGCGAGCTGGATGCCAAGGTTTCGCAGATCTCGGTCTACGCACGTGTGTCGCCTGAAAATAAGATTCGTATCGTCAGAGCATGGCAGAGACGCGATCAGGTTGTTTCGATGACGGGCGACGGTGTAAACGACGCCCCCGCGCTCAAGGCAGCCGACATTGGCTGCGCAATGGGTATTACAGGTACCGACGTTGCAAAGGGTGCGGCTGATATGACGCTCACCGACGATAACTTCGCTACCATTGTTGACGCTGTACGCGAGGGCCGCGGCATTTACGCCAACATCAAAAAGGTGGTGGGCTACCTGCTCGGCACCAATATCGGTGAGATCCTTTGCGTATTCTTCGCAATGATCCTCTGGCATTCTTCCCCCCTGCTTTCGATGCAGCTCCTTTGGATCAACCTCGTTACCGACTCGCTCCCCGCGATCGCGCTCGGTATGGAGTCGGTCGACGCAGGCATTATGGAACAAAAGCCGAAGCCCAAGCGCGAAGGTCTGTTCGCACACGGATTCGGTATTCAAATCGTGCTTCAGGGCGTGATGTTCGGCGCATTGACGCTGATCGCGTTCTGGATCGGAACCGGTCTGCCGCTGGCAGATCTGATGAACGGTGCTCTGCTTCTTGACGTCAACGAGCATGCACTCCACTCCGGTCAGACCATGGCATTTATCGTGCTGGCAATGTCCCAGATCGTACAGTCCTACAACATGCGCACACAGCGCTCGCTCTTCCGCGTTGGTCCCTTCAAAAACAAGAACCTGAACCTCGCGGCATTGGCAGCATTTGCGCTGACTGCGCTGATCCTCTTTACTCCCGCAAGAATCGCATTCGGTCTTGAATTGCTCCGTCCCGAGCTCTATCTGATCGCGGTTGGACTCTTCCTCGTTCCCCTTGTGGTTATGGAATTCTCCAAGGCGATCGGACTTGTGAAACACAAGCACCATTGATTTCTGCGGTGATATGCAATCGCCACGGCTCCCCGCCCCCGCACTCAGGGGACGGGGGGCCGCGTTCTTTCGGAAAGGAGAGCCCCCATTGAAAAAATTCAATCCTTTACGCGCCTTGCGAAAGCTTTTGAACCGACGTTCCTTTATCGCGCTTCTGATCATCGCGCAGATCACACTGATCGTTCTTATGCTCTTTCGGCTTACCCCCGGACTACAGTATCTGATGACACTGTTCAGCGTTATCACCGCGCTTCACTTGATGACGCGTCCCGACAAGGCAGGCTATAAGCTCTCGCTCGTGTTTCTGATCCTTCTGCTCCCCGTGTTCGGAGGTGCTTTTTATTGGATCTTCCATTTCCAAACGACCTCCGTGGGCTTTCGCCGCGGACTGCGCAAAAGCGAGGAGCGCGCGCTCCCTGCCATGCAAACGCAGGACACGCGGACTAAAAAGCCCTATGCGGACGCCTGCGGCATTGCCGTTGAGAGCCGTCGGCAAATGCATTATCTGGAGCAGCACATGCACCTTCCGCTCTACAGCAACACGCAAACACGCTATTACGCGGACGGAGGCACGATGCTCTCGGACCTGCTTGAGGACCTGCGCCAAGCGGAGCACTATATTTTCATGGAATACTTTATCATTGAGAGCGGCAAGATGTGGGATTCGATCCTCGAGGTGCTCTGCGAACGCGTAAAGGCGGGCGTTGAGGTACGGTTGCTCTACGATGATCTCGGTTGTTTCCTCTCGCTTCCGCCCGATTACGCACGCACCCTGCGCGCAAAAGGGATCCAATGTGCGCTCTTCAATCCCTTTCACCCCTTTCTCACCAGCATTCAAAACAACCGCGACCACCGTAAGATCACCTCGATCGACGGGAAGATCGCCTACACGGGCGGAATCAACCTTGCCGATGAATATATCGGGGAGAAGATCAAGCACGGACGTTGGAAGGACAGCGCGGTGCGCCTCTTTGGCGACGGTGCGTGGGGCTTCACTGTCATGTTTTTGCAGATGTGGAGCTTTGCCACCCGAAAAGCGGTGGATTTTGAAGCCTTTCGTCCCACCGCGCCCACCGATCCGATTCGGGCAAGCGGCTGGGTCCAACCCTACACCGACTCTCCCATCGACAAAGAAAACGTGGGCGAGCATATCTATCTTCGCATGATCGAGCAGGCACAGCAGTATCTCTATATCACCACGCCCTATCTCGTGGTTGACGATAATATGCTCTCCGCGCTCACTCTATGCGCCAAAAGCGGTGTTGACGTCCGCATCATCACCCCCGAAATTCCCGATAAACGCGCCGTGCATTTCACCACACGCTCCTACTATAAGGACCTTTTGCTCGCGGGTATCAAAATTTACGAATACCGCGAGGGATTTATCCATGCGAAAACGGTGGTCTCGGACGATACGGCAGCGGTTGTGGGAACCACCAACTTTGATTTCCGAAGCTTTTACCTGCACTTTGAATGCGGCGTGTGCCTCTATCGGACAAGCTCGATCTCCGATGTCAAGGCAGATTTTTTGAAAACAATGGACGACTCGCGGCAGATCACCGAGCGCGATTGCAAAGCCTCTCTCTTTAAAAAATTACGGCAAAATATTGCCCGCATCTTCGCGCCCTTGATGTAACCGCCCCCGACGTCGGTCATACGCTTTTCAAAAAGAAAAAAGTGGGATATTTTGTCGAAAAAAGTCTTGACAGCGATTCAAAACGGTTCTATAATGAATATAGAAGATATGACCCTCACCGCTTTTACAAAGGAGAACCATGAACCGCAAAAAGAACTTTCTTCCTCGTATCCTCGCCTTTTGCCTGACCGTTGCGCTGCTTCTTGCGCTCGGAGGCTGTTACCAAATCCGCAAGCGTCCCACAGAGCCCACACAATCCGCAGAATCGGAGAGCGATATTCCTGCCGGTGCCGACACAGACACACAGGAAACTGCACCCAAAAAGCGTGTGGCGATCACCTTTGACGACGGACCGAATCATTATGACGACCGCACCAAAAAATACGTGGACGCACTTGACCGATATGGATTTCACGCAACCTTCTTTGTTGTGGGGAACCGCATCGCCGGCGGTGATTCCATTGCGTATGCCGCCGCGCACGGCAATGAGATCGGCATTCACGGCTACACGCACAGCGTCTATTACGATTCCTGCGATGATGACGTCTATCACAAGGAAATCAACAAAACCGCACAGGCAATCCGTGAGCAGATCCCAGGCTACGAGATCAAGCTCATGCGCCCCGTTGGAGGCAAAATTTCGGATCACCGCGCCACAACAAGCCCCTATGCCATCATTCTTTGGAACGTGGATTCCCACGATTGGGAAAACCGCTATTATTCGGGAATCCCCGACGAGGCTGCCGACGCATGTGTAAACACCATTGTAGAAAACGTGATGTCCTCGGTTGCCGACGGCGATATCATTCTTTTGCACGACATTTACGAGAGCACCTACGATGCTACCTTGATCATTCTCGAACGCTTACACGCAGAGGGATATGAGGTCGTTACCGTATCGGAACTGCTTGCGGACCGCTTGGAGGGCGGCAGAGTCTATCACTCCGCATACGATTGAAAATCAAAATAAATCGGAACATTTAAAATAGAACCCCGGGGCCGTTGCGAACGCAACGGCTCCGCTTCTTTTTGTAAACCCATGCATCTGCATATTTTTTTCCGTCCCTTCATAAAATTTTAAAAAAACATGGAGGTAAAAAATGAAGGGGCAAACACAGCAAAGGAGCACAGCGCTCCATGGGCTCTCCTCCGCCGAAGCGGCAAGATCGCGCGAGACGCACGGTGCAAATATTCTTACCAAACAAAAAAGGAAAAGCACGCTTCGCATTTTTTTGAGCAATCTCGGGGATCCCATTATCCGCATTCTGCTCGGCGCGCTCGCTCTGAATCTGGTCCTCTCCTTCCGCGGCTCGGACTGGATCGAAACCC
>SVTW01000054.1 GCA_015063585.1 Oscillospiraceae bacterium
TTGTCGTATAAAATGCAGTGTACAAAGGCATACATATCACAACTAACAAACAACAGAAGCAGTAAATTAGTTGTAATATTGTTCCTACTTTAAATAATTTCATATAGGTCATCTCCTTTCTTTCCTTTATTATACCGCAATTTTGTTAACATTTCAAGTGTGGTAGTTCAAATCTGTCCAAAATGCCTTTGCATCTATGGCTTTGTAAATGTTTTTCATTGGTAGGGGCGACCTGCGGTCGCCCGCGGGCGTTCACAGAACGCCCCTACAGTTTTGGCAGTTCGAATCTATCCACAGTTTTGGTGCTGTAGGGAATCTATATCAAAAAATGCATTTCGCCGGTTCGAATCTGTCTACAGACCCGAAATGATGCGCGAGCAAAGCTCCGCGCGGAAATGCATCTACAAAATTTCGAAAAACTTCAGAGTCGAAAAGTTTTTAGTGATATGCTGACTTCGTCAGCGTGATATTGTCGCAAGCGACAGTGATATTGCTTCACTTCGTTCCGCAGTGATATTATATTCGCCTCCCAAACTCGCGAAGCGAATATCACTCGGCGTAAGCCGAATATCACTGCGAAGCAATAGAACTCGCCGCAGGCGAATATAACTGAAAAAAGCACTTGCCTCGGCAAGTGCTTTTTTCTGGCTGGGGTAGCAGGATTCGGACCTACGAATGCCAGAGTCAAAGTCTGGTGCCTTACCGCTTGGCTATACCCCAATATTTACATTGTTTCATTCGAACATTCCAATTATACCATATCTTTCTCTTTCTGTCAAGTGTTTTCTTTGCGGGTTTTCATTTTTTATTCTTTTTTTATCCGAATCCAAGTGTTTTAATTGACAAATCGTGAAAAAATGTGTATAATAATATTCAAAGGAAAATTTTACTGTTAAAATCAGAAGGGAACGAAAAATGAAAAAAACAGTTTTAAGAAAATATGCGAAATTGATTGCCGTTATGGGCGGTAATGTGAAAAAAGGGCAGGATGTTGAAATTTTTGCCGAGCTTGATCAGCCCGAATTTGTGAAAATGGTTGCCGAGGAATGCTATGCTTGCGGCGCGCGCAAAGTAACTGTGGAATGGAGCTATCAGCCGCTTACCAAGCTGAATCAAAAGAAGCGCAGCCTCACAACACTCTCCAAAATTGAGGATTGGGAGATCGCCAAGCTCAAGCATCAAAGTGAAACGCTCCCCGTGCGCATTTATCTCGATTCCGATGATCCCGATGGTCTCAAGGGCGTAAATCAGGCAAAGATCTCCAAGGCATCGCAGGCACGCTACCCCATTATCAAGCCCTACCGTGAGGCAATGGAGAACAAATATCAGTGGTGCATTGCCGCTGTTCCGGGGGCTGCATGGGCAAAAAAGGTATTTCCCAACGAGACACGCTCCCGCGCGATCGAAAAGCTTTGGGAGGCGATCCTTTATACCTCCCGCGTGGACGAAGATCCCATCGCCGCTTGGAAGGCGCATAATGCCGATCTTCAGGCACGTTGTGACTACCTCAACGGTCTTGGAATTGAAACGCTGGAGTACAAATCCGCAAACGGCACCGACTTCCGCGTTGGTATGATCGAGGACGCGCTCTTTATGGGCGGCTCGGAGATCGCGCAGGGAAGCGGCATTGAATTCAACCCCAACATTCCCTCCGAGGAGGTCTTTATCTCTCCGATGAAGGGGATTGCCGACGGTCTTGTAGTAGCTTCCAAGCCGCTCTCCTACCGCGGTGAGCTGATTGAAAACTTCTCGGTTCGTTTCGAGGGCGGAAAAGCCGTTGAGGTGCATGCGGAGCGCAATGAGGATCTGCTCCGTGAAATGATCTCGATGGATGAGGGCGCGGCATATCTCGGCGAGTGCGCGCTGGTTCCTTACGATAGTCCCATTCGCAACTCGGGACTCCTGTTCTATAACACGCTGTTTGACGAAAACGCGGCTTGCCATCTCGCGCTCGGTCATGGATTCACCAACACGCTCAAGGACTACGACAAATACACCGTGAAGGAATGCTACGAAAAGGGAATCAACGATTCGATGATCCACGTTGATTTTATGATCGGTACAGAGGATCTTTCCATCACCGCCATCACGCGTGACGGAAAGCGTGTTCCGATTTTCGCAAACGGAAATTGGGCATTTTGAGAAAGGATTTCGGGCATGGATGTCATTGAAAGATTTCTGAAATACGTAAGCTTTGATACAAGATCCGATGAGAACAGTACCACCGTGCCGAGCACCGAAAAACAAAAGGTGTTGGGTGCCTATCTTGCAAAGGAGCTGGAAACAATCGGGCTGTGTGACGCTTGCATGGATGAATACGGCTACGTTTATGCGGTCCTTCCCGCAACAAAGGGCTGTGAGAACCTGCCCACGGTTGGGTTGATCGCGCATATGGATACCTCTCCCGACGTATCCGGCGCAAACGTAAAGCCGCAAATCGTTTCCTATACGGGCGGCGACATTCCGCTTGGCGAGAGTGGGGAAGCCATCTCTGCCGCTCTTTTTCCCACATTGTCGCGTTACGTTGGGCAGGAGCTGATCGTAACCGACGGAACGACCCTGCTTGGGGCAGACGACAAAGCAGGGCTTGCCGAAATTGTAAGCGCTTGCGAATACCTGCTTGCACATCCCGAGATCGCGCACGGAAGGATTGCGGTTGGATTCACGCCCGATGAGGAGATCGGAAGCGGAGCCGATCACTTTGATCTTGCGCGCTTTGGCGCCGATTACGCCTACACGGTGGACGGCGGCGAGCTTGGGGAGATCGAATATGAGAATTTCAACGCTGCCTCCGCCAAGCTGACGGTAAAGGGTGTAAATATTCATCCCGGGTCGGCAAAAAATCGCATGAAAAACGCGCTTTTGATGGCAAATGAGTTTGTCTCGCTGTTGCCGTCTGCCGAAACGCCCGCGCATACCGAGGGCTATGAGGGCTTTTATCACGTGCACGACATGCAGGGAAATGAGAGCGAGGCAACCGTTTCCATGCTGATCCGTGATCACGACCGCGCGTCCTTTGAAAATCGCAAGCAGTATTTGCATGCATTGGTAGACTTTTTGAATCAAAAATTTGGTGATTGCTATTGCGCAATTGAGATCCGCGACAGCTATTACAATATGAAGGAAAAAATTCTGCCGCACATGTACCTGATCGAGGACGCAAAGGCGGCAATGCAAGCGGCAGGCGTTGCGGCGGAGATCATTCCGATTCGCGGCGGTACCGATGGCGCGCGTCTTTCCTACATGGGCTTGCCTTGTCCGAATCTTTGTACGGGTGGCGCAAATTTCCACGGAATCCATGAATTTATTCCGGTAGAATCGCTTCGCAAAATGGTTGAGATTCTGGTTTGTCTGATTCGGTCGAAAGAATGTGAAAATTAAATATTAGGCTATTGCTTTTTCAGAGCCGATGTGGTATAATGTCTATTGTGCCTATCGGCTCTGAATTTTTTATTGGGAGGGACGTTACTTGCAGCCAATTTTGTTGGTTTGTAATATTATCGCGGGATTGCTCGGTTTTTTGTATGCTTACCGCGTTGTGTTTGCCGTTGTAGGGCTGTTTTGTACCAAAAAGTACGCGCCTGCCAAGCACCTGCATCGCTATGCGATTATCATTGCGGCGCGGAACGAGCAAACCGTGCTCGGCAATCTGCTTGATAGCATTGCGGCACAGGACTATCCTGCTCAAAATCTTACCACCTTTGTGGTTGCTGATAATTGTACCGATCAAACCGCGGCGGTCGCGCGTCAACACGGTGCCATTTGTTATGAACGCTTTAACGATCGGGAATGTACCAAAGGCTTTGCGCTCCACTATTTGTTTGAAAGGATCGAACGCGATTACGGGCGCGACCGCTTTGACGGCTATTTGATTTTTGATGCCGACAATCTTTTAATGCATGATTACATCAGCCGTATGAACGATGCATTTGACGCAGGTGAACGCGTGGTGGTTTCGTACCGAAACACCAAAAATCTTGGAGACGGTTGGCTTTCCGCAAGCTATGCGCTCCATTGGGTGCGTACCTGCCGCTTGGAGCATTGTGCGCGCTCCTTTTTTGGAATCTCCGCCCGCATTCAGGGCACGGGCGTGCTGTTTGACAAATCCTTTGTGGCAAACGGTTGGAATTACACTTCGCTGACCGAGGACCGCGCGTTTTCCTCCGATGTGGTTGCAGAGGGGGTAACGATCGCATATCAGCACGACGCGCAATTTTTTGACGAGCAGCCCACGTCGATTTTTATTGCCATGCGTCAGCGGCTCCGTTGGGCAAAGGGCAACTTGCAGGCGTTTACGGAAACGGGTGGCAAGCTCCTGCGCGGCATCTTCAAGCAGAAGAAAACACGCAACAAAATTTCTTGTTACGATATGCTGCTGTTCAATTTCCCCAGCAGCGTTGTATCCATTCCCGTGAAGCTGATCGAAGCCGCGCTCATCGTGATCCTTGCGCTTACAGGCGGCGATCCGTCGCCCGCATGGTATATGCTTTTGTTTCAGGTGATCGAAATTCTGATCTTTGAGCATTTTGCGGTAATCCCGATGGGATTTTTGATCTTTTTTACCGAGAGAAAACGGCTGCGGCCGCTCCGTTGGTATCAATATCTATGGTATGCACTCATGTTCCCACTCTTTGGGATCATCGGAGATATTGTTATGATGCTTGCGGTGTTTGTAAAGGTGGGGTGGAAGCCGATCCCGCACCGCGCCGATATTTCCATCGACACGCTTGACCCCCAAAGCGAAGCCGTTGGCGGCGAACAGCCTGCACGCGAGCGTGAGCCGATCGGCAAAAAATGATCTTCGATTCCAATAAAATGTAGATACCATATAAAAATAGGTGCGTATTGCAAATCTGTACTCAGGCAGAGTTGCGATACGCACCTGTTTCTATTTGTGGTTGGAAAACGCAGAGCACTTTTCGTTCGGGTCGGGTAAAATACCGTTTCGCAAACGGTAGCCCTTGCCGTATTCATTTACGATCAAGGGGCGTGGGTCGATCTTAGCGGCACGGCGGTTGATGCGCAAGATCATAATTGCCGCGTTTGCGCATTGCTGTGAGCCGTCCGTGTAGCATACCTCCATGATCTCCTGCGCGGAGGCACATTTAGGGGAGCGGTAGAAGAGATAGCGCAGGATCAGATGCTCGCGACGCGACAGCGGAAGCGGATATCCCATGTATTGCGTTTTGTCGGGATCACGACCAACGAACAGGGAATAGGTGGAAAGTACCTCGGTGTCCATTCCGCAATTGACGCGCGCAAAATCAATCATATCCGCAACAAGGGATTCCGGATCCCTCTGTTCGCGTATGATGCGGACCACGGGAAAATCGGGAATGCTTGTTGGGGGTAATATGGCAGCAATGGGCATATCGGGGTAGCGTTTGTTGAGTGAGCGGCAAAGCAGCTCACAGGCGGTAAGATTCTGCGTGCAATCCAAAATTACGCCGCCCGTATCCTTGAGCTTGCAAAGACGCGTTGCGTTTTTCGGCGTCGCAAAGAAAAAGAATACCCCTTCCTCATGAAATCGCACGGCAAGCCGCTGAAAGCTTGCCGTGCGATTGGTTACGATCATCAACATTTTACGATGCCTTTACAAAGGTTGCGTAATTGATGGTAACAGGGGAGGCGGGGGTAGAGCCGTTGGATTGCAACTCGGTTTTGGAAATGGCATCAACGGTGTCCATGCCGTAAACCACAAACCCAAAGGAAGCGTATTCTTTATCCAGCACCGTGGAATCCTCATACATAATAAAGAATTGCGAAGAACCCGAATCATAGCTGCCGCCTTTGCGTGCCATGGAGATAACGCCGCGCACGTGCGAGAGGTTGTTGGTAAAGCCGTTGTTGGTCATCTCACCCTTGATCGGTGTAGAGCCGCCCATGCCCGTTCCTTCGGGGTCACCGCCCTGAAGAACGTAAATGCCGTCCGACGCGGTGGTGATACGGTGGAAAGTCAGCTCGTCATAGAAGCCGTCCTTTACAAGCTTTTGGAAGTTTTCTACGGTGATGGGCGCAACCGCTTTGTAAAGACGAATGACCACGTCACCCGTTTTCTCAACGCCGTTTTCATCGGTGTAGGTGATATTCATGCGGACGAGATCGGTCACATCATCGGTGTTGGCGTAATCGCTGAGTGAAATTTCCGTCATATCCAGATCTTCCATTTTCGGCGCGTTTTCGTTTTGTTTATTCCGATCGTTTTCTGCTTTCTTATCCAAAGCCGACGTGATGGCAAGAGAGCCGACTACAAGGATCAGAACCAGAGCAAGTGCTCCAATAATGATCTGCCAAACCAGACGCTCCTGCTTCTTTTGTTTTTTCAATGCCTCTGCCCGCAAATTTTCTTGATGGCGGCGCATTTCGGCTGCCTGCTGTGCTTTTGATTTTTGTCCCATTTTTTTGCCCTTTCTGTAATAACTGTACTTCTTATTTTATCAAAAAAAGCACAGCTTGTCAAGAAAAAAAACAATTTCGAGAAATAATTTACAATTCCTTCGGATATGATAGATATTGATAAGCAAAGGAGGGGTGCATATGGACGGAGGCGTGTGGCAACGTCGGGCTGCAATGATCATTTGTTTGATAGGCGGAGGCTTGCTCCTTTATTACGGAATACGCTTTTGTCTGGGGCTTTTCCTCCCTTTTTTTCTCGCATGGGGCATTTCCGTATTGATTCGCCCCCCCGCGCGCAAGCTTTCGCATTGGACGGGGATTCCGTATCGGATCTGTTCTGTGTTTTTGCTGATCCTTTTGGTCGCCTTCCTCTTTTTTTTGCTGTTTGCGGCACTGCACCGCGGACTGTATGAGCTTCGCCGTTTGCCTGCCAAGCTGCTTGAGGACGGTTCCAATATCGAGGCGCTTCTTGACCGCGCCGTTGTGATCCTTGAACGGATCGGTGGGCAGCTTGGGTTATGGCGCTTTTGGGGCGATGGGGTGAGCGTGGAGGACGTGCGTGTTTGGTTGTATGCCCGCTTGTCGGGAATTGCCGACGACGCGCTCTCTTCGCTCACCGCGCAGATCCCGCGTTGGATCGGTTGGATCTTGTCGGCTCTTCCCGGGGGCATTCTGGTTGGGATCGTAACCGCAATCTCGGGTGTTTATTTCTGCATGGACGGAGAACGCATTACCGCGTCGCTCTTGGCGATCCTGCCGTCGCGCTGGCGGTCAAAGCTCCCATTGTGGCGGCAGGGGATCCGGCGCTTTTCCTGGCAATATCTGCGCGCCTATCTGATCCTGACCCTTCTTACTTTTTTAGCACTCTTTCTCGGGTTTTCCATTTTACGCATGGATTACGCTTTTTTGCTCGCCATTGCGGTCGCGTTAATTGATTTGCTTCCCATTCTCGGCGTGGGAACCGTTTTGCTCCCTTGGGCGGCTGTGCTTTTGATCGGACGTCATTTTTATCTCGGTTTTGGGCTTTTGATCCTTTATTTTACCGTGCTTCTCTTGCGGCAAATTTTGGAACCGCGTCTGATCGGAAAGAGCCTTGGGCTTCACCCGCTCCTGACGCTCTTTGCCAGCTATGCGGGATGGCGTTTGCTTGGTTTTACCGGCATGATCCTCGCGCCGATCCTTGCAATGATCGGAAAAAATTTTCTGGCGGGTGGAATTTCTGCCAAGGACGAAGGCGCAAAAAAATGATTGCGAGATGCCTTTTGTGAGTCAATTATAAACAATGTGAATTTTTATAATTGACCTGAAAAAGTCCGTAAAAAAGGTTGCAAAATCAAGCCTTTTGTGTTAAAATATTATTATGGCATTTTATGCGCTTTCAAAATGCCAAAATAAGAAAAAGGATGTCAATATGAAATTATCTCTGAAGCAAACCATTGATTATTACCGCGACATTCGTCCGCACAACCTAACGTCGGACAAATATAAGCACTTGTTCTTGCTCATTTATTGGCCGATTTACGGATTGGTCTTTTTAACGTTGGAGCAGCTTTGGCCGCATATCTGGGAAGCGATCACGGGAAACGAGCTGGTTTATCACGAGGTTTATTGTTGGATCGATGCCTATATTCCGCTCTGTGAGCTGTTTGTGATCCCATATTATTATTGGTTCGTATCTCTTGTAGGAATGGTGATTTACGGCTTGCTGTTTGATATTCGCGCTTTTCGCCATTTTATGTGGTTCATTATTTTGAGCTACTCGATCACCGCGATCATATACGTGATCTGGCCCAATATGCAGATGCTTCGTCCGAACATGACCGATTTTCCGCGCGATAATTGGATGACAGACATCATCAAAGGGCTTTACGGATATGATACGAATACAAACGTTTGCCCGTCGATCCATGTGCTCGGCGCGGTTGCGGTGGGCTGTGCGGGCTGGCACAGTGAGCATTTCCGCGGTTGGGGCTGGAAGCTTTTCTTTGTGATCTCCACCATTTTGGTGTCGATCTCCACCGTATTTTTGCGTCAGCATTCGATTATCGACGTAATTGCCGCGGTCGTGCTTTGCATTGTTTGCTATATTTTAGTGTTCTTTGTGATCTGCCGCCCCAAAAAGAAGGGGATCGATTCTCCCGCAGCATCCTGATTTTTGGCAGATAAACCGTTTACAATATTTTGATCGAAAGGAGGCGTGCTTCCATGGCATTTTTAAAAAGCGTAATTTACGTTTTGGTTCTTGGAATTGCCGCACACTATATCGGCGAAGCATTGCCTCGTCGATGGTTTCATTTTGACCGCTTCCCGTTTGCTACTCGGAAATGGGAACGCGAGGGGGCTGTTTACGAATCGATTAAAATTCAGGATTGGAAGGATCATGTTCCCGATCTGAGCCGTGTGATGAAGGATATGGTGCCGAAGCGTGTGGGAATTTGTCCCACGTCGTCGGAGGTCTGGGTGCTTGTCAGCGAGACCTGTGTTGCCGAGTTTATCCATTTTGCGCTTTGCATCTTCTCACCGGGGGTGTACTTGTTTTGGAAAAACAGCATGGGCATTTTTCTTGCTTGCGTGGTCGTTTTTTGCAACGTACCGTTTATTTTGATCCAGCGCTACAATCGGCCCACGCTCATCGCGCTTGCCCGTCGCCTTGAAAAGCGAGAGGAACGCCGTCGTTTGCGTACAGCGGCTCGTCTTGCCGCCACTGCTCCTTCACCGGAGCAGCCTGCGGAGCAATCAGAACCCGAATCGAAGGGGGCGACGACATGATGCGCTCCCGACTTTCGTTTGTTTACCGCTCCTTTTTCCTTTTGCTGGTGCTTTTGTTCCTCTTTACCGCGTGTCGGCAAAATTTGCCCGATGATCGTGAAACGCAGGACAATCCTCCCGTTTTTTCGGGCTTGCATGATATTGAGATCTTACAGGGGGACGGCATAGCCTACCGAACCGGTGTGCGCGCTACCGATCCCGAGGACGGAGTGCTTCAATTTGCGGTTGATGCATCTGCCGTGGACCTCGATACACCAGGGGAATATGTTGTAATTTACACCGCGGTGGACTCAGCAGGCAATCGAACCGAGGAGCGCATTCGGGTAACAGTTGTAGAGCGGCTTGTCAGCTTTGATACGCTTTGGCAAACGGTTGATCAAAAGATCGCGGCGGAAGGGTTGGATCGCCTCAGCCGTGCCGATCTGTGCGAGCGGCTTTACTACTACATCAAGGCGAATATGAGCTATACCTCCGATTCCGACAAGAGCGATTGGGTTGCCGAGGCATACCGCGGAATGACCGATGGTGAGGGCGATTGCTTTACGTATTACGCAATGGCACGTGCCTTTTTCGAGCGGCTGGGCGTATCGGTTCTGACCGTACAGCGCGCTCCAAACGTGTTGCCGTCCACCCATTATTGGTTGCTTGTGAATATGGGCAATGAGGAGGATCCCGCATGGTATCACTGGGATGTTTGCCCGCACTACAAGGAGTTTCCGCTCACCTCGATTCTGCTTACCGATGCCGAGCTTTTGGAATATAACCAACAGGTTGCCAACTATTATACCTTTGACGCGTCCCTCTATCCGGCAACGCCGACCGAGCCCTATCGATGATCACGACGGGGCTTTCCTTCTCTTATTCTCGAAAAGGATGATTTCGATATGCTTTATCAAAAAAATTTGCCTGTAAAATATGAGCCCGACGTTTTCATCGCGGGCGGTGGTCCTGCCGGTGTATGCGCCGCGATTGCGGCGGCACGCATGGGACGGTCGGTCTTTCTTGCCGAGGCGCAGGGATCCTTCGGTGGGCTTGGAACGGCGGGCTTGGTGCCTGCTTTCGCGGTGTTTGGCGATGACGTTCATATTCTTGCCGCCGGGATCGGGCTTGAGATCCGACAGCGAGTTTGTCCGGAACTGCCCCTGAGTAAGCATTGGGCAGGTATTCGGGTGGAGCGACTCAAAAGAGCATACGACGACCTGATCGAGGCGAGCGGTGTTCGGTATTCCTTTTTTACAACGCTCTGTGACGTGGTGGCGGAGAACGGCGTGGTGGATCACGTGGTACTGACCTCCAAGAGCGGTATGTTTGCCGTGCGCGCAAAGGTTTATATTGATTGTACGGGAGACGGCGACCTCTGCGCGTATGCGGGTTCTGACTTTGAAAAGGGCGACGAAAACGGTGCCGTGATGCCCCCGACGCTGTGCTCGCTTTGGTCAAACATTGCATATGCGCGCCGTAGCGGACCGGATAGCAGCCGTTTGGAGGAGGCAATTCGAGACGGCGTATTTTCACAGCCCGACCGCCATCTCCCCGGATTCTTTACCGTGAACCGTGAAAAAGGGATCGGCGGGGGGAATATCGGGCACGTGTTCGACGTTGATCCGCTTGACGAGGTATCACTTTCGGCGGCAATGGTTGACGCGCGTCGGCGTATGGATGAATATGAACACTATTATAAGCAGTATCTGAAGGGATATGAGGATATGGAGCTGGTAACAACCGCGTCGATCCTCGGTGTGCGTGAATCGCGGCGCATTTGCTGTGATTACATGCTCAATTCCAACGATTTTCTTTCCCGCGCGGTTTTTGATGACGAGATCGGTCGCTATTGTTATCCCGTTGATATCCACATTATGAATACCGATCCTGAGGAGCTTTCGCGTTTTGAAACCGAATATCGCAAGACCTATCGCTATGCGAAGGGCGAATCCTATGGAATTCCGTACCGTTCGCTGATTCCACGCGCCTTTTCAAACGTGTTGGTTGCGGGGCGCTGTATGGGAACCGACCGACGCATGCAAGCCTCGGTGCGCGTGATGCCCGGGTGTTTTATCACAGGGCAGGCTGCAGGGGTTGCCGCGGCGCTTGCCGTGGTAAAGCGGGGGAATGTTCGTGCCATTGACATTCACGCCCTCCAATCCGCGCTGATCGGGCAGGGTGCTTACCTGCCAAATGCAAAGGCTTCTACCTAAATAAAAACAGTTCCGATCGCATGGCGATCGGAACTGTTTTTATTCTTTTTCGGTTTCGTTCAAATCCTTTGGATCGATCACTGTATGGCGGCAACGGGCGCATCGGTCTGTTTTGTCTGCACTCCATGTTCCGCATGCGGCACAAACGTAGCCGTGCGGTGCGTTGGGATCGAGCAAAATGGGATAGGGAAGTCCGCGAAACCGAACAATTTTATTTCCCTCATAATAGTAGTGATAAAATCCGTTTTTCTGTTCGAAGCAGAGTGTTTTCTTTTTGCCGTTTTCCAAACGAAGCAGAAGTTTGGTATTGAGTCGAAAGTCGTAGTCGGCGGCGGTATGGGGGTCGCCTGATGGCGCATAGGAGCGAGAAAGCGAGGATCGCTCAATGAGGCCGTGGCAGGTGCGGTCGGTAAAGAGCCGCCACATGCGGAAGATCAGAATTCCGCTGACGAGAGAGGCAAGGACCAGGAAAAAAAGACGCCAACCAAGGATCAAAAGCTGTGGGGGATAGGTTGCGTGGTTGTGGTTATAAGAGAGCGCGCCGCCGATCCAGAGGGCGAGCCATAGCAAAAAGCCCAAAATACGCAGAAGGGTTCGACGGGCTGCATAGTAAAGCAGGTCTCGGTTTTGTTTGGGTAAGCGGTACATGGTCACACCTCCGTTTCTGTCTTTATTTTACCATATAAAAAGCAAAAAGTAAAGTCTTTTTTACACGCCGACGGAAAAGACGGCATAAAATAGAAGCAAGCGGACTTTTTCTGTCCGACTATCTGAAAACAAAAGGAGAACCCCTATGAATTATTCCTCCGATTCACGCGCGAATCCGCCGTTCCGACCGACCCTGCGTGGCTGTGTTGCACGCAATCCGCAGCTCGCGCGGGCATTCAGCGGAATTTACCAGCACACGCTTTATGAGGTTGCCGCCATGACCTATCGCTCCTTGATCGCAGAGACGACCGATCATGGAGCGGCGCGACTGTTTGACGAGATTGCCATAGACGCCGCCGAGCATTTTCGGTTGCTCGGGGATCTGATCCTTGCCTTGGGTGCCGACCCTTGTATTCAGGTGAATCTTTGTGTCGAGCATGCCCCGCGGCAGAAGTCCGCTTTTTCCAATTTCGTGATACAGATGATATCCGATGCAAAACAGGAAAAGAAAAGGAGCGTTGACCGCCTGCAAACGATCATGGGAAAAAGCGCGGACCGTGTGGTGCGATCGGTCCTGTCTCACCTGCTTGACGACGAGTCGCGCCACCTTGCGGCTTTAGAAGCCTTTTCTTGATTTTTCTTTCTATCTTTCTATTGACAATTTGGAAAATGTGTGATAAAATAAAATACCAAATAAAAGCGATACTTTAGAATAAAATTCTAAACGGAGGACGTATGATTGCCGAAATCCATAACAAATACGCGAAATTAACCGAAATTGAGCGCAAGGTTGCCGATTACGTGTTGAAAAAACCGCAAGAGATTCCGCGCATGACCGCCAAGAGCCTGGCGGATGCCGCCGGGTGTGTGCCGTCGGCTGTGATCCGTTTTTGTAAAACGATGGGCTGTGAGGGCTTTTCGGAATTTAAGATCTCCTTGGCGGGGGAGCTTGGCGCGCGGGAGAATGCAACGCTCCTGCCTGCTTTTGCGCGGGAGGACGATCCCGAAACGGTTTTTCGTAAGGTCTTTCAATCGGGAGTTCAAACCCTTCAGGATACCCTGAAGATGCTTGATTTTGAAACGATCGAAGCCATTACGCGTCTGTTTTCCGAGGCGGAACGAATCTTTATTTTCGGCGTGGGAACCTCCTCTGTGATAGCGGTTGACGCGCAATACCGGCTTTCCCAGCTTGGTCTTTCGGCTGTCTCCTGCACCGACGTGCTGTTTATGAACGTAACGGCGGTCAACGCGCGTCAAGGCGACGTGGTGCTGGCAATCTCGCACAGCGGCATGACACGCGCCGTTGTAGATGCCATTCGACATGCCAAGGCATGCGGTGCCGCAACCGTTGCGATCACGAGCTTTTCCGACAGCTTGTTGGCACGGGAGTGCGATCACGCGGTAACGGTATTTGCCGATGAGAAAAACTATCCCGTTGAGGCTGTTTCGGCGCGTGTGGCGCATATTTGTTTGGTCGATGCTTTCATGATGGCACTTGCAACGATGCATTATGACGGACTCGCTACTCATATTGAAGGAAGAAACCGTGTGCTCGGAGAGATCCGCTACGGTAAAAATGAGGAGGTAAATGAATAATCATGGCTCTGTTTACTACCACGCTTGATCGCATGGCGTTTTTAATTTCTTTGATCGCAATTGGATATTTGCTTGTTAAGATCAAGGTGATCCACACAAGCGCGGCAACCGTTCTTTCGCGTCTTGAGAATTGGCTGTTTTTGCCCGCCCTTGTTTTGGGGACCTTTCTCAATCAGTTCACGGTTGCGCGACTGTCCGCGGCATGGCAATCCTTTGCCGCCGGTTGTGTCGTACTCCTTGTAACGGTTCCGCTTGCCATTTTGGGGGCGCGGCTTTGCACAAAGGATTCCTATTTGCGCCGCATTTTTACATACGGACTTTCTTTTTCAAATTTTGGATTTATGGGCAATGCCGTGGTCAGCGTTCTTTTTCCCGCTTTCTTTGCCGATTATCTGATCTTTACACTGCCGTTTTGGATCCTGATTCAGCTCTGGGGTGTTCCCGCGCTTTTGATCGGTGGGGACGGGGAACACGGCGGAATTTTGCAGTCGTTGAAAAATCTGCTCAATCCGATGATGATCGGTATGCTCATCGGCATGCTGTTGGGGCTGAGCGGTATCACGCTTCCAAACTTTGTAACCGCGCTTGTCAACGACGCAGGTGCTTGTATGTCTCCGATCGCAATGCTGCTCACAGGAATCACGGTGGCGCAAATTGACTTGGTTAAAACGGTCTGCAATCTTCAGATCTGGGCAGTTACCGCAATCCGCCTGATTGCTTTTCCCGCCCTTGCGTTGGCGTTGCTGTTCTTCTTGCCGCTTCCCAAAACCATCGAGCTGTGCACGGTCTGTGCGCTTGCAATGCCGCTCGGACTCAACACCGTTGTGGTTCCGAGTGCCTATGGACGCGATACCACCGCCGCTGCGGGAATGGCATTGATCTCCCATATTGCCTCCTGCCTGACCATTCCGTGTGTCTTTTTATTCCTTGAAAAATTCCTTTAAAAACAGAAAAGGGGGTGAGTCAAATGCAAAAATGCATTTGGTACTCACCCCCGACGTTTTTGCTTTGCGGCTAAACACCGCAATTTTCGACTGCTTTGCAGTCGAAAACCGCAAATTCCGCGCTACAAAAAAG
>SVTW01000055.1 GCA_015063585.1 Oscillospiraceae bacterium
TTTTCGACTGCTTTGCAGTCGAAAACCGCAAATTCCGCGCTACAAAAAAGCCTACCGTCGGCTTTTTTGAGCAGAGGCTGCGCCAATGACGCAGCCTCTGCCATACTCATATTACGTTATTCTGCTTTCGGATCCTCATTTTTCATCATATTGAGCACCTCATAAATTCCGCGAATGGGGATCACATTGATGCCCGTGCAGTCAAGCTTCCGCTTTTCCACGTTGCGGAAGGGAACGAGCGCGGTGGTAAATCCGAGCCGTGCGGCTTCCTTGACACGCTGTTCCAGATTGGATACCGCGCGGCATTCTCCCGCCAAACCCAGCTCACCGATCGCGATCAGATCATCGGGAATAATGCGGTTTGTCATGGAGGAAATGAGTGCCATTGCAACCGAAAGATCGGATGCGGGCTCGTCAAGCCGCAGTCCGCCGATGACGTTGAGATAAACGTCGTTTTGATAGAATTTTAAGCCGAGCCGCTTTTCGAGAACGGCGATGATCAAACACATGCGGTTGTAGTCGATTCCGTTTGTAGTACGGCGCGGGGCAGGGAATGCTGTTGGGGTAACGAGTGCCTGAATTTCGGCAATAAGCGGGCGCGTTCCCTCCAGTGTACAGACCGCGCAGTTTCCCGAAATGCGTTTGGGTCTGCCTGCGAGCAGCATTTCGGAAGGATTTTCAACCTCCAAGAGCCCGCGGTCGGTCATTTCAAACACGCCGATCTCGTTGGTGGATCCGTATCGGTTTTTAATGGCGCGAATGATGCGGTATGCCTGTTGACGTTCCCCCTCAAAATAGAGCACTGCGTCCACCATATGCTCAAGCACCTTCGGACCCGCAATGCTGCCTTCCTTGTTGACGTGTCCCACCATCAGAACCGACGTGCCCAGTCCTTTTGCCTTATTGATAAAGGAGAGCGCGGTTTCCTTCACCTGCGTAATGCTTCCGGGGGCTGAGTTTACAGCGGCGGAATAGATGGTTTGGATCGAGTCAACGATCATTACGTCCGGCTTGATGCGGTCGGATTCCTTCAGAATATTTTCAATATTGGTTTCGGTCAGAATGAACAGATTCTCGCCCGCAATACCAAGCCGCTTGGCACGAAGCTTGAGCTGACCGCCCGATTCCTCTCCCGAAACGTAAAGAACGCGGCGGCTTTGTCCGAGCGCATCGCATATTTGCATTAAAAGCGTTGATTTTCCGATGCCGGGCTCGCCTGAGAGCAACACCACAGAGCCATGCACGAGACCGCCGCCGAGTACGCGGTCAAGCTCTCCGAGACCGGTGCTTTGCCGCATATAATCGGGGATCTCAAGATCGCGAAAACCAACCGCGCGGTGATCCCCGTCGGAGGGAATCATGGATGCGCGGCGGGGAGAGGAAACGGCAGGTGCTGATTCCTCTACGTCCTCCACAAACGCGTTCCACGCGCCGCATTTCGGGCATTTCCCGAGCCATTTCGGGGTTTTATATTCACATTCGGAACAAACGTAAACGGTTTTTAGTCCTTTCATTTTAACCGACCTCTCACTTTCCATGTTGATCACGTGTCATTACCGCTTTCATTATAGCACATGTCCGTGCCTGTGTCAATTGATTTTGCTCCGTGACAGTGGCAAAAATACAAAAATATGACCTATGCTAATCGAAGGGCAAAAAGGGAGAAAAGGGTGAAACAGATGCAACAGGATCACAAGGTGAAATGGAGGACATGGATGCCGCAGGTATCAACCGATCCTCACAGCTTTCGCATTTTTGACGGCGTGATGCCGTATTCCCGATTAATGCTTCTCGATAGATGCGAGTCGGAGGAAAATCCACATTCCTGTGCGATCGACTCAAAGGAGCGATTGGTTGCGGTGATCAGATCCTTTGCCCTTGCCAAGCGCTCGCGCATGATGTATTGGTGCAAGCTGATTCCCTCGCTCTTTTTGAAAACCTCGTTCAGATAATAGGGATGATAGGAGAGACGCTCGGCAATTTGGATGTTATTGAGAGTGAGGTCATTTGCCACACAGTCCTTGATGCGCATATTCAAACTCGGTTGCTCTGATGTGATGGCGGCATTTCGGTAAATATTGATCAGCAAAAGCTTCATATATGCGCTACTTGCCAATTCGGCGCAGGGTTGGGATCGGAGTGACTCGCTGTAAATTTTCTTCAGCTCGGTCTCGGCAAATTCCCCATGTCGGATCACGATCGGCTCCCGAAAGACGATCGGAATACCGCAGCTGATAGCCTCAATCGGTGTATTCGGGCGATAAACGTTCGGTACAAACGCTCGTTTCTCGGTACGCATCTCGGAGGTGAAATCAAAATTGACGGTATAAAACAGCATTTCTGACGTTGCCCGAATATGATAGGGTGTTCCGGCGGGGTAATAAACGAGTGTACCCGGCAAAAGCGGATGTGTGCCCGAGAGAAGTTCAAAGCTCCCTTTACCCGAAATGATAAACAGAATACGGCAATCACGTGCAATCAGCATGTTGTCGATAAAATACGTGCTCTTTGCCGCATAGCGTACGAACGGTTCTGTGTCGGTAAGCATCCTGTTCCTCCCAAAATCTTTGCTTTTTGAATATTCATCTTTGCTTCTTGCCTTGATTATAACACGTTTTTTTGATATAATCAAGACAAAAAAGGGAACAAATGGAGGATTTATGAAGAAAATCAGGATTGGCGCTGTAAATTGGGATGCCTCTTTGCCGCCGGATACATACTTTGGTTTTTATCAAATCAACTCTCTTTCACAGTCGAAATACCGCGGGTGGACACCGTATTACGCAGAACTCCTTGATGGGGAAAGCATCACCTATCGCAGGCGCACGCCTGAGGAATACGAGTGTGAAATGCAGTATGCCCTTGATGCGGGAATCGACTACTTTGCCTACGTGTGGTATCCTACCGAAGGCTCGCTCGCGCATGAGCCGATCTCCTTTCGTGATTGCAGTCATAAGGTACATGAGCTCAATTACGCAAGGGGACTCTATGAAAAAAGCAGGCTGAAGGAGCGGCTGAATATGTGCGCAATCCTTGCCGCGCATCCCTTTACCGATAACGATCTGGCGCGCCTTGTTGAGGCATTTTCAAAGCCCTATTATGAAAAGATTGAAGCACGCCCGCTGCTCTACGTTTATAACGGCTATCGGGAGGATGTGATCAAAAAGATTCATCAGATGTGTCGAGAACGGAAAATTCCCACACCCTACACTGTGCCAATGGTTCCGAAATTTGAGGGGCAATGCTTCGCGCTTGCCGATGCACTTTCCTCCTATGGCGTGGTGAACCGCGTCAATATTGCCTCCCATGAGGAGCTGATCGGGCTTGCCATCGAGCAGAGTAGGGGACGCATGGCTCCAATGCTGAAGCTGATCCCAACCTTCACCACCGGTTGGAATCCCGCACCGCGTGTGGAACGTCCAACGCCGTGGATGAGCAAGGCAGAGGGCGTGAGCAGCTATCGGGAGGCGACCTGCGCCCCCCGTGCAAGCTGTGAGGAGCTCCTTGAGGGTGCCGTTCGATTTGCCGACTTTATCAGAACCGAGGTGCGGGAGCATTTTGTCGGTCATATCCTGACCTTTGCGTGGAACGAATTTGAGGAGGGCGGATACATCTGTCCCACCTACGACAAGGACGGTAAGATTGATCGCACCCGTGTGGATGTATTTTCCAAAATTTCGGCGATGTTTCGCAAAACGCTTGGCGAGGATTGCTGATGAAGTTGGAGCTACTTGCAACGGGTATCGGCATGCTTGGAGTGGCGGCAAACGTGATCATCTATCAGCAAAGGACGGGAAGAAATTTGCTGATTTGTAAGCTGCTCTCCGATATTCTTTGGGCAATCCATTACCTTTTTCTCGGCGGATACAGTGGCTTTGCCGTTGCTTGTGTGGGAATCATACGGGAAAGCGTGTTTTTGAATCAAAAGCACAAATGGGCACAAGGCAAACGATGGTTGATCGTATTTATAGCATTATCTGTTGTTTCTGCGTTTTTTACCTGGAAAAGTCCGATGAACATGCTTCCCGCAATCGCCTCTGTTCTGTCGGTATTTGGCTTTTGGAGAAACAATCCCACGCTTTCCAAAATCCTTGCTTTTCCCATTTCGTTTTGCATGCTGAGCTACGATATCTATATTTTATCTTACATGGGAATCGCAAACGAAGCATTCACGCTGATTTCGGCGATTATTTCGGTTATCATTCTGTTGAGAACAAAAAATCGAATAAAAAAGAGTTGTTTTGAAGCTATAAAATCCAGAAAGGACTATGGTGAATGGAAAAACTATTGAAGCTGCACGACGAGCTGCAGACATTTATAAAAGAAAATTGGAAGAATTCATTGAAGTCCCCTACGGGCTATCTTAAGTACAAGTTTTTAGATCCTGCCGCAGGATACGACGGTCAGCTTTGGGATTGGGATTCCTTCTTTTGCGCAACGGCACTGTTTGATGTATATGAAGATATTGGAGATTACATAGAAGGCTGTATACTTAATTTTCTGGAGTATGCCAGAGAGGACGGTTCTGTGCCCTACGTTATATACGCCGACGACAGCAAGTCACGCGCTCTTCCGATGTTTAATATCAAGAAGCGCACAGCCGAGTGCGATTTCAACTCCATAAAACCGCTCCTTGCTCAAATGGTAATACTTGCTTACAAAAAAAAGAATGACAAGGAATTTGTTAAGGGTGTTTATCCGAAACTTACAAAGCATATCGAGCATTGGGAAAAAACTCAGAGAAAAAGGGGACTTTTCGTATGGAGAAGCTTGCGTGGCTCGGGCTCGGATAACCATCCTGCAATTTACGGCAGACCGTTAAACTCCTCTGCAGGAGTGGAACTGAACTGCTTTATGTATATGGAGCTTTCTGCTATGGCTGAAATTGCCGATATTTGCGGCGACACCGAGGGTAAGAAAATGTATGAGTGTAAACGAGAAGAACTTGCAAATCTGATAAACGGACACATGTGGGATCCTATAGACGGCATGTACTACCACCTTGATATGCTTTCGAACAAGCTCCCCAGCGCAAAGCAGGAGGTCGTATGGGACGTGCCTCTTAAATTTAGAATGTGGACTTGCTTTATTCCGATGTACGTAGGAATTGTACCAAAGGAATACGCAGAGCGAATGGTAAAAGAGCATTTACTCAACAGAGGGGAGTTTTGGTCTGATTTCGGGATAAGAACAATGGCTAAAAACGAACCCGCGTACAATACGGCTGAAATCTCAAATCCTTCCAACTGGCAAGGTCCGATATGGATTGTTTCGACCTATATTATTTTCCGCGGCCTTTTGAATTATGGATATATCGACGAGGCAAAGCAGCTTTGCGAGAATCTCTTAATGAATCTTTGTAGAGATATGAAGGAAAACGGAGCTCTCCACGAGTATTATAATCCGGAGACAGGCAAAAGCAATATTGGTCTTGGCTTTATGAATTGGAACGCTTTGGCCGGCTTGATGGTGCCGGAACTTATTTCAAAAATGAATAAGGAAAGTCACTCGTAAAGTCTGCGTAAAGCTTCACTGCGTGACAAGAAACGGCAAGGTATTCAAAGGACTGTTGAACAGATAATACTTTAAATAGTACTGAAAAGTCAAGCAACACAATGTTTTAAATAACGCGGAGCTATCGATCAAATGCGATATTTGTTCGATAGCTCCGCGTTATTTGTATCCGCAATTTAACACAGTCAAATAAACATAAAATGTGAAAACATCGATAAAAATAATCCCAAAATCAAGAGCTTTTCCAGCATTTTACGTCGATTTATTAGAAAAAGACGAGGTTCCGACCGATTCGACCGGCAAGGACTCCGCAATTGCCAAAAACAGCGCACCTGCCAGCCGTTCGCGGTAAACGCGGTCATTCAGCAGAGCTGCTTCATCGGGGTTTGAGAGAAAGCCGCACTCCACCAATATGGCAGGGCATTGGAGACGGTGCAACAAATAAATTCCGCTTGTTGCGCCTTTCGGTTGCCTGCCGTTTTGCGGTTGCAACAGCTCCTGCACGGTCTTTTGGATATGGTCCGCCAATGTCTTGGAATCACGGTGATTGGGGGAATACCAAACCTGAAGCCCACGGTACTGTGTTTGCGGATAGGCGTTCATATGGATACTGACGAAAATGGCGTTGGGGGTTTCTTCGGCGATCTTACGTCGCGCGGCAAGATCCAAGGCTTTTTTTCGTCCGTGGTAGTTCTCGTTTCGGTCATAGAGCAAAATATCGGTGGATCGTGTCATAATCACGCGTATGCCGTTTGCCTCCAACAGGTCGCGTAAAAGAAAGGCGATTTCCAAATTCAGATCCTTTTCAAGAATACCCGATGCGCTCACCGCTCCGCCATCCTCACCCCCGTGTCCCGCGTCCAGGATCACCGTGAACGGCGTTGTGTCGGCATCGGAGGCAAGCCCCATATTGACGTCGGCGGGGTGGTGCGTCAGAATAGAAAAGGCAGACGAAAGAGCTGTAAAGAGCAGCAGAAAACAGAAAAAGGAAGGCGGGAAAACAGAGTTTTTTTTCAGCATTGCAGATACCTCGTTGTGTATTTTTTGAATCGAAAAAATGAGTTTTTATACAGGACGTACCGAATGGAGAAGAGTCGATACTCTTTATAATTAAAAATATTAAATATTTTGATAATATATTCGCTTTTCCTGTTGACGAAATGTTAATTTTGTTGTATAATAATTTAGAATGGATTTTTATGCAATTTTGGATATTTTGGATTCCGAACACCAAGCAAACAGGAAAGGAAAAAAAGACTGTTATGGCAGAAATGACAAGAAAAGAAGCGAGAGAGGCGGTTTTTCAACTCCTCTTTGAAACCGAGTTTCGTGCCGATGAGGACCCCCGTGAAATTTACGCGATCTCCGAGGAGAACCGCGAGCTTTGCGCAAACGAGTATCTGAAGGAGAGCTATTTTGGCGTATTGGAGCATCGGGAGGCGATTGATGAGATGATCGTGCGACATTCCAATGGATGGAAACCGTCGCGTATCTCGCCGGTTTCGCGCTGTGTGATCCGTTTGTGCATCTATGAGATGTGTTATCGCGAGGACATTCCGCGTGCCGTATCGCTCAATGAAGCAGTTGAGCTTGTAAAAAAATACGACGAGGAAAAGATGCGTCCTTTTGTCAACGGTCTGCTCAACGGCGTCAAGAATGAGCTCGAGGCGGCGGGCAAGGCATGAAACCGATCTGCTACGTCGGGTTTGATACCAGTAATTACACTACCTCCTGTGCGGTGTGCAATGCCGACGGAGAGGTCGTTGCCAATTTCAAAGCCCCCCTCCCCGTAAAGGCGGGCGAATGCGGGTTGCGGCAGAGCGACGCGGTGTTTGCGCACGTGCGGAATCTTCCTGTTCTTGCCGCGCAGCTACGCGAGGTGTTGCGTGACTACCGTGCGGTTGCGGTGGGTTGCTCCGCAACGCCGAGAACCGCTGAGGATTCCTACATGCCCTGTTTCCTTTCCGGAATCGCGGCGGCAGAAATTTTTGCGGCGGCAAACGATCTTCCGATCTACCGCTTTTCACATCAGGACGGGCACGTGATGGCGGCTGTTTATTCCTCAGGCGCGGAAGATTCGCTCTTGCGGGCACCGTTTGCGGCGTTTCACGTTTCCGGCGGTACCACGGAGGTGCTCTCGGTCAAGCCCTGCGAAAACGGCTTCTCGATCTCGCTTGTCGGAAAAACCGCTGATCTGAACGCGGGGCAGGCAATTGACCGTGTGGGTGTTATGATGGGCTTGCAATTTCCTTGCGGAAAAGAGATGGAACAGCTTGCCAACGGTTTTTCGGGAAAACTCCCCAAGCCGCGTATTTGCGTCCGTGACGGAGACTGCAATCTTTCAGGACTGCAAAATCTTGCCGAACGCTTGTGGAACGAAACGCAAGATCCCGCGGCTGTCAGCGCATATGTCTTTTCCTTTGTCGGCGCAACGCTGGAGGCGATGACGGCGGCACTCGATGAAAAAATGCCGGGTCTGCCGATCGTTTACGCGGGCGGCGTTATGAGCAACCGCTTCCTTCAAGCCCGCCTTGCTAAGCGCGCGAACACGTATTTTGCCGCGCCGGCATTTTCAGCCGACAATGCGGCGGGAATCGCTCTGCTGTGCCGCAGACGTTTTCTGACGGAACAACGAAAACAATGATAATCGAAAGGAGATCCCATGAAGCGTGAGCGCGGTGTGCTGTCTATTACACAGCTTAACGATTATATCAAAATGATCCTGGACGGGGACCGCGTGCTGTCCGACGTTTGGGTGCGCGGAGAGATCTCCAATTTTACGGCTCCGAGATCGGGGCATTTCTATCTGACACTGAAAGATGTAGACGGACAGGTGCGGTCGGTCATGTTCCGCACCCATGCGGCAAGGCTTCCGTTTCGGCCGGAGGACGGCATGAAGGTCCTCGCGCACGGACGCGTTTCGGTGTACGGTCCAACGGGGCAGTATCAACTCTATCTGGACGAGCTGCAACCGGACGGAGCGGGCGCGCTTGCCATGCAATACGAGCAGCTTCGGCGGAAGCTGGAAGGGGAGGGGCTTTTCGAGGCGTCGAGAAAGCGGAAAATCCCCGAAATGCCGATGCGGATCGGTGTGATCACCTCACCCGTCGGCGCGGCTGTGCAGGATATCCGCAACATTCTCCGCCGCCGGTTTCCCTGTGCGGAAATGATCCTGTTTCCTTCCGCGGTACAGGGCGTTGAGGCGGTTCCGCAGCTCTGTCTCGGAATTGAGTTTTTCGGCATGACGGAAATGTGTGACGTGATTATCATCGGACGCGGAGGCGGTTCGGCGGAGGATCTTTGGGCATTCAATGACGAAACGCTGGCACGTACCATTGCGGCATGCCCGATCCCCGTTATTTCGGCAGTTGGGCATGAAAGCGATTTCACAATCTGTGATTTTGTTGCCGACCTGCGCGCACCTACTCCCTCTGCGGCGGCGGAGCTTGCCGTGCCCGATCGGGGCGAGATTTTGATGCAGCTTCGGTCCATGCAGGCTCGTATGCAAAGAGCCGCCATGACCAGGCTGGAGAGAGAGCGGTTGCTTCTGCGCCGTCTGGAGCGGTCACGCATTTTTGAGAAGCCCGAAGCAATGCTTGACCGTCATCGCATGCGTGTATCCGAAATGGAAACGCGGCTCGATCGGTTGGTGGACACCAAGCTTGAACGTGCAAGACATGCGTTGCGCGCATCTGCCGCCAAGCTGGAGGCACTCAGCCCGCTTTCGGTTCTGACAAGAGGATATGCGGCGGTCAGCCGCGACGGTGTAGCGCTGACGTCGGCAGGATCGGTTCGGGTGGGAGATCGCATTGATATTCGCTTTTCCGACGGATGTGTTTCGGCACGCGCGGAGAACGTGAAAGGAATTGAGAAAAATGGCAAAAAAAGAACTGAAATTTGAAGAGGCGCTGGGGCGCCTCGAGGAAATATTGAATCGCTTGGAGAGCGGAGAGGGAGACCTGGAAGCTCTGCTCCGCGATTATGAGGAGGGCATTGCGCTGGTTCGGATTTGCAATGAGCGTCTTGAGTGCGCCGAGCAAACGGTGAAAATGCTGCAATTTACGCCCGAAGGCGGTGTTACCGCCGTAAATTTTGGGGAAGAGGAGACAGAGGAATCATGACTGACGAAATTTTGCAATTGATGATGAATCGGAACGCAACCATGACCGAGGACGCAATGCGGAAGTATTACACCGAGGACGAGGATCTCCGTGTTTTGCTGGATGCCGAGCGTTACAGCCTTTTTGCGGGCGGAAAGCGGATCAGACCCTTCCTCACCCTTGAATTCTGCCGTCTCTTTGGCGGAGACGATGCGGCGGCACTTCCGTTTGCATGTGCTGTGGAAATGATCCACACCTATTCGCTCATTCATGATGATCTGCCTTGCATGGACAATGACGATCTGCGCCGCGGAAAGCCGACCAACCATAAGGTATACGGTGAATCGACCGCACTTCTCGCGGGCGATGCACTTCTGACGGGCGCGTTTGAAGCGGCAGCCTCCAACGTGGCGGCGGGAGCCGAGATCTCGGCAAAGGCGGTGGCATATCTTGCAAGCTGTGCGGGACGCTACGGCATGGTGGGCGGTCAGATCATGGACCTCGAGGGCGAAAAAAAGAAGCTGACGTTGGATGCGCTTCTCCGTTTGCATTCCCTCAAAACCGGCGCACTGATCTCGGCATCGTCGGTGCTGGGTGCGTTGGCGGCAGGGGTATCCTTCTCGGATCCTCGCATGGAGGACGTGGTTACCTATGCCGAAAACATTGGATTGGCGTTCCAAATCGTGGATGATATTCTCGATCAAACGGGAAATGCCGAGGAGCTTGGTAAAAACGTTGGCGTGGATACCGTTCATGAGAAAAATACCTTCCTGTCATTTTACAGCATTGAGGAGGCGCAGTTTTATGCCGATCGCCTGACGCACGACGCGATCGCCGCACTGCGTAAGTATCCCGAGTCTGAAACGCTT
This sequence comes from Oscillospiraceae bacterium, assembly GCA_015063585.1. Taxonomy (GTDB): domain Bacteria; phylum Bacillota; class Clostridia; order Oscillospirales; family CAG-272; genus UMGS1865. The sequence continues at coordinate 10,484 of SVTW01000055.1, forward strand.
TGCGCGTTGGCGGAGTGGCTCGCAACACGGAAAAAGTAAGATGCGTGCGGACGTTTTTTTAACCGAAGGCGGTTACGTACAGAGCCGTCAGCGCGCAAAGACCCTGATTGAGGGCGGATGCGTGGTCATAGACGGCGTCACCCTCACAAAGCCGAGCACCGCGGTCTCCGAAGGCGAGCATCGCGTTGAGATCACCGACAGCATTCGCTACGTCGGGCGCGGCGGTTTGAAGCTGGAAGCGGCACTGGATGCCTTTTCGATCAACCCTTGCGGCATGAGCGCGCTTGATATCGGTGCGTCAACCGGCGGATTTACCGACTGCTTGCTCTCTCGCGGCGCGGAAAATGTTTGCGCGATCGACGCGGGTGAGGGACAGCTCTCCCCAAAACTCCTGTCCGATCCGCGGGTTCGTTCCATTGAGCGTTTTAACGCGCGCGAGCTGACTCCCGATATTGTGGGTGACAGAGTCGATCTGATCGTGATGGACGTATCCTTTATATCCGCCACCTATATTATGCCGCGCTTTCCCGCGCTACTTCGTGAGGGCGGACATGCCGTTGTGCTGATCAAACCGCAGTTCGAGGTTGGCAGACAGAGCATTGGAAAGGGCGGAATCGTAAAAGATATACGGGCACACCGCGAGGCAATTGAGCGTGTGCTCGATGCGGGAGAGGGCCTGGGGCTTTCTTCTGTCGGATTGATCGTCTCTCCCGTAACGGGGGGCGACGGAAACCGAGAATTTTTAGTTGATTTTATTTACTGCTCGGAAACCGTACGGCGGCTGACAAATGACCGTATCCGTGCTGTTACGGGGGCAAGATCGCCGGAACGAAAGGAGAGGACGGAATGCTGAAGATCGCGTTGATCACCAATTTTAATATTGCCGACAAGGCAAATGCGGCGATGGCGGTTGCAAACCGTTTACTTAGTAAGGACTGCGAAATTCTGATCGCCGCGTTTCATCGCGAAAAGCTTATGCGAATGCACAAGAGCCGTCAGGAATTTCGCTATCTGCCGATCGAAAGTGTTTATGCCGAGGCAAATCTTCTGATTGTGCTCGGAGGTGACGGCACCATTCTTGAGGCGGCACGCCGCGCGGCTGTCAGAGGCACCCCGATCCTCGGCATCAATTTGGGCAGGCTGGGGTATATGGCAGAGCTGGAGCCAACCGAGTTGGATCTGTTGGATCGACTTTTCACGGGCGAATATGAGCTGGAGGAGCGTTCCATGCTTCGTGTAGAGCTCTTGTCGGGCGGGGAATTGAAATCCTTTTGCTATGCGCTCAACGATGCCGTGATTTCAAACGGTTCGGTCTCTCGTATGATTGAGCTGGAGCTTTCAGAGGGCGGAAATCCTGTTACAACCTACCGTGCGGACGGTCTTATCGTGGCAACCCCAACGGGTTCCACGGCATATTCTATGTCGGCGGGAGGCGCGTTGGTCGACCCGCGTGTGCCTTGCGTATGCGTGACGCCGATCTGTCCGCATTCCTTCATCGCGCGTCCGATGATTTTCTCGGATGACGCGGTTTTAGAGGTTCGCAATATTTGTGCGCGTGAAAAAATGCTGTATCTGACGGTTGACGGCAGAATGAATTTTGAGCTTTACCGCAATCAAGTTGTGCGCATCACTAAGGCAAATATCAAAACACAGCTTATTCGTCTCAAAAAATGCGGCTTTTACCGCAAACTGAGACAAAAAATGAACGATACAAACCAAGGGTAAGAGAAATGAGAAAGGCGGGGTCTTCCGCGGAAGATCCGAGAGGGAAGCATGAAAAAGAAGAGACAGGCAAAGCTGGTAGAATTGATCACGCGTTATGAGATCAATACGCAGGATGAGCTGATTGCATTGCTTCGTGAAAACGGCTTCGATGTCACACAGGCAACCGTTTCGCGTGATATCCGAGAGCTGAATATTTTTAAAATGATCGGCGAGGACGGAAGCTACCGTTATTCGCCGCCGCAAAGACAATCCGATAAGGGCGATGGTGTAAAGTCGATGTCCAACCTGCAATCAACGCTTGTCAAGGCGATTTTGAAGGTTGACTGCGCCGGAAACCTCGTGGTGGTCAAAACAGAATCGGGGCTGGCGCAGGCGGTAGCAGTCGGAATTGACCGATTGGATATGCCGCAGCTTTTGGGCTGTGTCGCGGGGGACGATACGATCCTGATCGCCGTTCGTACGGTCGAGGATGCCGTCTCGTTCAGCCAAACGATCCATGAAAAGCTCAGGGTGGGATAAACCATGCTACGTTCGTTACACATCGAGAATATTGCCGTGATCCGACGTCTGGATCTCGATTTTCAAAACGGATTTTCGGTGCTGACAGGTGAAACAGGTGCGGGAAAGTCGATCATTATTGACAGTATCAACCTTTTGCTTGGCAACCGTGTGTCGCGCGATATCGTGCGAAGCGGGGAGACAGTGGCAAAGGTCAGTGCGGTTTTTGAGGAGCTTTCTCCGGCGATCTGCGAGGCACTTGACGAGATGGGATTCCCATGTGAGGACAGCGCTTTGATCCTTCAGAAAACGCTTCATGCGGACGGAAAATCGCAGGTGCGTCTCAATGGACAGAGCATTACCCAGAGCCTTCAACGTGAGATCTCGCGTATGCTTGTCAGCATTCACGGGCAATCCGATAATCAAAAGCTTTTGCAAAAGGGCGCGCATCGCGAGCTGCTGGACGCCTATGCGCACACCGAGGTGTTGCTGTCGGACTACCGTGCGCAATATACCGCTCTTTGCGAGGTGACCAAACGCATCAGCGCACTCTCCCGTGACGAGGCGGAAAAGCTGCGAATGCGTGAGATGCTGCAATTTCAAATTGCCGATATTGACGCACTGAAGCTTTGCGACGGAGAAGAGGAGCGCCTGACAAAGGAGCGCGACCGCTTGCTTAATCTGGAGCAGATCAACCGCCGTACCGACCTATGCTACCGCGCGATCAAGGGCGGCGAGAAGGTGTCGGCGCTGTCGCTTCTCTCACGCGCGGACGATGCGATGCGCGGTCTGTGCGGGATCGTGGACGGCTGTGAAACGCTGTCTGAGCGATTGCAGGCTACGATGTCTGAGCTGGAGGATATTGCCGAGCACGTGCTTTCCTTTGCCGATGACGACCGCGAGGATCCAACGGCACGGATCGACCGCATTGAGGAGCGTTTAGAGGGAATATCCAAGCTCAAGCGCAAATATGGCGGCAGTATCGCGGAGATCCTTGCTTTCCGCGCGCGCGCTGCCGAAGAGCTTGAAACGATAGACGGGGCAGACGAATTGCTTGAAAAGCTGAGTCTCGAATCGGCTGCACTGCGAAAAAAAGCCGAGGCATCTGCCAATGCGCTGACCGCCGCACGGCGGGATGCGGCAAAGTCGCTGCAAGCTGAGGTCACCGCGTCGCTTTCATTTTTGGACATGCCTCGCGTGTCCTTTGCGGTTTCGATTCTTCCCACTGAGCTTTGTGAGAGCGGTGCCGATGAGATCGAGTTCTTGATCGCGACAAACGTGGGTGAGCCGCTCCATCCCATGATCCGAATTGCGTCGGGCGGTGAGCTGTCACGCATCATGCTGGCGCTTCGATCGGTGATCAATGACCGTGACGGCGCGGCAACCGTGATCTTTGACGAGGTCGATACGGGTGTTTCGGGCAAAACGGCACGCAAGGTTGGCATGAAGCTTCACGATACGTCCAAGCAGGCACAGGTCCTTTGCGTTACACATTCCGCGCAGATCGCGTCTCTTGCCGATACCCATTATCTGATCCGGAAATCCGAGCGCGAGGGCAGAGCTGAAACCAATGTCAGCGCACTTGATCGGGACGGCCGCATCGAGGAGATCGCGCGGATTCTCGGGGGCATCGAGATCACCGACGTACAGCGAGATGCTGCGAGAGAAATGTTGGGGCTTGCGTGAGTTGAAACAGTGAGAGGGTAGACAGAATATGATCAAAACCAATGCCATGCGGATGCTTTCCGCCGCCAAGATCTCGTTTGAGGTTTTGGAATATGAAGTAGATGAAAATGATCTGAGCGGCATGCATATTGCCGAGCAGGTGGGGTATCCTCCCGAGCAGATGTTCAAAACACTCGTTGCGAAGGGGGATAAGACGGGACCGCTTGTTTTTTGTATTCCCGTAAACCGCGAAATTGACCTGCGCCGTGCCG
>SVTW01000056.1 GCA_015063585.1 Oscillospiraceae bacterium
TACACCTTTTCCGGCTGGCTCGCCGAGGGCTCGGAGGAGATCGGAGTGCGGGAGGTGACGGGAGCCGTGACCTACGTCGGCTCCATCACAAGGACGCCCAAGCTCTATACCGTAACGTGGGTGCTCGGAGACCGTAATGAAACCGTGACGGTGCCGTACGGAGAATATCCGAGCTATGACGGTGTGCCCGAGAGAGCCTCCGACGGTTATTCCTATACCTTCCTCAAATGGAACAAGCCGCTGGATTGGGTGCGCGGAGACGCGATCTATGAGGCGGAATGGGAAAAGAAGCCGTTGGCAACGTCGATTGACGGTGAGATGATGGAGATCCGCCATTCGGAGAGTGCTGTGACGGTTGTCGCCACACACCCGCAGGTGGATATTCGCGAGGCGGCAAGGCTGGCACAGGCAAGCGGAAAATCGCTGTCGGTGAAGTGGGATCGGTTTTTGTTGACGATCGACAGCACCGAGCTTTCGAAGCTGACGGAAACGACCTGCCGTCGCATTCATTTGATCGAGCGGAGTGAGGTAGGAACCGGAGTATCCTATCAGTTTGGCTATTTTAACAGCGCCGGGCAGCTGCAGGACGTCGACGTTTCGGCAACGCTTTGCGGCTTGGACGATAGCGGAAGCCCAATGGCGGGCTACCTTTTGGAAAATGGCGTTTGGCGATCTGTCGGCACCGAGGCGGTCACGGTCAAGGGGGGCGCGAGCTTCAGCCTGAGTCAAGCCTATCGAATCGACTTTTTGAGCGCGGACAAGTGTAATCTTGCAAACGTTCCCGAGCTTGTGGGCGTCGGCGAGCGGGTCGATTTACGCTTGAAATGCGTCTTTGGCTACGAGGTATCGGCGGCAAAGGTGACGATGGAGGACGGAACCGCGGTTGCGGTGGAAGATCTTTCCTTCCTGATGCCGAACGGCAACGTCAAGATTGAGCTGACCGTGACACCTATCGTTTATCACGTTACCTTTATTTCCGATGGCAAGGTGATTGCCGAAGCGGACTATTTGCTCGGAGAAAAAATCGTTCTGCCCGAGGATCCCACAAAGCCCTCCGACGGTGTCAACGATTACACCTTTGGCGGTTGGTCCAAGGACGTCACGATTGCTTACGGTGACGATCGTAACCCCGTTTACGAGGCAGTTTTTTCGGTCACCCCCGTGGCGGTTTATCACCACAAGCTTGCCCTGATCGATACGATCGTTTTGATCGTATTGCCGATCGTCGGCGGAGTGACGCTCCTCGGTGTCGCCGCCCTGATTGTGCGCCGCGTGATCAAAAAGAAAAAAGCCTCTGCCGCATCCGCCAAAACGGAGCGCCGGGGCAAATAAGCTTCAAAATGGGAAGTGAAATCCCGAAAAACGCTTTTGGGAGGGAAGCTCCATGAGGAGAGTCCCTCCCAAATCGGATCTTCAGGAAAAGAACGTCCAGGGCTCGTCGATGGGGGTGTAGGAAAACTCCATCACCTTGCCCGTGATCGGATGCGGAAACCGCAGACTGTGAGAGACGAGCGCGATGCCGCAACGGTCGTGCGCGCCGTATTTTCCGTCACCGAGCAGAGGATGCCGGCGTGAGGAAAATTGCACGCGGATCTGATGAGTCCGCCCCGTGTGCAGCTTGATGTGCAAGAGTGAGAGCCTGCCGTGCTCGCCGTGGTCGATGACCCCTAACGTACGGTAATCGAGGACCGCCTCTTTTACCCCGTGCCGCTCGCGCGCAACTACGAAGGTCTTGTTGCGCGTGCGGTCGTGAAAGAGCAGATCACGCAAGGTATCCTCACGGACGGGCAGCTCTCCGTGCACGACGGCGAGATATTGCTTCTCGACGTCCCGCGCCTGAATGGCGGCAGAAAGCCTTGCCGCCGCTTGCGGCGTTCTCGCATAGACCATCACACCGCCAACGCCGCGGTCAAGACGGTGGACGACACCGACGTAGCTGTTTGGATTTCGCGCGGCAAGCAGATCGGCAAAGCCGTTCTTCTCGGGCGTTTGCTCGGAAAGCAGCTCGGGTGGCTTGATTGCTACCGTGATCGATTGATCTTCAAAGAGTAGGTTCATAACAAATCCTTTTCGAAAGAGTATAGAATATGGAAAGAAAAAATCAAAATTCCGAGTCTTGCCGGCAACTCACGCGCGAGCGGATCATCGAGGCGCTTGGAGCTGCTTGCGAGGAGGTCTCCATCATCGCCCTGGAGGAATGCGGCTCGACCAACGACGAAGCCAAGAAGATCGCGCTCGATGGCGTGGTGCAGCCCGTCTTGATCGTTGCCGAGCGTCAGACCGCGGGGCGGGGAAGACTGGGCCGCAGCTTTTATTCTCCGGCGCGTACGGGGCTTTATTTCAGCATTCTGTATCCCACGCAAGCGTCTCTGCAAAGCGCGGTTTCGGTGACGGGAGCGGCGGCGGTTGCCGTCATGCGCGCCATTCGAAGCACCGCGGGAAAGCAGACCGCGATCAAATGGGTCAACGATCTGTATCTTGACGGAAAAAAGGTTTGCGGAATCCTGACCGAGGCGCTGACGGGCATCGGCGCGGATGCGCGGACGTACTTGATCGTCGGGATCGGAGTCAACCTGACGACCGAGCATTTTCCCACGGAGCTGTCGGAGATCGCGGGCGCGGTAGGAGGTGCGTGTCCGTCGCGTGCCGAGCTGCTGGCTGAGATCTGGCGAGCGTTGTCGCGCTATCTGAACGATCCCTCCGATCGCTCTTGGTTGGAGGATTACCGCACGCACTCCATGGTACTGGGACGGCAGATCGAATGGATTCGCGGGGAGGAGCGACGGCAAGGAATTGCCGAGGCGATCACGGAGGACGGAGAGCTTGAGGTGCTTTTGTCGAGCGGGGAGCGTGAGCTGCTTCGCACGGGGGAGATCTCGGTCAGATTGAAGGCGATTCCTTGATTCCGTCTCCGCCCGTCGTATGCTGTGCGCGGTATTGTGAGGGAGAGAGACCGATCTTGCGGCGTAAGAGCCCCGAAAAATAGAACTCGTCCTCAAATCCGAGATAGGAAGCGACGTCTCGCACCGACATACCCGTCTCGATCAGCAGCTGACAGGCAAGCTCGATCTTGCGCTTGAGCACGTAGCGGTACGGTGGCATTCCAAGCTCCGCGCGAAAGAGGCGTTCGGCTTGCGAGGGGGATTTATGACAGACCTGTGCAAGCTGCTCCAGACGGATCACGTCGGTTTCGTGCCGATCGATATAGTCGAGCATGGCTTGTACCGGCGTTTTCTCCGCCTCGGCTTCCGAGCAAAGCGACTGTGACATGCGAAAGAAGACGTCGTGGACGAGCGCCGTACATTTTTCGGCGGCGTTTGGAGTCTCGGGATGTGTGGCGTAATATTGGAATTTTTGTAAGAGATCCGAGACGTCAAGCTTTGGAAAATGAAAGATATTTTGTACGCCGTAGGCTTCGGCAAGGCGTGTGACAAAGGAGCCCGAAAGATTGATCCAGATCTTCTCCCAAGGGCTTTTTTTGTCGCTCGAATAGAATTGATCCAAGCCCTGCAGCAAAAAATAAGTGTCTCCCGCGCAGGGGGAAAACCGTTGTTCTCCAATCTGCACGTGACCGCGTCCGCTGACGATGTATTCAATGCAGCAGATGCCGGAGGCGGGGCGATTGATGAAATAATTGCGGTGTGGGTAGGTCGTTCCGCACATATGAAAATGCAGATCCAAATGCGGCGGAAGCGTGTCCGAGATCGTTTTCATCTGAAATATTTTTTCCTTCACGTGCTTTCCCCACCTTTTGCTTGAGATTGTATCTATTATAACAAATTCCGCCCGCCTTGTCAAGAATCAAAAGGGGAGACGCTCCGTTTTTTGAAGCGTCTCCCGTTTTCTTATTTGAAATAGTACAAAAAGCTCAGATCCTGCTCGGCGTATTCCTCCGGGGTGAACCATTTTTCACTGTAGAAATCATCGGTCCATTCTCGGGTTTCCGCGTTGTAATACGCGACCGAGTAGAGATATCGGTTGGTCTCCGAATAGAAGGTAACGGAGGTGCGCATCTGAGGGAGCAGCTTGCCGTCCTTCCAAACGTATTTCGTGGCAATGTCGGTGTCGATCGAGGCGGCGGGAACGTCAAGATAGGCTTTTTCGGTCTCGTGCGTGTGAGAGAAGCCAAAGATTGCCTTCAACTCGGTATCCGCCTTGACGTTATAGAGCTTTCCAAGCTCTTCGGAGAGCTGGTAAGTTTCTTTTTCGGCGTTCCAAACGTAGCAAAGATAAGAGATACAATCCTTGTCGATCTCACTTGCGATCATAAAGTCGGTCACCCCGTCAAAGTTCAGATCGGTTGCCTCAAATCCAAAGGTCTCTCCCAAATTTCCGACCTCACTGTCGATCTTGACCTTTTTCGCCCAAACGATCTCGTCTCCCTTTTTCAGAACGATCTGCTTGGCGCGCGTTCCACTGCCGCGCACACAGTATGTAACGTCACCGACGTCAACCGAATAGAGCAGATCGTATTTCTCCGATGCACATGCGACGAGGGAGAGAAGGGTGATTGCACAGAGAAGAAAACAGAGAATGCGTTTTTTCATGGTGATTTGAACTTCCTTTCCCAATAATGGGGGACTGTTGCCACGCAACAGTCCCTATGACAGCTTCGTCTGTAAGCCGGGTTCTGTCTTGAACGGTCATCAATCTGCGCGACTTGTCACCAAGCCGCTTCGGAGAAGCGTCTCCGTGCCACCTCGGGCACTGTGTCGGACCAACGTCCCTTGAGGTGTTGCTTCGGATAGGGTTTACAGCGGACCCATGTTACCATGGGAACGGGTGAGCTCTTACCTCGCCTTTCCATCCTTACCGCTTGCGCGGCGGTTTCTTTCTGTTGCACTTTCCCGACGGTTACCCGTGGCTGACGTTATCAGCTATCCTGTCCTGTGAAGCCCGGACTTTCCTCACGGTAATACCTTGCGGCAACATACCGCGCGACCGTCCGGCGAAGCTACACAGATATTATAACCGAAAAACGGGGAAATGTCAAGAGTTATGTGAGAGACGATTTTTTCATTTTTTGAAAAGCATGATTGACATTCTGTTTTAAATATGTTATAATGAGGGTGCGACACAAATGAATAATCTTTGAGGAAAAAGTATACATTTTTACTATGGTAAAAATGTATGCTCTGTTTTCGTATACTTCTTTCTCGAAGATTACAAAACATTTGTGTCGCAGCAAAAGGAGCCATACGTTTTTCAGTGCGTGTGACTTCGGTTGCGCGCACTTTTTTGTTTAGAAAAGGAGAAGGAAATGGATACTGAAATTTTGCGCAAGGAAGAGCAATGGAATGAGGATTTTTATCAAAAAGAAGAATTTGAATATGCAGATGCGCAGGCAGGGTATGATCCATTGAAGGATGCCAACCTTTACGGTGTTTTGAAAATTGATTATCGGAAAGGGAGTGTTCGAGAAGAGTTTCCCAATGTTAATCTTCATAGTGTTTTTTGTCGGATTACAGATCGCTTTTTGAAATCGGCGCCCAATTGCTTTCCTGACTTAACAAGCTGTGAAGAGTACCTTTCCAATCCCACACTCAATCGGTTTTATCATTTGGTGGAAATGGCGCTGGCATTTGCACGGTCCACTCACGTTCGTCTGGAAGTGAATATCGTACCCAAAACAACTGAGGTGAGCTTTCTGTTTACATCCGAAAAGTTCTTTTTGATGTGGAATTCCTTTTCTTTTTTGGAATCTGTTTTTCAACAAGCAAAAAATTTGATGATAGTTGCCGGAGAGACCGGAATACGTTGCAATATTTCTTTTCCGCTATTTGAAGCAAAGGCTCATTATCCAAACATTGAGAAATAAAAATTGGGGGGATTTTCCCCCCTTTTTTATAATTAAAATTTTTGCAGATTATGTTGAACAAAGGGGAAACCGCGGTCCCAAAAGGTCCATTAACGTAAAAACATAAAATTTCCATGTGAAAACTATTTTGTGGACCATTTTGGGAAGCGGACCCAAAATGGTAGCGGGAGCTATTGCATATGGAAAACGCATAGCAGTCATCAATTTTATAACAAAAAATTTTTAAAGTTCTTGAAAGGGGTCTGGGGAAAACTTCTTTTAAGAAGTTTTCCCCAGAAAAAAATACGTTAATGAAGTTTATGCTCAAGAAGTTCCCCCACAAATATCAATACATTTTATATTTCAATCGCAGATTATCCGCAATCATTGCGATAAACTCGCTATTGGTGGGCTTGCCGCGGTTGTTTTGGATGGTGTAACCGAAATAGGAGTTGAGGGTGTCTACGTCGCCGCGGTCCCACGCGACCTCAATGGCGTGACGGATCGCGCGCTCCACACGGCTGGTTGTGGTGGCGTATTTCTTCGCTACGGAAGGGTAGAGCACCTTGGTGACCGAGTTGATGATGTCGCTGTCCTTTACGGTAAGCAGAATCGCCGTGCGCAGATATTGGTAGCCCTTGATATGCGCCGGAACACCGATCTGGTGAATGATCTGCGTGACTTGCGTTTCGATGTCCGAGCCTTTGACCTCGGTCTGCATTGCAACGGCAGGAATGTCCCGACGGCGTCGGGACACAATGCTTTCAATATGCTCGCAGACACTGCTGACATTCACCGGCTTGAGTAAACATAGCTCTGCGCCGGCATCGGTTGCCTGAATGAAAATGTTTTGGTTGGAAACCGACGAAAGAATTACAAAGGAGGGCGCTTTATCTTTTCCGAAATCCATGTTTTTACTGTTCCGTAATACGCCGATGCCGTCCAGCTTGGAAAGCCAAATGTCCATCAAAACAACGTCAGGGTGAGAGCGCATCATTTTTTGAACGGTATCCTCTCCATTGCTTGCTTCCTCTACATTTCGGTATCCTGCGCGCATGAGTCCGTCGCGAAGAGCAGTGCGAACCGTAGCGTCCTCATCCGCGATTAAAATCTTGGTGGTGTATTCCATCATTCTATCCTCCAAATAAAAAATATTCCTGTAAAATCCTTACAGGAATATTTTACCATATATTAGGAAATAATGCAAGACATAATTTTGAAAAATAACTCCCAAAAATTTAGGAGAAATACTGGTAATATTTACCAAAATGGCGACAAAATCAGTTTTTGGAGTGTTTACAGGGCTCTTTGAAGAAATCTGTCAGATCCATTTCGTATCTGCCGTCGGAGTTGCGCGAAAAACCGATGGCTTTGATGAGCGTTTCGTTTTCGCAATCCGCATCAAAATAGGCGCGGTGAACACCGCACAGGTCGATAAAGTTCAGCGTTGCTCGACCCATGACGAACATTGGTTCAAACTCGTAGAGATCGGGAGCGGATGCAAAATGGAGGATCCTTCCGCCGTTTGCGTCCATGGTAAATTGGCAGACCCCGCGCAATTCACCGTCTACCAGCGTTTTATATGCCAACAGCGCAGGATCAAACGGAACGCCGCAACGGGCGCAGAGCGCCTCCTGCTCCTGCTTTTCTTGAATGGGTAATACTTCTAACATGGTGATTTCCTTTCCTTATTATTTACGAGAGCCCGAAAGATACGCCACTTCTTCTTCGGTGAGCGCACGCCATTTTCCAAGCTCCAGATCATCCAGCTTTAATTCTCCGATCGCTACACGACGCAGTTGCGTTACCTTGAGTCCCACGGCAGCACACATTTTTCGGATCTGCCGATTGCGGCCCTCAAACAGAGTGAGCTCCAATTGATTGGGACCCAAAACCGAAACCCCGATGGGGCGCAAGCGATAGCCGTCGATTTCCATTGGAGAGGCGAGGGCTTGCAGTTGCGCGGGGGTGGGGAACGGGGAAACGGAGACGTGATAGATCTTGGGGATCTCATGCCGCGGGTGCGTGAGACGGTTGGTGAGGTTGCCGTCGTCGGTGAGGAGTAAAAGCCCCTCCGAATCCATATCGAGCCGTCCGATCGGGTAAACGCGCGTATGGATCCCGCGCAAAAGAGAGGTCACGTTTTTTCGTCCCTTTTCATCCTTGAGGGTTGTGACGTAGCCGCGCGGCTTGTTGAGCATCAAGTAGACGTGTGGCTTGTCCGCTTGCAGAACAAGGGGCTTGCCGCGATATTCTACGCGGTCTTGCAAGGGATCGATCTTATCTCCAAGGGTTGCTTGGATGCCGTTGACCGTAACCTCTCCTGCAACGATCGCGGCTTCTGCGGCGCGCCGGGAAAGCACGCCGCAATCGGTGAAATATTTTTGCAAACGGATCGGTTCCGACATGACTTCCTCCAAATGATTATTTGAATCGTTGAAAAAATCCCCAAAGCCACTGCCAAAAGCTCTTTTTGGGATGATTTTGCTTTACCGAATAACAGGCGATCAAGGATACCTCGCCAATGATCTCCCGGGTTCCGTCTCCGTTGGTGTCACATCGGTAAACGGCCTTTCCAAGAATCTCTCCGTTTCGCACCGTTGCATAAACGAACCGAGGAAGCTCCAGCGTTTCAGAGATCGTACCGTGTTCGGCAGGTAAGGTTAGGCGCAATGCGGAGGGGTTGGAGACCATGACGTAGGAATCGGTTCCGCCTACTACCGAAATCGGGAGTAACAATTCCTCACTTTGGCAAAGCAGCACCGAGGTGTAACGCGAAAATCCATAATCCAGCATCCGCGTGTGATCGTTCCAATCGTTGGGCGCGTGAAGGGTGACGGCAATCAAAAGCACACCGTCGCGTTCCGCCGCCGAGACCAGGCATCGACCGCTTTTTTTGGTAAAGCCGGTTTTCATGCCAATGCAACCGCTATACAGGCGCAAAAGCTTGTTGTGATTGATCAGCAGGCGAACGCCGTTGCTTCCGTCGCCTCGCGGGACGGTGATCTTTCGCGTGGAAACGATCGTGCGGAGCAACTCGTGTTGCAATGCCTCACGCGCAATCTGCGCCAGCTCCTTTGCAGTGGTGAAATGCTCCGCGTCATCCAACCCGTGGGGGTTGGTGAAATGGGTTTGACAGAGCCCCATTCGGTTGGCAGCTCGGTTCATTTCATCTGCAAACGCCTCCACACTTCCCGAAAGACCGATCGCAATTGCGGTAGCTGCATCGTTGGCGGATTCCAGGAGCAGGGCATAGAGCAATTGCTCCAGGGTCAGAACTTCGTTTTCCGTCAGATAGACGGAAGAGCCTTCAATGCCTACCGCTGCAGGATCCACCGTGATCTCGGTTTCGGGAGATGCCAACTCAAGCGCCACCAAAGCCGTCATAATTTTTGTGGTGCTGGCCATGGGGAGTGGGAAATCGGCATTTTTAGCCATTACCGTTTCTCCGCTTGCGGCTTCGATCAGAATCGCGCTTTGCGCAGAGACCGAAGGCTCCGATTCGCTTGGCGAAGCGGAGATTGCAAGGGGAAAGCATGCAACCAGCAAACAAACGGTGAGGCAGATACACCCAATGGCTTTGAGCTTTGACATAACAAGATCCTCCGGAAAAACAAGTTCTGCTTCATGTATATTTTTCCGGAGTCTCTTTTATGTCATTTCATTGTAATGGTTGATTTTGAAAGTGCGAATTATTTTGCCGCTTTTTTTGCTGCTTTTTCTTCCAAACGGCGACGCTTTCTGAGCTCTCTTGCGGAAAGAACCTCTTCGTTTGCGAGATCCTCCGCGAGCTTTCTCTCATATTCGGCCTCTTTTTCGGCGGCATCCTCCTCGGAGGCAGGAAGAACGCCCGAAATAGCATCCTTGATACGGTTGATGATCGAGGGCGCCTGGTCCAACAGGTCGGCAACCTGCTCAATGGTTGTAGCCTTATCGTGGGTAATGGGGAGCATTTCCACTCTGCCGTCGGCATAAACGGTCAAAAAACCGATCGGAGTTACAGTAACTCCGGTTCCGCCGCCACCACCGAAATTTTTTACCTCTTCGTCCTCGTCAGAGGGAAGGTCCAGACCGCCGGAGGCAAAGCCCATTGCGATCTTGGAGATCGGAATGATCACGGTACCGCTGGGGGTGACCATTTGTTTACCAACAACGGTATCGGCGTCGATGATGCTGCGTACTTGCTCCAAAGAGCTGTTGATCAGTTGCTTGATAGAGGATTCTCTTTCCATGATTGTTCTACCTTTCGTTTGGATTGATATATTATTTTTCTTTTTTCTTACGTTGCTTTGCCTCAGCTTCGGCTTTTTTGAGTTCCTCGCGTTGCTTGGCTTTTGCCAATGCGAGATCTTTTTCGCAGTCGTATGCGCGCAGCATGCCAATTGCGATGCGGGCGGCGCGGATCAGTCGGATCCGGAATACCAGATCAATATCCACGTGAGAACGGTCCGATAGATAATCGGCAAAGATTTCCATGGCACCGGGCTTTCGTTCGATCTCGATAAAATGCGTTTGAATTAGCTGGAGCAGATAGGATGCACTTTGCAAAACCGCGCCGTACAGGATTGCAGTTTTTGCGGCATCCCCGGTGGCTACCGAAATATGCATTTTCCGCACGCGGACCTTAAGCTTTCCACGTGTCATTTCATAGAGCTTTTGGACAAGCGCGGAGATCATTGAAAGGTTGTCGATGAGATTGGGCTTTGGCTGCGTGGATGCAAGGGCCTTTTTTTGCTCTTTTTTTGCTTGCTTGCGGGCTGCTTTTTTTGCGGCTTTTTGCTTTTTTTTGCGCGCTTTTGCAATCTCTCGGCGTTGACGTCTCAATTCCTTCCGCAATACCCGTTCAGGATTGCGACAACGCGCGAGATTGCGGCTTGCTGCCTCTTCTTGTTCTTGTTTTCGAGGGAAGAGTCGGAACGAAAATCCGAACACTGCAATCGCCACCGTTACCTTTTGGTTGCAGGTGATGCGAAGCTTGGCATTTCCCACGAGTAAGAGAAGCAGAAGCAAGAGGAGTAGCACGCCGATCGCTGCCAGCGTGATCCATAAGGCGGTCATATTATTCCTCCTTTTCGGGTTCGTTGGAGAATGTGTCGGTCGATTCGGATTCTTCGGCGGGTTGTACGCCGTTTTCGAAAATGACGTTGGCTTCCTCAGCGTCCACGGGAGCCTCATAGTCGCGTGGCGTTGCGGATTCCGCTGCAGCAAGCTCTTGCTCCTCTATGGAGAGCTGTTCGGCGCTTTCCGCTTGCTCTGCCTGTGCAGCCGCTACGCTGAGCGCCTCGGTTTCGGGAAGCTCATCCAAAGAGCGGATGCCGAACACGCGCAGGAATTTATCGGTTGTGACGTAAAGCATCGGGCGTCCGGGGGCATCCAGTCTTCCGGCGGCTTCGATGAGTCCCTTATCAAGCAGGGAATTGACCGCGTAAGAGCTATCCACACCGCGTACCAGATCGATAAACGAACGGGTAACAGGCTGATTGTATGCAACCACTGCCAAAACCTCCATAGAGGATGCGGAGAGGTTGCCGCCACGGCGGATCCCAAGCGCCTCACGGATATAGGGGGCATATTGCTCTTTGGTGGTCAGCTGACAGGTAGTGGGGTACATCAACAGCAGGATGCCGTGATGAGTATCCTCCTCTTCAAAGCGCTCCGACATTTGCCGAACCATCGTTTTGACGTCTTTTGTGCTAAGTCCCAATACCTCACCGAGCTTATCGTAGCGCATCGGATATCCTGCGGCAAACAGAATGGCTTCGATTGCTTGCTCAAGCTGCTGCGCCGAGGTGAGCGGCTCCAGGAGAGGAGCGGACGGTTTCTTTTCTTCCATGATCAGGTTCAGGGTCCTTTCTGCTTAAGTTTCATCATGTTCGGGAGAAAGCTCTTTTGCTTGCTTTGCCATGGTTTTTACGATCTCGTTCATATCCAGACCGATATCGTCGAGCAGATCCTCGTCGTCCTCGGAAAGCTGATTGTCGAGCATTGCGGCAACGCGTGCCTCCTCCTCGAGGTCACTGTCGTCCGCGGGGAGCTCTTCCGAGGGTACCTGCAGTTGTTCTCCAAGCAACGCGGCTTCCTTGGCACGTCTGCGCTCTTCGGCACGGCGCGCGCGTTCCTCGGCTCGCAATCGCTTTTTCTCTTCCAGCTTGCGCTCACGGATGATCCGACGTTGTTCGCGGTGCATTTCGGCCTTGGAGGAAAGCGGGATCGGCTCGTTTTCATCATACGTTCGCTTGTGCTCACCCGATTCGGTTTCCTCGGGAGGATTGTCGTTGACTACAAAGCGTGTGCTGCTTCCGTGGATCACAGTATAGGAATCGGGATCCTCCTCAATCAGGATCTTGCGGATTTTGATCAGCTCGAGGATGCCCAAAAAGATGGCGATCAGATCGGGGAGCGAGGTGGCATCTGACAAAAGCTCCTTCATTGAGGGATTTCGTTTACGCTTGGTCATGTGATGCAAAATGCCTACGATCTTAACGTCAACGGGGACGATCGGTTTGGCGATCATGGGCGCAAAAACCTGTTTTTCGGCCTTTGGTCTGCTTTCGTTGGCGGCAATGATGCGGCGAACCGCTGTGCATAGCGAGGTGATGTCCTGATCGGCTACATAGGTCACGTCCACGGTGATCTCATCGGTATCCTTTACCATGCGGCCGCTGTACAGCTGATAGAGCGGCGCCATTTTGATGGCCGCTTGCTTGGCTTGCTGATAGCGGAGCAAGGCATCTGCCAGTTCAGCGCGCGGATCCTTTTCGTCGGGTTGAATACGGGGGAGAAGCATGCTGCTTTTAATACGCATCAGCTCGCTTGCCATCACGATAAATTCGCCCGCAAGCTCCATGTCCATGCTTTGCGCTGCCTGAATATATTCCAAATACTGATCGCAGATCAATGAGATCGGAATGTCCTCAATATTCACTTTGTTTTTTTGGATCAGCGTCAAAAGGAGGTCGAGAGGACCTTCAAATTGCTCGATCCGATAGGTGATTGCTTCCATAGTTGTAGAGCGTGTGTCCTTCCGTGGGTTTTTCGGGGTCAGGAGAAAAAGAGCTGATAGATCTCTTTGGGAAGCAAAAGCTTGTTAAAAAGATCGTAGGAGGGGATATAGATCAGATTGGCCAGCTGCTGCGCGATCCATCCGAACGGAGAGAAATTGGTGAATCGGTCAATCACAAGAAGCGCGATCAGAAGGCCGAACATGATCTGACGCTCGTAGCGCATGATGCCGAAATAATATTTTTGCGGCAGAAAAACGAATGCGATACGGGAGCCGTCAAACGGCGGGATGGGGATGAGGTTGAATGCCATCAGGAGAAAATTGTAAATGGTACCCAAAGAGCATAGGGTACAAACGTATTTCAGTGCCGTGAAAAGAAATCCCTGACCGAGCTCCAAAGCGACGTAGTTGGAGAGCGCGGCAAAAAATCCTAACAGGAATGCGCTGATCACGCCGAGCAACAGATTGGCTGCAGGTCCTGCGGCGGCGGAAAGCGCCATGCCGCGTTTGGGATTGCGAAAATTTCGGGTATTGATCGGAACCGGCTTTGCCCAACCGAATCCAAAGATCAGCATGGAAAGAAATCCGAAGAGATCCAGGTGCTTGAGGGGGTTGAGCGTCAACCGCCCCATGTGATACGCGGTGGGGTCACCGCATTTGTAGGCTACGTAGCCATGCGCGGCCTCATGGATCGAGAGTGCCAGCACGATCACAGGCAGAGTTAAAAGCAGCTCGGTAACGATCTGTTGGATATTACCGGTGGCCAACAGGGAAAATAGCATTTGGAGAGATCCTTTCTGTAACCTTTACAGGTTTGAGGTTTCGAGAATATATTTCCAAAGGTCATTTTTGCCTTCGCCTTTGAGCGCCGAGCAGAAGAAGATCGGCGTGTCGGCAGGGATGTCGGGGTGACTGCGCAGAAGAGCTTCGGATTTTTTTCGTTCCGTGGCGTTGAGCTTATCGCTCTTGGTAGCCACGATCACAAAGGGAAGCTCCGCCTCGCGCAGAAATTGCAGCATCATTTCGTCGTCCGCCGTGGGACCGATGCGGCTATCGACCAATTGTACCACGAGGCGCAAAAGGTCAAGGTTTGGATTTTTGGTAAAATATCCGTCGGTGAGAGCCGACCACTGTGCCTTCTCCTCGGGACGTCTTTTTGCA
>SVTW01000057.1 GCA_015063585.1 Oscillospiraceae bacterium
CGTTCACCGTATAAATGTATTTGGTTGCGTGTTCGACAGCGTTCCAGCTTACATTACCGCCGCTGACCGTTACCGTAGGTTTGCTGAGCTGTGGAGGAATAAAGGTGTATTCGTCAGAGGGCTCGCTATCGTAAGCGTAGTATCCGACAGCCACGATTTCAACCTTATCGCCCTTTTGTATCTCGCCGTAGTTGTCGTAATAAGGTTCCCTTTGGGTAAAACGATATTCACCGTTTACGTAAATCTTGTATTCGTCCGCACCTTCAACGGCATCCCAAAGAATTTTTCTGCCTTCAAGTCTGATATTTTCGGGTGCTTCCAGATCCATCTTTATGCGGATGTTGTGCGAGGAGTAACCCTTGATGTCGTCCTCTTGTTTGTAATCCTCAAGGATCGAACGGTAAAGCACACGCAGTTCGTAATCGCCGGCAGGGGCTAAGTCAGTGCCTACAATGAATTTGGAGGATATTGCCGGAATCGCTTCAATAAGGTCAGCCACTTCTTTATTGGCGTTTTCTTCTCGGATACAGTTCTCGTAAGCACGCTTCAACTGATCGGAAATGCCATACACGCTATCAATAGCCGTATAAATCGCATAAGCGTTTTGGCTTGTAATCTCAATTTGATCTCTGAAATCATTCAATACGCTGATAATGGTTGCGTTATCGCTCTCTGCAATAAAGGCGTCAAGGGTTTTATTCTCCTGTGTTTGAGCCTTGAAAAGCAAAAGCATCGTATCTGCATCAACGGAGCTTAAAGCCGTCAACAGCTCACGCTCTGTTTGATTGCCGAGCTTATTCCCGCCCACGATTCCTGCCATACCATTTTCGTCCACAACGATATCGTTGCCCATCTCTTCCTCGAACCACAGCTCGCCAAAGATTTCTTTGATAATTTCCGAGCCAAGCTTTTCAATCATTTCTTGTGCGGTTGCATCGGGTACTTCGCATTTCAGCTTTTCGATCCATTTGTCAAGCCAAGCTTCCATATCAATGCTCTTAATATCGTTAGCTTCAAAGGGAACGTAGCACACAAACTCTCCGTCCTTATACAAAGCGAGCTTATGGACGTAAAGCGTCTTATAGTCATAATCCGTTTCGGTGAATACGTAACCGTTTTTGACGGTTTCGTCTATTTTAATATCAAAACCGTAGTTTTCATCACCAACCTCACGGAAATAGGGGTAAGCAGTATACATATTTATTTCTCTGATTCCCGCGCCGTCATTGAGGTCAAATCTCAAATATATCTCAAATCGCACATCCTCGTGGGCGAAATAATCACGCAAAACGGCATAGTAGTTATAAACAACGTCTCCGTCGTTCGCAACGAACAAATCTCCGTTGTCAGCGTTTAATTCATAAATGTACTGCGCCTCGGAAGAAGCAATTTCTATCCACCTATCATCCGAGTAACCCATATGTTCTTTGTGTTCCCACGCCTGCAAATAATTATGATAGATGCCTATATAATGCTGTGCTTCCCAAACGTATCCACCGGGACGCATATAATGCTTGTCGGAATCATTTTGCAATCTGTTAAGCAATGTGGGATCATCAAGCATCTCTACGATAAAGGGAGCAAAGTACGCGTCATTCTGTGTAAAACCACGCACGATGACGTCATAATATTTCAGATCCGTATACTTTTCAATCTTAAATCCAAGTATCGCGTGCTTGCCAACCACAACGTTGTTATCCGATTCGTAGGCATCAACATCGGGCAACTCGTAAGCAGGGGTGGTTACGCTAACCTCTTTTACGCGACCCGTATAACCGTGATCCTCGCTTGCGTAGTAAATTTTAACAGTGTATTCGGTTTTAGAATTGAGGTCATAATACTCGGCAAAACCTTCATACTCGTTATCGGTTAACACAAGCGTTTGTCCGTCGTAAACTTCCAAGCGTTCAAAGTAGGCGCTTGTATCGTTGTCAATATAAGCGAGTACGGTAATCTTGGCGCCGTTCTTTCCGTTCTGTGCAGCCAACTCACCGCGAAGCAATTCTTCATCAACGATAACAACGGCTTCTTTCGTTTCATTATTTGTGTCATTGTTGGTATCGTCATTGTTGGTATCGTCATTGGTTGTATCGTCAGTAGTAGTATCGTCATTGGTTGTATCGTCAGTAGTAGTATCGTCATTGGTTGTATCGTCATTGGTTGTATCGTCAGTAGTAGTATCGTCAGTGGTAGTATCGTCGGACGTGACTGTTGTATAGGTTACACTGTTACTCCAATCACTCGTCGAATACGAGCTTCCATCACCAACAGCACGAATTTTGAATGTCTGTCCTTCTGTTAAGATCTTACTTGTAACGGAGCTTTCAACGTAGGATATATCCCCGTCCAGGCTGATTTCAAATTTATCCGCATTTGCATCCGCACTCCAAGTTGCAACGTTGCCGGTCAACGTAACAACGGGAGCAGATAGTTTTTGCGGCTTTGCAGCAGGCAGAGCTTCGTCACAAGAGGTTAGCCCTACGAGCGCTAATATAGTTATACATACCACGAACAGAAGAGAAAAAAATCGTTTTTTCATCGTAATACCTCCATTAAACTGAATTTAGTGTTTATTTTGGATTTGCACATCGTCTGTCAACAAAATGTGCAAACACTTATACATCTTAATTATATCACATAATCGCCGAATTTGCAAGATAATTGTAATACAAAATGTATGCGCTTTTGCTTGTATATTTTCTGATAAAAATAATGTATAATATAGTACAAAGAAGAGGTGATTTGTAATGCTTGAAATTGAAAAGGGCTATGAGTCCGTAAATAAGACCTTCCGTATTCCCGTTAATATTGTCGAACAGCTTGAACGCCTTGCAGGGGAGAACAACACATCCGTGAACAAGGTGGTTGTGCAGTGTCTGCAATATGCTCTTGACAATATCAGCACGGATTCCTCCGATGATGATAAGAAATAATTTTTATGATCTTTGACCGCACCGCAGGGTGCGGTTTTATTTTTCGGTTGATGTGGGTGCATCACTCACATCTTCCAACGATACAATATCTCCGATATCGCAATTCAGATATTCACAAATGCGGATGAGAATGGACATTGATACTTCTTCGTCTCGGCGGAGCTTGGTCAGCGTGTTGGGCGCTGCACCGATCGCCTTTCGAAGATCAGCCTTACTGAGCTTCTTATCCACAAGAATTTTCCAAAGTTTGTTGTAACGAATTTGCTTTGTCATGATAACCTCGCTTGAAAATAATAGTCGCTATATATAGTATAGCATACATTCATCATCTTTTCAATAGACTTAATAATATTTATAATAAACTTTCGCAAAATTATGCGAATTTTCAAAAAAGAAATCGCCACCCCGTAGGGTAGCGATATTGTGTTATTCTGTTAATGTTTCAATGGCAATTTGCATACCAAGTTTGAACGCATATTCGAAGATGGCTGCTTCGGCGAGGCTTGCGTGCTCGCTCCAGCAATCGTGGAACTTTTCGAAGATCTCCTTCTGCTCGTCCGTCATTGTTTTGAGTAAGTCATCGTGGTGTCGACTAGGGTATTTTCCGCAACAGAGTCCATCTCCGAGGGAGCGGAGGGCATCATTCTTGAGTCGGTGCTTGAGGGCATGGCGGAATACTATTCTGCTGATCTGGCTGAGAAGGTATCGCGTGGTATGACCGAGAATGCGCTCAAATGTCGTTTTAATGGTGGCAATATTCCTTTCGGCTATATGATAGACGAGGAACAGCATTATCAGCCCGATCCCGAGAAAGCACCGCTTGTCATTGAGATGTTCCGCAGATACGCAGGTGGTGAGTCCATCACCGACATCATCGAAGATCTGAACGCAAGGGGTATGGCAAATAGTTCGGACATTCAATCGTCCGCTTCACCAACGATAAAGAGGGGGTGAGTACCAAATGCATTTTTGCATTTGACTCACCCCCTTTTGTCGTTTGAGATGCTTATTTGAATCGAACCGTGCAACTTTCAGCTTGCTGAAATGGTGCTATAGCGTGCGCTTTGGCATCTATTCCGCATCGCACGTAGGCGCACGCTTTCGGTCAGATTCTGCATATAGAAACACTTCGATCCGCCGCCGAGGGGTACCGTTTGGCACCCCTCGGCGGCGGATCGCTTATTTCAAAACCACATATGTTGTGGGCATTTCAAAAGGTTGCCAAGCGGTACTCAAAAAATGCCTGTCAATCAGAATTGTCGCGGGAATGCATACGGCATTCACAAACTTATCCATAGAGGCAATGCCCTGCACTTGGTTTTGTAAATGCTTTGGTGTATGAGCGCTTAAAATTTTGATGGCGTTATGATCAAGTTCACGCATAATTGCTGCAAGTTCATTGGATATAAAATTTCTTACCATATTCAAAATAGCTTCATATTGGTTGAAGGTGTATATCGGAACGGTTACCCGATATGTTTCATTTTCCTTTATAACATATCCTTTCTTAATCATTTCCGCAATCGCCTCGAGATCGTATTCACTAAAGCTTGTTTTTTCACCGCGACAAAGATCACAGAATATATTAATATACCGTTCGTTTCCATAAAAATCATGATGGTCTCCCTTGCCGCTTTTCCAATAGTCAAAAAAGTATAGGCTGTCTCCATATTTTCCATCGACACCGCAATACGAGAATATATGCCGTTTGTTCAGTTTCTCAACGCACCAAAGGTAAGCGGATTCTCCCCAGCCTGTTTTCGGGGCATCGGGTTCCGTTCCGCAATCAACACCGCTGATCATTCTGAAAAGAATGACAGCAAGCTGCCAACGCAAGGTGTTATCCGAAAAGTCATGGCCTTGAAAACCGAGCTGTTTATATCCATTTAGATTATTGCTGACGAAAGACTCTATTTTATTCGCAATCCGCTCGTGAAATTTTGTCATAGATCGTTCGATTTCATCGGCACACTCCGAAGTAATAATGATCACATTTGCCTTATAATGCACGCCTTCTCTGATGATAACTTGTTTGTCTTCAAGTGCTTTTATTTCATCGTCAAGATACGGAAGCGGGATACCGGTTTCAAGACTGATCTGCTGAACGGTAAGTGCATCATTATAGCAAGCGCTCACAATATTTTGCCGGATCTTGCTCTGCATAAACTGCCAAAATCGATTCGGGCCTTGACCGCTGTACATCGGGATCAGTGTTTTGGGGTTGTAACTGAGTTCGCCAAGATTTCTTTCCATACGCATTCCTTCTTTCAATATTTTTCGTGATTTGAACAGCAGGTATTTTACCATGCTTTCGGAAATGGCAAGCGCAGATGAAATTTCAGAACAAGAAAGTTCGTCAACGTAATACAAAAGCGTTGCTTTTCGATATTTTTCGGATAACAAAGTAAGCTCACGGCGAAGTAGATATATATCGTTATTATCATCTTCTGTGAACACGTCGTCCGAGGGAATGTCTTCCGTCAATTCGCAAGTGTGATCTTTCAATTTTTTTCGATACCACTGCTTATAAACGTTCCCCGCAACACCCCACATAAAAGCGTAAAAAGCGTTGTCATCGCGAATATTTTCAGCCGATTTTATCAGCTCATACAAAATATCTTGTGACAGATCCTCGGCCGCCTCTCGTGTCGGTGTTTTCGCCATACAGTAGGAAAAAATGGTTTTCGATACCTCTGCTATCTTTTCATGCAATTCAATTTCGGTCATTTGCTCACCTCCTTGTCAGTATTCAGAAGCTTCCGATCGAATAGTGAAAGAAATAGGATTTGGTTAAGCTTTTTTGCAAATATTATATCATAATTTTTTGAATTCGTCTATACCAAAGCCGCCGAGGGGGACCGTTTGGCACCCCTCGGCGGCTTTGGTATACACTATGATCAACAGACTTGTTTGTAATGCGCGTTACGGATCGCATTTTCAGGAAAAAGGCTGCCGTGCGATTTCGTTTATTCTTCGCAAACGCTCAAAACGACCTTTCCAACGTTCTCGCCGCGCTCGAGGATCGCATGCGCCTCCGCGGCAGAGGTGATCGGCAACGTCCGATAGATCGAGGGCTTTATGGAACCGTCCTCGATTTTGGGCCATACGTTTTTCACGAGCTCTGACAGAATATACGCCTTAAACGCGGGCGTACGGTTTCGAAGCATGCTGCCAACAAGATGAAGTCCCTTTGTGAGCAGCGGGCGAAGCTGTACCGTGGTTTCGATTCCCGCAAGCGTGGAAATAACGATCCAATATCCGCCGCGCGCCATGTAGGGCAAGCTCTTGCCGAGCGTTTCACCCGAAAGGCAGTCCATCGACACGTTCACAGGCGTCCCGTTTTCTTCCTCGGCTTTCAAAACCGCCTCAACACACTGGGTGTTGGAATTGATGATCACGTCGGCACCGAGCGGTGCTATTTTTTGCGCGATCTCATCGGAAAGCACCGAGGTGATCACACGCGCGCCCAAAGCTTTTGCCATGGGGATCGCAACCGACGCAAGTCCGCTCGCTCCTGCGGGAATAAAGGCGGTCTGTCCTGCCTCAAGGTGTCCCTCGATGAAAAGATTGAGGTACGAGGTTGCGTATGCCTCGGGAAGTGCCGCCGCCTCAACCATGGAAAGACCTTTCGGGATCGGCATGAGCATATCATGCTTGACCGAAACGTACTCGGCATATCCGCCACCGCCCAAAAGGGCGCAAACACGGTCGCCAACCTGCCAATCGGTCACCTTCTTGCCGATCTGCTCGATCACCCCCGCAATTTCGAGCCCCATCCATTCGGGACAGCCCGCGGGAGACGGATATTTCCCCTGCCGCTGCAGCAGATCCGCGCGGTTGAGTGCCGCCGCGTGAATTTTTACAAGTACCTCGTCCTCTTTTATAACGGGATCGGGAACGTCGGTCCAAACCAGATCGCGGTTGTCATTTACAAGTATCGCTTTCATATTCCTTCTCCTTACAATTGGTGCGTTTTCAGATATTCGTCCATACGAAGCCAAACCGGCGTTTCCTGCGGAACGTAATCCTTGGGGATCTTTTCAATTTCCAATTTGAGTCCGTCATACATCGGCATCAGCTCCTCCTGCTTTAGCCCTGTGAGCGTGAGCACCTTTGTATTGTCGGTAATCCTGCGAAACAGCCGCGCGTATTCCAACTGCCAACGCACATTGATCTTTCCCTCGGGGCTGAGGATCTTCAAATAATCCTCCTTATCCACCCACACAGCTTCAAGACCGACCAGCTTGTGGTAATATTCGGCAATTTCCTCCCACGTTCTGTATTCCGCCGAGCATACGTTATAGGCTTCCCCTTTTGCCGCGTCTTTAAAAAGAATGCGCGCGATCATTTCCGCAACGTCGCCGCCCCAACTGAGGGTGGCAGGCTTGTCCTTTGCCTGCACCGGAAGAACCACTTTTTTCCCGCACAGCGCACGTGCAATGCTGTTTTTGAACTCAAGCGTTACAAGCTGAAGGCGCATGGTTGAAAAGGTTGTTGCAGGACGAACCACGGTCCAATTCCGATAGGGCGAGGCGGCGAGCAGATCCTCGTCCTGCGCCTTATGGATACAGTAATCGTGAGATGCTTTCAGCACCTCGTCCTTTGAGGAATCCCAAAGACGCGGTGAGGTCTCTCGGATCGGCTGCTCCAGATCATCGTAAACACGGCAGGAGGATAGGAAAATATAATGCTCCGTGTGCTCCAAAAAAAGCTTGTAGTAATCGGAAAAAGCATATTTCCCATAGTCCATAAAGTTGACGATACCGTCAAAACCCTCTCGCAAAAGAGACTTCAGAAAGGTCTTGTCAAACGCGTCGCCCTGTACATAGGCGGCATTCACCGACCACGGCGCGCTCTCCTCCAGACCAACGCCCGTAACGGCGTAATTCAAATTTACGAGTGCGGGCACAAGGTAGCGCCCCATTGCGCCCGTAGCACCAAGAACCAATACTTTTTTCATGTTTTTCTCCTTATCCATTTCGGTAAACGACCTGTCCATCGCATAACGTCAGCACACAGCGATAGCCAAACCGACTGCTGACACGGTGCCCCGCCTTGTCGGTCAGATCATACCCCTCGTTGGTCTCGTCGAACACAGCAAGATCGGCTTTTCGACCAACGCGCAGACAACCCCATTCGTCGGCTTTTCCGAGCGCCCGTGCGGGATTTGCGGTCACAGCCTTGAAAATATCCTCCTCACGCATTCCCAATTGCTTGGCAATGCTCATGCACATCGTCATGCCGTATCTGCCGCCGCGCGTGTAGGCGCTGAGCTTTGTAATATCCGTGCTGATCACGTCAGGGAGGGCCCCCTGCTCGATTGCTTGACGCAGAATGGCAAAATCGGTGTGAACGTGCCCCGCAAAGCCCACGTCGATTACAACACCGCGCGCCTGCGCCTCGCGCATGCTTTCAAAATCGTCCTCGGACGCGTTGTGGATCCCGCCGTGAAAGGAATGGGTCAGGATATCGCCCACCCGCAGGGTTTGCAAAAGCGCGGACATCGGAACGGGGGCATGGGAGGAGTGCACCATCACGCGCAAGCCTCTTGCATGCGCAAATTCGCAGATCTGACGCAACGGGGCGGTGTCAACAACCTCCGAAATGGTGGTATCGAAATACACCTTAATTCCAACCGCCCGATCTTCAAACACGCGAAGACGCTCCTCGGTTTTGCAAAGATCCGCTCTGTTATTTTGGATCTTTGCCTTCGCAAACACAACATTTCTGAGCATAAAGCGTTCCAAAAGCGCGCGGTCCCCCTGCTCTCCCGATGCGTCCGCGGCAGCCGTAACACCGAACGGAAAGCTGCTCGTTTCGATCGGTGTGCCGAACCGATCGGTGGAAACCCCACGCATATGCACGTGCGCGTCCACCAGCCCCGCGGATACGGTTTTATCGGTGGCATCATAGGTATAGGTCGCGTCGTCCGAAAGATACGGCTCCATTTTGACGATCCGATCACCGTCGGTCAGGATATCGGTAAAAGAGAATCGCTCTCCGTCCCAGACCCGACCGTTTTTAATCAATATTCTTGCCATGGAAACGTACGCCTCCTACAATGTCGGAAAGCACCTTTTGCACAAGATAATCATGCTCGTAGGAAAAGGGATTTTGCTTTGTGCCCTTGATGTATTCATAAAAATCCTGCAGCATGTCGTCGTAACGTCCTTTTTTGGGGACGTTGTCAAAGGGGATGTCGATCTTGATGTTTTTATAGGGTTGATCTGTGATCGTGGTATCGGAATAGGTCATCGTTGCGGGCTCAATGGGACAAATGTTGACCGTTCCCCGACTTCCCGAAACAACAAACTGACGCCTGCCGTGACCGTTCACCTCAACCGATGAAACGAAGATCCGCGCGAGCGCGTTTTCATATTCCAAAACCGCAAGATTGTTGTCCTCAAAATGAACGTCGTCAAGCCCCGTGCTTCGCAAAAAGGTGGTGATCTTTTTCGGCTCTCCCATCAGATAAACAATCAGATCCACCAAGTGGCTTCCGAGAATATACATGATACCGCCGCCGAAATTTGTAAGCCATTGCTTATATTGCTTTCCGTGGAAGGTACTCATCTCGGCATTGATGGAATAGATCTCACCGAGGTCACCGTTGCGAACCCGTTCAAAGCAATCGCGCACGGCGGGATTATAGCGGTACATATAGCCAAGCTGGATCACCAGATTTTTGGCTTTGGCTGTATCGAGCAATCTTTTGTATTCCTCCAACGTTCCGCTTGCGGGCTTATCCATATGAATATGCTTGCCGGCGTCAATGCACATTTGGGCATATTTGGTAAGATCCCAAACGTCACTTTCCACAAGGATCGCGTCGGATTTTTCGATCACCTCCTCCACGCTCATGCGTTTCAGACCCTCATACCCGGGGAGGTCGCTCCGCTTCCCGTACCAACGCTCGTTTTCCTCGGCATAGCCAACGATCTCAAAAAGCTCAGGGAATTTTCGTGCCCCCCTCATTTTGGCTTCTCCGTGGTTGTGACCAATGCCGATCTGTCCTAATTTGATTTTTTCCATTACACGTTCCTCCAATCAAATACCGTTCCCATGGGAAATGCGGGATCGTCGCAAAGCTGATTGTAAATCTCGGGCGCGTCCGCGGGGGAAACCACGCGGGAAACGATGGGTGCTACCTGAATGCGCCCTGCGGCGAGCAGCTCCAGGATCGCTTTGCAATCGTCCTGATGCGTCCAATGATGGGGATAGGATTCAACCTTAGGGCGCACCAGATTATGCGCACCGATCAGCCGGACGCCGGGGCGATGTACCTGCTGATAGTAATCCACCGAGCAATCGGATACACGCGTACAGCCAAGCAGAGAGATCCGCCCCATGCGGGAGGCGCACTCCAATGCCTGCCTCATAGCCGCGGAAACACCCGTGACCTCAACGGTTGCGCGCACACCCTTTCCCTTTGTGATCGCTTTTACCTGCTCCGTAAAATCGGGCGCGGCGGGATCCAACGCGTAATCCGCTCCAAGCCGAAGGGCAAGCGCGCGGCGCGCGGGATTGAGATCGGCGGCGATAATGGGATATGCGCCGCTCAAACGGCAAAACTGAACGGCAAATATTCCAAGCAGCCCAAGCCCCATGACCATCGCGCTTTCTCCAAGCTCGATCTCCAGCTTTCGAACTCCGCCCAGTCCCATGGACGCAATGATCACAAAAGCCGCGTCGAGCGACTCGATCCCGTCATCTTCCACCTTCGTAACATCGGTCTCGGGGCGGATATTGTATTTCATATGCTTTCCGTGATATACGAGCACGCGGTCTCCAACCGCTACACTTGTAACCGCCGAGCCGATCTTGATCACGCGTCCAACACCGCAATATCCAAGCGTTTTCGGGAAGTCGTTGCCGCCCGCATTCTCCATTCCCATCAGATTGGCGCGCTCGGTTCCGCCGCTGACCACGGTGTATTCCATTTCGGTCAGCACCTCATTTTCCCGAATGTCGCGAACCGCGACCTCTAAAAGCTCGGCTTTATGTACCTCGGTAAAAACGATTTTTTTTGATACCATAATCCATAATCCTTTTTTGACTGTTTCAATTTCATTTATCGGTGGCTCGGGCCAAGACTTCTGCCCCCGTCCACCACAATGTTCTCTCCCGTAATAAAATCCTGTTGTGCGAGGAACAGAACGGTGTCCGCAATATCCTTCGGCATACCGCCCTGCCCTGTTTCGCCAAGATGCGTGTAATGCTCGGCGCGCTTTCCGCCGCGCGCGATGGCACCCGGTGAGATCGCGTTGACACAGATGTTGTACTTTCCAACCTCCAGAGCAAGCTCTTTGACCATTCCGATCATGCCCGCCTTTGCCGCCGCGTAATCGACACGCATCTTCAACCCGCAAACCGCGGCTATCGACGCGATATTGATGATCTTTCCGTACTGTTGCGCGATCATAGAGGGCAGGACCGCTTGCGCGCAATGCATCGCCCCCTTCAGATTCACGTCAATGACAAAATCCAAAGTTGATTGCTCCGCGTCCACAAAATGCGTCAGCTTTTGGAGAAGCCCCGCACTGCCGCCCGCGTTGTTGACCAGATAGTCGACCTTTCCAAAGCGCGCAACCGCCTGTTCCACATAGGAAAAGATCTTTTCGCGGTCACGTACGTCACAAACGGCAAGAAATGCCTCTGTGCCGAGTGTGCGGATCTCCTCCGCGGTCTCCTTTGCCGCTTCTTCGTTGTAGTCGCACACGATCACGTTGGCGCCGTTTCGCGCAAACGCCAGCGCGATCTCCTTGCCCATGTTTTTTCCCGCACCCGTTACCATCGCGGTGCGTCCCTCAAATAATTTCATACTTGTCTCCTTTACAGATTTCGCTCTACGTTATCCACAATTTCCCGCATGGCTCGGATCTGCGGCTGACCGATAAAGGTCTGCTCCTCGTAGCGATCCACACAAAACGCAATGTGTCCGCCCAAAAGCGGATTGACGATGCGCGAAAGTCCGCCTGCCGAACCGGTTGCGTGGTAAGTGACGGGCGTATGAAGCTCCTTCTTCAACACCGTCATGGTGCGAATACTCTCATAGAGATCCTCCTCGGTTTTGGCAACGGTCACAATTTTGATAATATCGGGGTGCCGCTGCTCCAAAAAGAGTGCCAGATCCACTACCTGATCACAGCACATGGGGATTCCCGGGTGACAGGAAAGCAAGACTTCCTTCCCCATTGCATGCACACGCTCGATCAGATCGCATTGCTTACCAATGACCGCCGCATCGGTTACCACCTCTTTGGGATTTCCCTTGGTGAACGAATAGCGATCCTCGCCGTAAAATCCGCTCTTGGAAGGAAGATGGAAGGTGTACCCCTGCATATCAAGCCCCGCGGCACCTGCTTGCACCGCTTGCAAAAGGCGTTCCGTGCGCAATTTTTCTGCTTGCTCCGCATTTTCTTCGTCAATCGTTTTCGGGTAATGCAATGCCAAAACCGGAAGCCTAGAGCTGTCCATAATTTTTTTTAGCTCCTGCTCCTCCAGATGCGCAAGCCATTCCAAATGGAGATCAATGATCGAGGCTCCCGCGAAAATACAGTTTTTGATCTCGGAAATGACGCCCGCCTGTGTTCTTTGATTGACCACACCCGCAATAACGGGGGACGGCAATTCGGATATTTTTTGTTTCATGTGATCACCTCCGAGAAAAGTATAGCACGCTTTCCGGTGTTCGTAAATATCAAACCTGCTACAATTTATCACATTTGATACAGAAAGTATTGTTTTTTTATCTCTTTTGCGATATAATATGGTCAAGACAAAGGAGGTTTTAAAAAAATGAAATCCGAGCTCTTGTCAAATTTGATTATCACAAAGGTGCATTCCGCATCAACCCTTTTTTCCCCGCAAAACAAAAAAGCGAAAAGAAAAAACCGCTCCCGTTGGGCGGTCATTGTCAAGTATGAGGGCGAAACGCTCTACACCGCAAACGGAAAGCGTTTTTTGTCGGACGCGAATCACCTTGTGATTCTACCGAAGGGTTGCACCTACGAATGGGAATGCACAAAGGCGGGACATTTCTCCACTGTGGAGTTTGAAAGTGAGGGAACCTTTTGCGAACCTCTCGTTTTCAAATTCAAAAATCCGGAGAAAATTTTGAAGATCGTTTGGGAAATGGAGCATAAGCGGACCGTGAAGCAAGCAATGACAGAAATGGAATGCATTCGCGACGTCTATTCGATCCTGCTTATACTTGCGGGTGCCGAATCCGACCCTTATTTCCCTACGGAAAAGCAGAAAAAAATTTCGCTCGTCTTGGACTATATTTCGCAGAATTACCACAAAAGTATTACAAACGACGCGCTGGCAAAGCTTGCGGGTATGTCAACCGTTTATTTTCGAAAGCTGTTTACCGAGCTGATGGGGACCTCTCCCATCGCATACGCGCGCCAGCTTCGCATTGAAAAGGCAAAGGAAATGCTCAAAAGCGATTACGGGACGCTGACCGATCTGGCGCAATTGCTTGGCTATGCCAGCCTTTACGATTTCTCGCGGGATTTCAAAAAGCATACGGGGATCTCTCCCTCGAAATATTAAATACGGACTTCCAAAAGCTCCCGTCGTTTTTAAGAGGCTGCGTCATTGGCGCAGCCTCTGCTCAAAAAAGCCGACGGTAGGCTTTTTTGTAGCGCGGAATTTGCGGTTTTCGACTGCAAAGCAGTCG
>SVTW01000058.1 GCA_015063585.1 Oscillospiraceae bacterium
GTTAAAAAGACGAACGAGCCGCCGTTCCCCGGCATGACCGTTAATTTTGAACCCACCCCCGATGAAGCAATGATGGTTGCAAGACTCGCGGGAAACGGCGGCTCGTTCGTCTTTTTAACCACCCAAAGAGAACCGGTGGACGCGCTCCTCAATGAAACGCCCTTTTACGCCTGCGGCACGGTTGCGAAAATCAAACAGCTTCTTCGCGCCCCCGAGGGGCAAACCCGCATCGTTGCGGAAGGACTTTTCCGCGCGGTAGGCAATAAATTTGAAACCATTGACCATCACCTCCAGGCAGATCTGACCGTTTTCCATATCGCAAAGGTCGACGAAGCCGACGTGGAGGGTGAGGCAGCGGTTCGCTCGTTGCTTCAGCTGATCACAGAGACCGCCGCTTTGGCTCCCACCAAAACCGAGGATATCATCAAAACGGCAAAAACCTACCGCGATGCCGGATTGCTTGCCGATTTTCTCGCAACCAATCTTTTGGTCCGCACGGTAGATAAGCAAGCGGTGCTTGAATGCCGCGCCCCGATTGAGCGCGCTGAGATCCTGCTTGGATTTTTGAAGGAACAGACCGATCTGCTTGAAGCCGAGGCAAAGATCCGCAGCCGTGTGGAACACAATATGCGCCGCAATCAGCAAGAATATTACATGCGTGAGCAGATCAAGGTCATTCAAGAGGAGCTTGGTGACACAAGCGACATTGAGGAATTTGCCACGCGCATCGAACAGGCACATCTCCCCGAAGAGGTGGCGCAAAAGCTCAAAAAGGAAAACGACCGTCTTTCCAAGGTCCCCTTCGGCTCGGCGGAAGCAAGCGTGCTTGTAAATTATCTGGAAACCTGCCTTGACATTCCGTGGACGGCACAGTCCAAGGATACGCTCCGCTTCGATGCGGTGCAAAAAGTCCTTGACAAAGATCATTTCGGATTGGAAAAGGTTAAGGAACGCATCGTAGAGTACATCGCCGCAAAGCAGCTCAGCCCCGAGCTGCGCAACCAGATCGTCTGCCTGGTAGGTCCTCCCGGCGTTGGAAAAACCTCTATCGCGTCCTCGATCGCGCGGGCGATGAACCGCGAATACGTGCGCATCTCGCTCGGCGGTGTTCGTGACGAGGCTGATATCCGCGGTCACAGAAAGACCTATATCGGCGCGATGCCCGGACGCATTGTAACCGCGCTCACGCAGGCAAAGGTCTGCAATCCCCTGATCCTGCTCGATGAGATCGATAAACTCACGCATGACGCACACGGTGATCCTACGTCGGCACTGCTTGAGGTATTGGATGCCGAACAAAACAAGAGCTTCCGCGATCACTTTGTTGAAATCCCCATCGATCTTTCCCATTGCGTTTTCATCGCAACGGCTAACTCCCTTGAAAATATCCCGCGTCCTCTGCGTGACCGTATGGAGATCATTGAGCTTGGTATTTACACCAAGCGTGAAAAGCTGGAGATTGCAAAGCGCTATCTGATCCCCAAACAGCTCTCGCGGCACGGTCTGAACAAAAAAACGCTTCGTATCACAGACGATGCCCTGATCGAGATCATTGACTATTACACACGCGAGGCGGGTGTCCGCAATCTTGAGCGCACAATTGCTGCACTTTGCCGCAAGGTTGCCAAAACCATCTTGGAAAAAGACAAAAAACAAATTACGATAAAAGCGGCAAACTTGTCCACCTATCTCGGAGCACGCAAGCT
Source organism: Oscillospiraceae bacterium (assembly GCA_015063585.1). Taxonomy (GTDB): domain Bacteria; phylum Bacillota; class Clostridia; order Oscillospirales; family CAG-272; genus UMGS1865. The sequence goes on from SVTW01000058.1 coordinate 1,707, forward strand.
GCTCCCCGATCTGATCGGCACGGAAAACGAGGTTGGTGTGGTAAACGGGCTTGCCTATACCGAGCTTGGCGGCACGCTGCTGAAGGTTGAGGTTGCCGTGCTTGACGGCAGCGGAAAGATTGAAACAACGGGCTCGCTTGGTGACGTTATGAAGGAATCGGCTAAGCTTGCCGTGAGCTACGTGCGTTCGATCGCGTCGGCTTACGGAATCCCCGCCGACTTCTATAAAACCAAGGACATTCATATCCACTTCCCCGAGGGCGCAGTACCGAAGGACGGTCCCTCTGCGGGTGTCACGATGGTAACGGCACTCGTCAGCGCGCTGACGGGAAGATCTGTTCGCCGTGAGGTCGCTATGACGGGCGAGATCAGCCTGCGCGGCAACGTTCTCGCAATCGGCGGATTAAAGGAAAAGACAATGGCGGCATATAATGCGGGAGTTGAAACCGTATTGATCCCTTATGAGAATCTGCGTGATCTGGAAGAACTTGATCCGCTTGCGCGTGAGAATATGAAGATCGTTCCCTGCCGCAGGATCGCAGAGGTGCTGGATCTTGCGCTTGTTGCGCATAAGCCGAGCCGCTCCGAAACGGCATCCGAAGCGTTGCCGACCGAAACGACACCCTTTCTTCCCGTTGGCACCCCTGCCACGGAACGGGTCCATTTCGACCGCAAGACCGAAACAATTTGAAACAATCATCCGAAAGGAGAGCCTTTGATGCCGCTCAATCTCAATCGGGTCAGCCTGCGGATCAGCGCGGGGCTGCCCCGTCAATTCCCAACCGACCCAATGGTGCAGATCGCCTTTTCCGGGCGTTCCAACGTTGGAAAAAGCTCGCTGATCAATTCCCTGCTTGGCAGAAAATCGCTGGCACGCGTCAGCTCCGAGCCGGGTAAAACCATCACGATCAATTTCTACGACGTTGACAAAAAGCTCTTTCTCGTTGACCTCCCCGGTTACGGCTTCGCGAAGCGCCGCCCCGAGGACAAAGCGCAATGGTCGGCTCTGACCGATGGGTATTTTACCAAAAATCCCAATCTTGATCTTCTTCGCCTTGTGGTGCAGTTGATCGACAGCCGCGTAGGTCCTACGGCGGACGATGAAATGATGCTGCAGTTCTTGCGGCAGTCTCAAATCCCCTTTGTGATCGTGGCAACCAAGAGCGATAAGCTCAACGCCACCGAACGGCGCCGCTCAGAGGAGCTTTTGCGCAATCATCCCGAAATTCCAACCGACACGCCGATCCTCTTTTATTCGTCTATGAAAAATACGGGACGCGACGAACTCTGGAAGTTGCTTTCTGAAGCGTCGGGAATAAAACTCTGATTTTTTGCTTTTGGAAATTTGACAACACGGAAATTCAAAATTCCAATTTAGAAAGGTATAGTTCATGCTTTTATCTCTTTTAAGCGGCGGAGATCCCCGCAGGATCATTGTTTCGATCCTACTCACTCTGCCCGTTATTCTCTTTGCACTCGCGTTCCATGAAACCGCGCACGGCTACATTGCCTACAAATGCGGTGACCGAACGGCTTATAACCTCGGCAGACTGACCCTGAACCCGATCCGCCACATGGATCCCATCGGATGTCTCTCCATGCTGTTTTTCGGGTTTGGTTGGGCAAAGCCGATCCCCATTAATACGCGTAATTTCCGAAATCCGAAGCGTGGAATGGCACTCTCGGCACTCGCGGGGCCGATGGCGAACTTAATCGTCGGCGTTTTCAGCGCGGTTGCGGCAGGCTTCTTTTACGTGCTCTATATCCGCCTGACCGTTTCGGTAAAGATCGCCATGCTCGTCACGTTTGTGTATTGGACGTTTCAGCTCTTTTTCATCAGCGCCGAGATCAACCTGCTGTTTATGGCATTCAATCTCATTCCCTTTCCGCCCTTTGACGGCTCCCGCATCGCGCTGATCTTTCTGCCCACGCAAACCTATTTCAAGATCATGCGCTATGAGCGTCAGATCATGTTCGGCGTGCTGATCGCCGTAATGGTCCTCTCGCGTTTTGGATATTCGCCTTTTTCATGGATCGCCGAAACAATGACCAACGGAATCGCAAACGCGGTGATCCCGCTCTTTCGTTCCATTCTTTTTGTTTGATCCGATTCTAATTCTGAAACCATTTGAAAGGTGTCGGCATTCACTAAGGTGTTTTCCGACAGAAAAGACAGGCTGACCGCATGGAAGCTCTTACCTACCGAATTGAACAGTTTGAAGGTCCTCTCGACCTTTTGCTTACACTGATCCAGAAAAACAAAGTGAATATTGAGGATATCCCAATCTCGCTGATCTGCGATCAGTATTTGGAATATATCCGCACCGCGGAAAGCATGGATATGGAGCTGGCAGGCGAATTTATCGTAATGGCAAGCGAGCTGATGCGTATTAAAAGCCAGATGCTCCTGCCGCGAGCCTCCGAGGACGAAAAGGATCCCCGTGCCGAGCTTGCCGATGCCCTGCTCCGTTATCAGCAGGCAAAGCAGGCGGTGGCAAAAATGATCCCTCTCTATCAGACCTACAGCGGCAGAATGGTAAAGGATACCGATGAAATTTCGGTAGACGTTACGTACGTTGCCGACCAGCAGGTAACAAGCCTGTGCGCGGCGGTGCGCCGCATCATTGCCGCAAACGAAAGCCGCCCGAAGGCGGAAAAACAGGTGTTTGCGCCTATGATCGCAAAGCCGATCGTGCCGGTTGAGGTTAAGATCGTGGGGATCCTGCATCATATGACCAAGCGACGCAAAAATCCCTCGATGCGTGAGCTTTTATCCGACGCGACCTCACTCCCCGATCTGATCGCGATCTTCCTCGGTATCCTTGAGTTGATCAAGGTGCGAAAAATTTTGATTGAGGAAGATGACCGCGACACTGCCATTCATGACAGCACAACGCGCTTTGTTGTGAATGACAATCCCCCCGATGAGGAAACCCTGAACTCCGAGGGACGGCGAACCTATGATGAAAACGAGCCGATCCCCTTCTCCTCCAAGGCAGAGATGCACCGCGAACAGCGGCGGATCCTGCGAGAGCAAAAGTTGGCTGAAAAGAAACGGCTTCGTGCCGAGGAGCGCGCCCGCCGTGCGGCGGAACGCCAAGCTGCAAAGGACGCCGAAGCGATCGCCGACCTTCTGCCGCCCGACGATACCGATCTTGAGGAGGAAGCGCGTCTTGCCAAAATATTGGACGATCAGCTTTCGGAATCCGACGAGGATCTGATGGACGACATCGGGCTTGACGTGCAGGAGATCGTCAGCGCAATGGCACAACAGGCAAAAGCGATAACCGAGTGTGATGATAACTCGGCAAAACCGACATAATCCGAAAGGAATTTCGAAAAACCCATGGAAGAAAAAAAACAAAACGTAACGGTTCTTGAACCGTTGACCTCTGCACGCGAAATTGAACAGGCAATCGAGGCGATCCTCTTTGCCGCGGGCTATCCCATGCGATATGATAAGCTCGGCGAGGTTTTGGGGCTTGGAACCAAGGACATCAAGGCTATGGTCTCGCAAATGGCCGATCGATTCAATGAGGAAGACACGCATCACGGAATCCAACTCCTTTGCTATCCCACCACCTGCCAACTTACAACCAAGGAAAAATACGCGCCCTATATCCGTGAGGCGCTCGGGATCCGTCGCGGCGGAAACCTGTCGGCTTCCTCTATGGAGGTGCTTGCCGTAGTTGCTTATAACCAGCCCGTGACACGCTCCTTTGTGGATCTGGTACGCGGTGTGGACAGCTCCTACGCGGTTGGCTCATTGCTCGACAAGGGGCTGATCGAAGCGGCGGGAAGATTGGATGCGCCCGGACGCCCCATGCTTTACGTAACGACCGATAAATTCCTGCGTGTGTTTGGGATCAACTCGCTCGACGAGCTCCCCGAAACCGAGGCACTCAGCGTTGCGGCAGCGCAAGCAGACGGCGATCAGCTTTCCATTGAACCGTCCGAAGCGGAAGCCGCAGAATCGGCAGACCCGCATGACTATACGGAAGCGGTTGATACAGAAGAAACCAACGTCATCTATGAGGACGGCGGAGCCGCTCCCGATACCACGTCCACCGATATAAAGGAGGAATAATATGCATCCTTTGTTGATCGTTTTGATCTGCATCGGCGGCTTTTTCGCGTTACTTGCCCTTCTCATTCTCTTCGGTTCGGCAAAGGTGAGGATCTCCTATCGCACAAAACCGCGCGTTGTGGTAAGCGTGCTCGGAATCCCCTTTACGGTGCTCTCCGACAAAGAGCCGGAAGGTGCAAAAACCGATCTTTCGCGCTGTCGTAACCCGCAACGGGTATTGCGGCGCGAGCTGAAACGGCAAAAACGGCTGGCGGCAAAAGCCGAGAAAAAGCGCCAAAAGGCTGCCTTGAAGGCGGCTGAAAAAGCCAAACGAAAAAAAGAGAAAAAAGCGCAGGCGGCAAAGGTACCGTCTCCGAACCTCAAGGAAAATCTGGATATGATCCTTGCCCTACTCAAGCGCCTTTATAGGGTAACGCGCGGCAAGATCGGAATCCACGTAAAGCGGCTTTCGGTTTCGGTTGGAACCGACGATGCCGCCAAGACCGCAATCCTATACGGCGTTGCCGTTTCGGGAATTGCTTCGATCATCGAATTTATCGAGCGCAGTTTTACACATGTGAAACACAAAAAAGGAGACATGCAGGTGGGGGTTGACTACACCTCCGGAAAAACGCGTGCCGAAATTGATATTATTTGCTCGATCCGCTTCTTCCGCGCCCTCGGCATCGGCATTAAAATGCTCTTTGCCTGGAGACGTGAGCGCGCAAAAGCTCTTCGCCGCGCAAGAGAACGCAAGATACGGCAAATCCGCGAGCAACAATCGCAAACCGCTTCATAAAATAATTTATTTTTCAAATATCCTCTATTTAGGAAAGGAAACAAAATCATGGAACATGAATCCTCTATCAAGCAGATCATTAACAGCTCCCTGGACCAGATCCGTACGCTGATCGATGCCGACACCGTTGTCGGAAAACCGATCAATACCCCCTCCGGAACCGTGATTATTCCAATCTCGAAGGTTACGATGGGCTTTGCCTCCGGCGGACTTGATCTTCCCGGAGAAAAGGACCATATCAAAAACTTCGGCGGTGGCGGCGGAACAGGTGTAACCGTCAATCCCCTCGGCTTCCTCACGGTATATGCCGACGGCAGAGTGGAAATGCTGCCTCTCGTGCAGGATAAAGCAACGCCCATTGAGCAGGTTGCAGATCTGCTCGACCATGCACCCGATATCATCAACCGCATCAAATCCGTGATCGGTGATATCACGACACCCGACACGGCAGAGGAAGAAGCAGCAAAGCTTGAGGAGGAATACGACGAAATTCTTCGCGCGGATATTGCCGCCGAGGAAGAAACGCTCTCCCCCAAGGAACTCAAAAAGCGTCGCAAGCTCGAGGCAAAAGAAGCAAAAAAAGCCGCAAAGCAGTAATTAAAAAACATCGCATAAATCACAAAGGGGTTGCCTGACTCGCTTCAGTAAGACAGCCCCTTTCGCAGATGCAGATCTGCGCGTTTCTGCATATTCGATCTTCCGAAAAAATATAATGGTAACAGAAATTTTCGGAGGTCTTTTCTTATGCCACAATCAAAATCATGCCGCCTTTTGGCACTCCTGTTGATCTGCCTGCTCCTTTTTCCATGCATTCAAGTTTCGGCAAATGCCCTGCCCAATCACGAGCCGCCCTCAGTTTCGGCACAGAGTGCCATTTTGATCGAGGCGGAAAGCGGAAACGCGGTGGTGGAAAAAAACGCCGATCTGCCGCTCCCCATGGCAAGCACTACAAAAATCATGACCGCGCTCACGGCACTTTCCATTGCAAAGCCCGAAACCGAGATCTGCGTCACGTCCGAGGCGGTTGGTGTGGAGGGCTCCTCGATCTATCTGACGGAGGGCGAGGTGCTCACGCTGGAGCAGCTTCTTTGGGCGCTCCTGTTGGAATCGGCGAATGATGCCGCAGTTGCGATTGCGGTGGGCCTTTGCGACAGTGTGGAAGCCTTTGCCGATGAAATGAACCGCGTGGCGATCGACATGGGGCTTCGTCAAACCCATTTTACCAATCCGCACGGTCTTGACGATCCCGAGCATTTCACAACGGCGCGGGAGTTGGCAGAGATCACACGGCATGCGATGGAAAACGATTTGTTCCGTTTGATCATTTCCACACGGAAAGCAAGCATTCCGCATGCCGGAACCGAGCTGACACGTTTGCTGATCAACCACAACAAATTGCTTCGGCTATACAACGGTTGCATCGGTGTAAAAACCGGATACACGAAAAAAAGCGGACGTTGTCTTGTGTCGGCGGCGGAACGTGATGGAGTAACCATGATCGCGGTTACACTCAATGCCCCCGATGATTGGAATGATCACAGCCGATTATTGGACTACGGCTTTGCCGCCTTTGAATCGGTCACGCTCTGTTCGGAACGCGAATTCCGTATACCGCTTCATCTGGTAGGCGGTACGGAGGGCTACGTTATGCTTTCCAATCGCGATGCGATCGCGCGGACCCTTCCGAGTGGCCATGGCAAAATTATGCAGACCGTTGAAGCACCGCGCTTTGCTTTTGCATCAATTGCCGAAGGTGAGGTTTTGGGACGCGTGGTTTGGCGGTGCGATTGCAATGGCGACGGATATGCAGAAAGGATAGCGGAAACCGAGCTTGTCGCGCTCTACAGTGTCGATCGCTTGCGTGTCCGCCGCACGTTTTGGCAATGGATCTGTGATTTGTTCGGATTTTGAAATCACCTAAAATTAGCTATATCGAATCGAAATCAAAGCAAAACAAGCAGAAAAGTCAGAAAATTGTCTCAGAAAAGAAAGGAAAGGATTACGATGGGCGAACGCTTACGGTTGCAAAAATATTTTACCGACTGCGGCGTTTTGTCGCGTCGGGCGGCGGAAGCCGAAATTGAAGCGGGGCGCGTATTGGTAAATGGGGTGCCCGCGAAGCTGGGAGACAAAATCGATCCCGATTTGGATCGCGTTGAATATCGCGGAAAGCGCATTTTACCGCGCAAATTCCCCACCTACCGCTATCTGATGCTACACAAGCCGCGCGGATACCTTACAACCGCCAAGGATGATCGCGGCCGACGCACGGTTTTGGAGCTGATGAAAAACGTAAATTCACGCGTTTACCCCGTGGGGAGGCTGGACATGGACTCCGAGGGGCTCCTTCTCCTCACCGACGATGGAGAATTTGCCAATCACCTGACCCACCCAAGGCACGAGATCCCCAAGATCTACCGGGTAAAGGTATCCCCTGCTCCTTCGGCGGAGCAGCTCCACGCGCTCGCGCAGCCGATGGAATTGGACGGCTACCGCTTGCTCCCGATCGGTGTCCGCCCGTCGGCGCCGGATGAGCTGATGCTGACCCTGCATGAAGGACGAAACCGACAGATCCGCCGCATGTGTGATGCGGTGGGGCTTCGCGTCCTGCGACTGCAACGTGTGGCAATCGGAAAGGTTACGCTGGGCGATCTGCCGATCGGAAAATGGCGGGAGCTGACCCCAGACGAGGTCACCTATTTATATAATAAGGATAACAAATAAAAACCCCTGAGAGAAAGGACAAAACATGTTAGAAGTATTACCGATTCAAAACAAACAGGAACAGGAGGCGCTTTGTGCGCGTTGCAATATCCCTTTCCGCACCGAACTGCTTGCCTACAAGGCACTTGTGGACGGAGACCTGCGCGGTGTTTGCCAATTTACAATGGACGCAAACGGCGGCAGGATCGTTGATTTTGCCCATATTCCAAACGGCTATGAATTTGAGCCTATGTTTGTAATGGGACGCGCTGCACTCAATTTTATAGATCTTTGCGGTGTCCATCGCGCATTTTTTGACGCACCGTGCGAAAACGAAACGCTGATCCTTGCCATCGGTTTTTCGAAAAATTCCGACGGCAGATACGAAATGAATTTGACAGACTTCTTCAAAGAGCCTTGCAAACACTCGAAATCCTAATTTTTTCTCCAAATTTGGTAATTTTTTACAGTATTCTGCTGTAAAATTTGGAAATTATTTCACGAAATTCGGGGTTGCATTTTCTTCCATAATATGGTAAAATATTACTGTAAAAAATTGGTAAACGCATTTTTATGGAGGAAATTGTAAGATGGAATACACAACGAAAATTTTGATCGCCGATGAAAACGCCGCTGCAAGAGCCGCTTTGCGAGAGGGGCTGATCCGTGCGGGCTACCGCAACGTGGAAGAAACGGCAAACGGCGAGGACGCGCTTCTCAAGCTCACGCAATATCGCCCCGACATTGTCATTACTGACGTATGGCTTTCAAAGCTCGACGGCATCGGTGTTCTGCGCAGCAGTAAAAACCTCGATTGGGGGTCCGGCACAGCGCCCGCATTTATTGTGCTGTCATCGGTTTCCGCGCAAAACATTTTTATTCAGGCATCCGAAGCGGGCGCCGAGCTTTGCCTGCTCAAGCCTGTAAACATCAACAGCTTGTGCGAGCATATCCGCAGTATCGTCAACCGCCGCATGAGTGATCTTCCCGTATCTGCCATGCAGCTTGAGGAAAAAGGCGCGGATATTGAAACCAAAGTAACGCAGATCATTCATCAGATCGGTGTTCCCGCGCACATTAAGGGCTACCAATATCTACGCACGGCGATCCTGCTCACCATCAAGGATTCCGACATTATCAACAGCGTTACAAAGGTGCTCTACCCTTCGGTCGCGAAAAAATACCAGACTACAACCAGCCGCGTGGAGCGCGCTATTCGCCACGCCATTGAGGTCGCATGGGACCGCGGCGATGTGGACACCCTCAACTCCTATTTCGGGTACACGATTCAGAACAACCGCGGAAAGCCGACCAACTCGGAGTTTATCGCCATGATCGCCGATAATTTGAGACTGAAATATAAGATGTATTAAAATACAATAAGGTGGGAGTCCAATGCATTTTTGCACTGGACTCCCCCACTGTTCGTATGGTTCCTATGAAAAGTTATATGGAATAATCAAAGCGGCAGGTCAAGCCCTTTCCGCAAAAGATGATACGGAACCTCTTTGGCTACATAATCATTTTTTACGGCAATCGCAGAGGCAAGTCCGATCGCCTCGCCCATTGCCATCGCGGGCGGCATTACACGAACCGCACCAAGCGCATACCGATCGGCAGAGATCGTTTTACCCGCGCTCCACACGTTATCAAAATCACGCGGTACGAGTGCTCGGTATGGAATGGTATAAGGGGTATGATTCTGAAACGGCTTATAGTCCACAGCCCCCGCGGTGTGAACGTCAACCGAATTGGCAAGCACTACAACAGCATCCTCAAAAACCTTGCTGGAGAGCAGGTCGTCATGCGTCAGACGGTATTCCCCTACAATGCGTCGTGATTCACGGATCCCGACCCGCTCAGACGTGGCAAGCAGACGCGCTTGCCCAAGTCCCGGAACATGCGCTTTGAGAAATGCAAAGATCGCGTGCGCTTGCTCACGGCCTTCCATTTCGGCACGTGTGATCTCATCCGGGTCATTTACATCAAAAGGCTTGTCGATCTGGCACATATTCACCGACCAAATTCCATTGGGTTGTTCATAAAGCCGCACCTTCACCGTGCCACACGGAAAGCCCTCCTTTTTGCGCACGTCCGCAATCAGATCCATAAAAGCACGTCCGCTTGCGTCTGATGCCGCATACACCGCCGCATCAAGGGCGGCTTTGTCCACATTGTCAATGGTGAAAAAGGTGGAAACAGGCTGAAGATTGCCATTTTCGTCCGAAAATTCACATGCACCGCCTGCCGCGCAACAAACGGCAGCATCTCCTGTGCAATCCAAAACGGCATTGGCGGAAATGCGATAGAAACCGCCCTTTGTTGCAAAGGTACACGCTCGAATACGACGGTTTTCCACCTCTGCTCCAACAAAGAAATAGTGATATTTCAGTTCAACGCCGGCATTTTGGCACATGCGCTCCATTACAAGCTTGACCGATTCCTTATCGATTGGTGTGGTTCCGAGATGCCCCTGCAGCTTATAGCCTGAAAAGCTGTCGCATTTACGGCATTCTGCCGGATCGATCGCACCACCGATGCGAACAAGCTCCTCCACCAGCTCCAAAAATACACCGCCAATCAGCTTTTTTTCACCGAGGGCATCGTAACAGGTCATAAAGGGAGCAACCAAGCCCGCCGTTGCTGTGCCACCAAGATATCCGTTTTCCTCTGCAAGGATCACATGCATGCCCTCTCTTGCGGCACGCAATGCCGCTCCGAAACCGGCAACACCACCGCCAATCACAAGCACATCACAAGCGTACTCTTTTTTTATTTCCGTCTCGAATTTCATCTCACTTCTCCTTCTTACCAAGCTAACAAAAAGCCGTTCGCTCTTTTTTGTTCCATTTCATTATAACATTTTTTATTGACAATAAAAATAAAATATGTTATAATTCTATATATAAAATATTCCAAGAAAAAAGAGAATGCTAACATGATAGCAAATATGATTACCGCATATATCACAGAGCGAACCGAATTTCAGCTCACATCCGGTTATCAACCGATCGACAGTCTCTTTTATCTTCAAAAAGGGGCTTTTTCAACAATTATAAACGGAACAGAGCATGTTGTTCGTGCGGGAAATATTGCAATATTTAATTCTGAGACGCCCATGATTCGTCATGTTTTGGAACCGATCACATTTTTATATATAAAATATTCCATTCAGAAAAAGACATTGTTTGAAATTCCGACCCAAATTTTCTATGAAATTTCCTCAAGAGCTTTGGCGGATATTCAAGAGATCCTCAAGCTTTGCGACACGCATGCCCCCTTTACCCTGGATCTGCAAACACACTATTTCAATGATCTTCTGCTCTCTCTCATGCCATACAGTCAAGCGGACGCATGCGCTTCTCGCCCGCTCCTTGAGCTTCCCTCTGCATTGGAATCCCCGATTGCTTATTTGCGCGAGCACTTTGCCGAAAAGCTTTCTCTTGACGAGGTTGCACGGCAATCGGGCATGTCGGTTTCTTCCTTGGAGGCAAAATTTAAAGCCATGCTCGGTATTTCCCCCTATCAATATCTGATTCTGTTGCGTTTGGAATACGCCACCAAGCTATTGACTGAAACCGCTTATTCCGTCACCGAAATTGCCTCGCGTTGCGGCTATGAATACCTGTTCTATTTCTGCAATGCCTTTAAAAAGCAGTTCGGTATGACGCCAAGTCAATACCGCTCCAAAAATCAAATTTAAGGTTTAAAAAAATATGGAGTGACACAAAAGCAGCGTTGCGTTGGCGTGATACTCTTAACGGAGTCTCACGCCAGTTTTATTCGCCTACGGCGAGTTGTATTGCTGCGCAGTGATATTCGGCTTACGCCGAGTGATATTCGCTACGCGAGTTTTGTGGCGAATAAAATATCACTGAAGCTGTAAGGCTTCAATATCACGATTGCGGTAGCAATCATATCACTCTTTGCGAAAGCAAAGAATATCACTAAAAAAGCAGAAAAAGAGAGAGCTTCACGGAATTTTGTAACCGCGTTACTCTCTCTTCTGTTTTTATTGCAAGTTTCGCATTTGTTTAACAAAT
>SVTW01000059.1 GCA_015063585.1 Oscillospiraceae bacterium
ATCGTATTCCATCCCACCGAAACCGAAACGGTGCCGCCACTTGAAAAAACAATGGTAAAGCGCGTGATCGCCACCGAAGGGCAAACCATTGAGATCAATTTTGAAACCGCGCAGATCACCATCGACGGTCAACCCTACGACGACCGCTACGGTGTACTGAAAAATTATCTGAACATCAACATTGGGCGCTATACGCTTGCCGCAGAGCACCATTATGATCCCGAAACGCATATTTTTTCGGCAACTGTGCCCGAAGGGACTGTTTTTGTAATGGGTGACAACCGCAACAACTCCAAGGACAGCCGTGACAGCGACGTTGGCTTTGTTGACGTCCGTTGTATTCTCGGAAAGGTCGTATTCCGTATCTCCCCCTTCACGTCCTTTCTCAACAACTGACGCGCCCTTCCCCAAAAATCTACAGAAAGGATTTCGATTTTCACCATGCCATCCGAAACAATTCAATGGTTTCCCGGTCATATGGCAAAAACCCGCCGTATGATCACCGAAAACCTCAAAAACGTTGACATCGTCATCGAAATTCTCGACGCGCGTATTCCCTACAGCTCGCGCAATCCCGAGATCACACGATTGACCGAGGGCAAACCGACCCTGCTTTTGCTCAACAAGGCATCTCTTGCCGACCCTATACAAAATAAACGCTGGGAAACACACTATACGCAGGGCAACACACACTGCCTGCTCACCGATTGCATCACGGGTGAGGGGCTCAACCGCCTATCCCCCAAGATCCGTGAGATCCTCGCAGATAAGCTGAAGCGATATGAGGAGCGCGGCATGACACGCCGTATCCGCGCGATGGTGCTTGGAATTCCAAACGTTGGGAAATCCTCGCTTATCAACCGCATCTGCGGCAATAAAAAAGCCAAAGTGGAAAATCGCCCCGGCGTAACGCTCGATAAACAATGGGTCGCCACCGGAATCGGTGTGGACCTGCTTGATATGCCGGGCATCCTTTGGCCGAAATTTGAAGAAAAACGCGTTGGAGAAAACCTCGCGCTCACGGGTGCGATCCGCGACGGGATTCTCGACATCGAGTCGCTTGCCGTAGTGCTCTGCAAACGCATGCGCACCCTCTACCCCGACCTGCTCTCGACGCGTTATAAGCTCGGAGAAATCCCCCCTGCCGACGAGCTGTCCGACTATGATCTGTTTGAGCGGATCGGACGCAAACGCGGATTCTTGATCAGTGGAGGCGAGGTCAACACCGAACGAACCGCCATTACACTGCTCGACGAGCTTCGAAACAACAAGCTCGGAAGGATCACGCTTGACCGCATTACCCGTGAGGAGGTGCGCCGTGCTTAACTATGAATTGGAAGCCGCTCTGCATGCAGAGGGCTACGCAACGGTCTGCGGTGTTGACGAGGCAGGACGCGGTCCCCTTTGCGGACCCGTAGTTGCCGCCGCCTGCATTCTACCCGATGGGTTGGTGCTGGAGGGGCTGAATGATTCCAAGAAGCTGACCCCGAAAAAGCGCGACCGTTTATTTGATCTGATCTGTGAAAATGCCATTGCCTACTGCATCGCGGAGGCAAGTGTTGAGGAGATTGACGCGCTCAATATTCTGGAAGCAGACCTGCTTGCCATGCGCCGCGCCATTGACGGACTTGCGGTGAAAGCAGAATTTGCACTGATCGACGGAAACGTGGCACGGGATTTTCAGATTCCCGCACGCGCTGTGGTACACGGCGATGCGATCAGCCCAAGCATTGCTGCCGCTTCGATTTTGGCAAAAGTGACCAGAGACCGCCAATGCGAGGAGCTTGACCGCATGTATCCGCAATACGGCATTGCCAAGCATAAGGGATACGGCACAAAAGCGCACATGGATGCCCTGCGCACGTACGGTCCCTCTCCGATCCACCGAAAAAAATTCATTCGCTTTCTCGAGGAGGATACATGAGTATTCTCTCAAAGCAGGAGATCGGAGCACTTGGCGAACGACGCGCCGTTCGCTATCTGAGGCTGCGCGGCTACCGTATCAAGGCACGCAATTGGCGCGCGGGACACGGAGAGCTCGATATCATTGCCGAAACGCTTCGCGATATTGTCTTTGTAGAGGTCAAAACGCGCACCTACACGCCCGACACGCTTGAAAGTGCTCCGCCGCCTCATCTTGCCGTGCACGCCGAAAAGCAACGCGTGACAAGGCAAACGGCAGAATATTATCTGCGCCGGTTCCCTACCCGCAAGCAACCGCGCATGGACGTAATGGAAATCCGACTCGTTCAAAAAGATGGCACAACACCCCCTCGTGTGGCAAAGATCCATCATATCAAAGCCGCATACTGAAAGGAGCTTTTCGTTTGGAGCTTTCGCTTTTTGATCTGCACTGTGACACCGCATATGAAATGCTGAAACAAGGACAGCCGCTTGAAGCAAACACGCTTGCTGTATCGCTGGAGCATGCAAAGTCATTCCAACGCTACATTCAAGTGATGGCACTTTGGACCGATTACGCGCTGGACGACGAAACGGGCTGGGAACGCTGTCTTGCCATGATGGATCATCTACGGCGCGATCCTGCCATTTTCCGCCGGCATGCCCTGCTCGTAAACGCCCCCGACCGAGCCCCTGACCGTCCCACGCTCTTGCTCGGGCTTGAGGACGCGCGGATACTCGGAGGAAAAGTCGAACGGGTGGACACACTTTATGAGGCAGGGGTGCGAATCCTGACCCCGCTTTGGAAAGGGTGCACCTGCATTGGCGGTTCACATGACACCGATCTTGGTTTGACCCCATTCGGTAAGAATGCGATCCGACAAGCCGTCAGCCGCGGCATGATCGCGGACATTTCACATGCATCGATCGCGTCCGCGAACGAGATTTTTGAAATTGCCGAGTCGCTTTGCCGTCCTGTGATCGCCTCTCATTCCAACGCATGGTCTGTTTGCCGTGTCTCGCGCAATCTGCGAGATGAACAGATCGGTAAAATTCTGCATTCGGGCGGTGTGATCGGTCTTAATCTTCATAAACCTTTTATCGCCGAACCGGATACGGCGGAGGCAAAGGACCTATTACCGCATATCGACCATTTTCTATCCCTCGGAGCCGAAGATGCGCTTTGTTTGGGTGGCGATATGGACGGCTGTGATCTTCCTCCTGATATTCAAAATCTTTCCGAGCTTCCCAAGCTCGCGGAGCTGCTGCTGCAACAAAATATTTCCGAAACCCTGATCCAAAAGATCTTTTATGAAAATGCCGCGCGTTTTGCCGCGCAATTTCTCAAAGCATAACACTACGTAAAAAACCATTTCATTTTGAAAGGATACCGATACCATGTTCTACAAAAGCACAAGAAACGCCGATCCCGCAACCGCAACTGCCGCTGAGGTCATCAAGCAAGGATTGGCAAATGACGGCGGACTTTTTGTTCCCGACACGGTCCCCTCCATCACATTGGAGGAAATCAACGCGCTGCGCGGCGAAAGCTACCCCGTCCGTGCCGCAACCGTTCTCTCGAAGTTTCTCACCGACTACACCTATGAGGAATTGCTTGCAGACTGCTCCGAGGCATATGCTGAGACCTCCTTTGTGGGAGGCGCCGCTCCCCTGGTCAATATTCACGACGGCTTTGAGTCGCTTGAGCTGTGGCACGGTCCTACCGCCGCATTCAAGGATATGGCTTTGCAGATCATGCCTCGCCTGCTCTCCCGCGCACTTGTAAAGACCGGTGAAAAGCGCACCGCGCTGATTCTTGTTGCGACCTCGGGTGATACGGGAAAGGCTGCTTTGGAAGGATACAAGGATGTTTCGGGCATCAAAATCATGGTGTTCTATCCCATTGACGGTGTCAGCCGTGTTCAAAAGCTGCAAATGGCAACGCAAACCGGCTCGAACGTGAACGTTTGCGCGATCCGCGGAAACTTTGATGACGCGCAAAGCGGCGTAAAGGAAATTTTCGGTGATGCGGAGATGGCAAAGGCGCTTGACGAAAAAGGATACTTCTTCTCCAGCGCAAACTCGATCAACTGGGGACGTCTCGCGCCGCAGATCGTATATTATGTCTCAGCTTACTGTGACCTGATCAACGCGGGCAAATGCAAGCTCGGCGACAGCTTTAACGTTTGCGTGCCTACGGGCAACTTCGGAAACATCTTTGCCGCATATCTGGCAAAACAGATGGGGCTTCCGATCGGTCACATGGTATGCGCTTCCAACGCCAATAATATCCTCACCGATTTCCTGCATACGGGTACCTATGACCGTAACCGCGATTTCTACCTGACCATGTCGCCCTCCATGGATATTCTGATCTCCAGCAATCTGGAGCGTCTACTTTATTTCACGGCGGGCAGCGAAAAGACCGCGGCTTATATGGACGCGCTTAAGAAAAACGGTGCTTACACGGTTGATGCCGAGATCCTTGCTGAGATCCGCAAAAACTTCAGCGGATATTTCACCTCCGAGGAAGAAACCGCCGCAACCATTCGCGACACCTACAACCGTTACGGCTATCTTGCCGATACACACACTGCGGTAGCCATTCATGCCGCCGAGGAATACGTACGCGAGAGCGGAGATCTGCGTCCGATGGTCATTGACTCCACTGCGAGCCCCTATAAGTTCGCAAACGACGTTTACTGCGCGGTTGCAAATGAGGACGCGCAGGACGAATTGGCAGCCCTCGACGCGCTTTCCGAAAAGACCGGAACAGCAATTCCCTATCCGCTTGCGGGAATTGCAACGCGACGCGTAAATTTTGAGCAGGTGATCGACCGCACCGAAATGGCAAACGCCGTTCTGGACTATATCGGCTGAGAAAAGAGGAAAAGGGGGTGAGTCAAATGCAAAAATGCATTTGATACTCCCCCCCGACGTTTTTGCTTTGCGGCTAAACACCGCAATTTTCGACTGCTTTGCAGTCGAAAACTGCAAATTCCGCGCTACAAAAAAGCCTACCGTCGGCTTTTTTGAGCAGAGGCTGCGCCAATGACGCAGCCTCTTTGAGAGGATCAGTGCTCCTTCGGCTTGAAGGTTGCGCAAAGGGTATCTCCCGAGCTTCCCGCCTCACGCGGGCCAACAGAGATCTCCTTTGCGGTGCAACAGGTCTCCTTATCATGATAATAGCAGTTCTGTACGTTGCATTTGATTCCCTTAATGTGGTCACAGCCGCAAGAGGAACCGTAGGTGCGTTTTTCTTCCATTTTCTTTTCGTCCTTTCTGATCAAGTGAACGGAATCGGATCTTTCTTCCCGTCCCATCCTATTTTCTCACGCAACAGCAAAAAATATACCCGAAAGGAGCACACATGTCACTTTTTGCAATTGCCGACCTTCATCTTTCAAGCGACGGTTCAAAATCCATGCATGTTTTCGGCCCGCGTTGGCATGATTACATGAAAAAAATTGAAAAAAATTGGCGTGCCGTGGTCACCGATGAGGATACCGTGATTATCCCGGGTGACGTTTCCTGGGGACTTAAGCCGGAAGATGCGGTCAATGATCTGAAATTTATTGACGCCCTGCCCGGCAAAAAGCTGATTGGAAAAGGAAACCATGATTTTTGGTGGACAACAAACGCCAAAATGCAAGCTCTGATGAAACAAAACGAGATTGAATCGATCTCCATTCTCTATAACAACGCATATCGGGTTGAGGATTGTATCGTTTGCGGAACACGCGGCTGGTTTGTTGAGGAGAATCAGCAAAAAACGGTGGGAACGGTCGACTATGCGCGCATCGTCAACCGTGAGGTCATTCGCCTGCGTTTGAGTCTGGATGCCGCGGTAAAGCTTCGATCAACATGCGAGCGCGCACTCCCGATTTTGGTCTTTCTCCACTTCCCGCCCATATGGAACGGTTTTGTTTGCCGTGAGATCGTTGACGTTTTGCATGAGTACGAGATCAAATCCTGCTATTTCGGACATATCCACGGTGCCCATTGGGCGCCTCGCACACAGGTTTTTGAAGGAATTGAAATGATCCTTTGTGCCGCCGATGCGCTTAATTTTGCTCCAATGCCGATTTATTCCGACGATTTTTGAATTATTCTACTTTATTTTTAAAAAAACTATTGACAAAAGCTCTAAAAAATTATAAAATATAATGAATGTAAAAATTTACTTACTATTAGTTCTGGAGGACAATAAAAAATGAGTTTGATCAAATCCGAAAAAACCGAAAAGAATGTTTATACCATTGAGTTCTCGGTTGATAAGGAGACCTTTGACAAGGCTGTAAACAATGCTTACCGCAAGCAAGTGGGCAAAATCAACGTGCCCGGCTTCCGCAAGGGAAAGGCTCCCCGCTCCGTAATTGAAAAGATGTACGGCAAGGGCTTCTTCTATGAGGATGCCATCAATGAGGTTCTTCCCGATGCTTTTGATGCCGCATTGGCAGAATCCAAACTGAAAATGGTTGGTCAGCCTGAGTTTGACGTGGTTTCGATTGACGAAAACGGTGTTGTGCTGTCCGCAAAGCTGGCAGTTAAGCCTACCGCTAAGATCGACGGCTATTTCGGAATTGAAGCGGAAAAGAAGGTTGAAGAAGTTACTGATGAGGAACTTGAAAACGAGATCAAGATGGTTCGCGAGCGTAACTCCCGCGAGATCGAGGTAACCGACGGCGTTTCCGAAATGGGCGACGTTTGCACCATTGATTACGAGGGCTTTGTTGACGGCGTTGCTTTTGAAGGCGGCAAGGGTGAGGATTATCCCCTCAAGCTCGGCTCGGGCAACTTTATTCCCGGATTTGAGGAACAGGTTGCAGGCCACAAGCTGGAGGAGGAGTTTGACGTAAACGTTACCTTCCCCGAGGAATATCACGCAAAAGAGCTTGCAGGCAAGGCAGCTGTATTCAAGACTGTGATCCACAAGATCAAGCACATCGAGCTTCCCGCTTTGGATGATGACTTTGCGAAGGATGTTTCGGAATTTGACACGCTGGATGAATATCGTGCAGATGTAAAGGCAAAAATTGCTAAGAGACACGAGGATGAAGCAGACCGTAAGTTTGAGGATGCGATTCTCGACGCTCTGATCGAAAAGCTTGAGGCGGATATTCCCGAGCAGATGTACGTTGCCGAAACCGAGAACTTCGTTCGCGATTACGACAACCGCCTGCGTATGCAGGGACTTGACCTCAAAACCTACTTCCAGTATACCGGCATGACGCTTGAGTCGCTCCGCGAGCAGCTCCGTCCCCAGGCTGAGAAGCAGGTGAAGCTCCGCCTCGCGCTGGAAACCATTGCAAAGAAGGAAAAGATCAAGGTTTCCAAGGCAGACGTTGAGGAAGAGATCAAGCGCATCGCAGAAGCTTACCAGATGGAAGTAGACAAGGTTCGCGAAATGGTTCCCGCAGATTCTGTTGCCGAGGATATGAAGGTGAAAAAGGCAATGGAGCTTGTAAAGGAAAACGCCATCGCGAAATAATTCACCCCTGCTTGAACCGGAAGTTGCAACTTTGCCATTTCCGGTTCAAAAATTTATAAGAAATGAGGTATAAACCAAATGTTTGATTACAAAGATCTTACCAAAAGCGCGCTTGTTCCCATGGTTGTTGAGCAAACCAACCGCGGTGAGCGCTCCTTCGATATCTATTCGCGCTTGCTCAATGACCGCATCATCTTCCTTTCGGATGAGGTCAATGACGCAACCGCATCCCTTGTAGTAGCGCAGATGCTCTACCTTGAAGCGGCAGATCCCGACAAGGATATCTCTTTTTATATCAATTCTCCCGGCGGATCGGTCACGGCAGGTATGGCGATCTACGACACCATGAAATTTATCAAATGCGACGTTTCCACGATCTGCATCGGTCTGGCGGCAAGCATGGGCGCATTTTTGCTTGCGGCAGGAACGAAGGGCAAGCGCATTGCGCTTCCTCACAGTGAGGTTATGATCCATCAGCCTCTCGGCGGCGCACGCGGTCAGGCAAGCGACATTCAGATCCAGGCGGAACAGATCCTCAAAACCAAGGCAATGCTCAACAAACTCCTTTCCGAGAATACGGGCAAGCCGATTGACGTGATCGAACGCGACACCGACCGCGATAATTTTATGACGGCATATGAGGCAAAGGAATACGGTCTGATCGACACCGTTTTGGAAAAGCGTCCCTAATTCATTTGCCGGAAAGGAACACCAATGGCTAACAATACGACAAACAATTCCACAAAAGGCTTGCGCCACTGCTCCTTTTGCGGAAGAAACGAGCATCAGGTCAATTTTCTCATTCCTTCCCCCACAGGTGTTTATATCTGTGATTTCTGCGTGGAGGCATGCAATGACCTGATCTCTGAGAGCACGCCTGAGCCCTCGATTGAAAACCTTACGCTGGCGGAGCTTCCCCGCCCCATGCAGATCAAGCAGACACTTGACCAATACGTAATCGGTCAGGACGAGGCAAAGGTTGCACTCTCGGTTGCCGTTTATAATCACTATAAACGAATCCTCTCCCAGGAGCCTACACCAAAGGCGACAAAGGGGAAGAAAAAGAAGGCGGAAACCGATAACGCGCCGCCCACCGATGACGTGGAGCTGCAAAAAAGCAACGTGCTTCTGATCGGTCCTACGGGTGTGGGTAAGACCTATCTTGCGCAAACGCTCGCAAAAACCCTCAAGGTTCCCTTTGCAATTGCCGACGCGACGACCTTAACCGAGGCAGGATACGTAGGTGAGGATGTAGAAAATATTCTGCTCCGTCTCATTCAAGCCGCCGATTATGATATTGATCTTGCCGAACGCGGTATTATCTATATTGATGAGATCGACAAGATCGCGCGTAAGAGTGAAAATCGCTCGATCACACGCGACGTATCGGGGGAAGGCGTGCAACAGGCTCTGCTTAAAATTTTGGAAGGAACGGTTTCCAACGTGCCTCCGCAGGGCGGCAGAAAACACCCCAATCAGGAATTCATTCAAATCAATACAAAGAACATTCTGTTCATCTGCGGCGGTGCATTTGACGGACTTGACCGCACGATTGAAAACCGTAAAGGCAATCAAACGATCGGCTTTGGCGGAGAAATCAAAACAAAAGCCGAAAAGAAGACCACCGGTATCTTCCGCGACGTTGTGCCGCATGATATTGTGAAATTCGGTTTGATCCCCGAGCTTGTGGGACGAATCCCCGTGATCGTACCGCTCAACGACCTGGATCAGGAGGCGCTTGTCCGCATTCTGACCGAGCCGAAAAACTCGCTTGTGAAGCAATATGAAAAGCTGTTCGCTATGGACGGCGTAAAGCTGGTATTCTCACAAGAAGCACTTGAGGCAGTTGCGGAGCTTGCGCGTGAGCGAAACACCGGCGCGCGCGGTCTTCGTTCGATCCTTGAGAGTGCCATGACCGAGATCATGTACGAGGTGCCCTCCCGCCCCGACGTTGGAGAGGTGGAGATCACCGCAGCGTGTATTCGCGGAACCGGCAAAAGTATTTATCGGCTGCTTCGTGAATTGCCCGAGACAACCGAGCCCAGTGCCCTTCCTCCCGCAGAATCTTAATCGCTTATCAAACAGGGGGTGAGTCAAATGCAAAAATGCATTTGGTACTCACCCCCGACGTTTTTGCTTTGCGGCTAAACACCGCAATTTTCGACTGCTTTGCAGTCGAAAACCGCAAATTCCGCGCTACAAAAAAGCCTACCGTCGGCTTTTTTGAGAAGAGGCTGCGCCAATGACGCAGCCTCTTCTTTGATCGGTCAGGTGAATTGCGTATTCCCTGCAAAAAAAGGGTTCAGCTTCCGCATCCGCAACGCGGAGACTTTTCAAAAGGCGGCGGTGTGGGCGCACAACCAACCCCGAATTCTCCCACGGGGAACGGCATGGAACGGAAGACGCGACAGGGATCGTCCTCCTCAACGGGTGTGCATTCCTTTTCGGGAATACAGTACTCGGTTGCCTGAATCAAATACTGCGCGGGACGAACAATGCGAACAATTGAGAAAATACCGAGCGAAACCGTCAAATAGCGCCCGGTCTCTCCATCGTCGTCAAAGCTGAGCGGTGCGTCCATGGTGTTGAGAACCGCCTCGGGAAGATCGTTTTCCTGGCAGCAGCAGCAACAGCAGTTGCATTCCGAAACACGCTCTACGATCTTGGTAGACAGCAGGACGGGATCCACGATCTCGACAATTGCCGTGGGAACATTGTGCTCCTCGCAAACAGGTTGCGGCAAGGAACAAAAATCGTTCTGACACCCGTGGCTCTTAAAGATGTTCACGTTGCTTTCACCGCCGTACAGAATGACGCGCTTCTCCAGCACCGCAACTCCGTCCAGCTCTTGCGATCGGCCGCCGCCAACGCATGCTTCAAAGGTAATTTTCACGTAAAAACGAATTGTAACCGAATAAAACCCGCGGTTAAAGCGAATCGGATCGATTCCAATATAGGTCCAAACAATTTTCGCACACTTCGCGCGAATTGCCCCTGTACGCTCCAGCACCTCTTTGCCGTAGCAAGAGAGATAAACACGTACGTTTTCGAAGCAATCACGGTCGCGGCAGGAATCCAAAACTCGATTGGTTTCAATACACACCGTCTCGCGGTCTCTCGACGGACCCGATGCGCACGGAAATCTGTTTTCCGCCATACTCGTAAATCTCCTTTATCTCGTATTCAGAGAAAGAATCTCCTCGCTATCATTCTATGCATTTCAGCATAATTTGACACTCCCACACTTTTTTCTCAAAAAAACACGGTCTAAATGTAAACATTCTTTTCTTGCTCTTGCAATCAACACAAAAATAAGATATAATGTAGAAAAACAACTGTGAGGTTCCTTTTATGAAAAAAAGATATGCCCTGCTTTGTCTTATGCTCGCGCTTTTCATGCTGTTTACCGTGGCATGCACAGAAAAAAACAACAACACAGATGAAAGCGATACGAAGGACGATTCTTCCTCTGCCGTGATCGCCACGGTTGACTCGATCTGGTATTCGAAAGCCAACCAAACCGTGGTCGACCTGCGTAACATGCCTGAGATTGCGGTTTACAAGCTTCAACCCGGATTTTATCAGTTTACCAAAATGATAGAAGGCGAATGCGTGTACGAGGACTATATCGTAAGCCTTGAAACCGAGAAGGAGACGTTTTCGTGGATGTTCGATTCCCAAAAAGGAGTCCTTTCCGCGAACACGGCGGAGGACAACTCCACCTATGAAACGCGCTCCGCGCTCCCCTCGCAATATGTATCGCTTGCATTCCCCGATTTTATCCGCACCGATTGCAAGTCGCTTGTCACGCTTCCGGATTATAAAAACCTTAAAATCGAAGTGAATGCCGAGCGCCTGGCAGCGGTTGATATTTTTCAATTTTATTATGAGACGTCGGAGGATCCTGCTCCGAAAATTACCGGAAGAACTGCGCAGGCAGGCGATTACGTTCAAATTGACTACACGGGCTATCTGAACGGCGAGGCGTTTGAAAACGGCGCGGCTACGGGTGTGGACCTTTTGATCGACGCCAACAGCGGATATATCCCCGGCTTTACAGAGGGGATCATTGGCAAGGAGATCGGCTCAACCTTCGAGGTTCCCGTAAAATTCCCCGACAATTATCACAGCACCGAAATGGCAGGCAAATCGGTTATATTTAAAATGACGCTTCACGCGATCTATGATCTCTCCCCCATTGCGGACGAGAAGATTGCAAAAGTAACCGAAGGTGAATTCAACACCTACTCGGAAATGTTTGACGATTACGCGCATTTTTATAAAACCGACGAAATACAATCCAAGCTGATCGCACAATCCACCTTCCAAGAGCTGCCCAAAGAACTTTATGAGTATTTTTATCAAAAATATTCCGAGCTGTATCACCTCTACGCGCTCTACTATGGAATGGAATATGAAGCATTGCTCCAATATGGAGAAATCACAGAGGCTGTACTTCTGGAAGATGCCAAAAATGAAGCAAAGGGCTACGTGCTTATTTATGCAATCGCGCAAGCAGAAAATCTGATGCTTTCAGAGGACGATTTCCAAACCAAACTCGACGACTATTTTTCCGACATGGAATTCACCAAGGAAGAAATTGAGGAGGAGCTTGCCGACGGAGGAAAAGAAACCTATCACCTTGATTTCACATCCGAAATTGTTTTTGATTGGATTTTGAAACAAATTGAACCATAAAAAATTGGAGCAGATACCAAGGTATCTGCTCCAATTTTTTATCCAACAGGATTCATAGGCTCCAGAGGACCAAAACGATCGTCGGTATCCACACCAACCTGCATATTGGTGCTCTCTTCCTCTTCGGAATCGCTTGTCGATTCATCTGAGGAATCACTTCCCGATTCATTCGAGGAATCACTGCCTGATTCATTCGAAGAATCACTGCCCGATTCATTTGATGTATCCGATGTGGACTCAGTAGAATCGGATCCCGTATCATCGGTTTGTTGCTCGCTGCCATCGGGATTCTTACCCAAATCCGAAGGATCGGTACATGCAACGAACATGAAAGCCAACAGGACAGTAAGAAGAATTAAAAACAAAGTTTTTTTCATAATAAAGAATACTCCTTTTTCATTCTTATATATATTGTATCATATTGGGAAGCAAATTGTCAAGAGCAAATATCTAAAATAATAAAAAGACGCAAAAAAAGTATGATTTTGAAGATTCATATGCATTTTTTGATCAAAAGCGCGTGAAACTGTCGTTTTTTGCGAAAAATAGGAGTTGACATTTCAAATAAAAAAGGATATAATATAGATACCGAATCAAAATGGGGGTGCAATGGTTTCGACGGGGATTCTGAGGTATGATAAGCGTGGCGAGCCGGGTAATCTCGTAAACTGCCCAACTTAAAAAATAAACGACAACGATACTGTTGCTATGGCTGCCTGAGTTTTGCACCCTTTGGGTGTGAAGCTCTGCAGTGCCGCGACCTGCGGGTCGCCCGTTCCTCTCGGGAGTACCACGGCCCGAGACTGAACGTCATCTGAGTGGTGAACATGCATCGGTGGTTCGCACTTGAGCCGATCATGCAAAAAAGTGATACCTGACAAAATAGCGTGTCTGTTCGCGCTTTTCGAGGGGAATTTTAAATAACAGACTGCCCACGAAGAAGGTTATATCAAGGGGTTTTCGGACAGGAGTTCGATTCTCCTCATCTCCACCAAAAAGCAGAGACAGTGATTTATCACTGTCTCTGCTTTTTCGATCGAATATAACGAATCGGGCTCTGCAAATTGACGCTTGCGGCAATTTTGCTATAACGCGCGGCAGGTAGCAAAATTTAACCGTTGCATAAATCCGCGCGTTTGAGTTCCGATTCTCCTCATCTCTGCTTTTTCGATCGAATATTTCGAATCG
>SVTW01000060.1 GCA_015063585.1 Oscillospiraceae bacterium
TTTTCTTTGCGCCTCCTTCTTGCAAAGAAAAATCGGCTGTGGAGTACCGAAAGCAACACGGGAGATGCGTTTTTTCGTCAGAAAACTTCTTGAAAGAAGTTTTCCGACACCTTTCAAGAACTTTCCCGAACGAATTTTTATTGTGTGATGGAATGTTTATCATCTCAAGACTTAGGTACTACCGATTGCCGTCAGGCGCCGCCAAGACCCTGCCGGCACTACCGATAAAGAAAACACACACCTGTATGCGTTTTTCGATCCCCTTTGTGGGTCATCCTGAGCGAGGCGGCAGCCGCGAAGGATCTTGAAACATTCTTTTAAAGGCTTTGCCTTTTTCGGAAAAGCAAATCTCATACGGCAAGCCAATGGCGATTTTAAGTAGATCCCTGCCTCAAACAACCTTCGGTTGTTTTCGTTGGTTTTGCTCCGTTCGGCATGCCTCACCTACGCAAAACTTCGACTCGGGGCTTCGCCCCTTCGCTCAGGATGACCCAGAAAAGGGGTTGTATTCAGAGTTATAAACAACCCCTGCCGGCACTGCCGATAAAGAAAAAACAACCCGTGTCTTGTAGGGACCGGCGTCCCCGACGGTCCAAAGAAGGAATGAATGACGCCACGGTGTGGTGTCAGAACGCGAGCGTGACCGAACCGCAGTGAGAACTCGACGGTCCAAATGCAATAATATTAAACCCTGCCGGCACTCGCGAAAAAGCGAGATCCCCTTTCGGAAAAGTTTTGGTCAAGCTTTTTCAAAAGCTTGCGAGGTCAAGGGCGAGCAGCCATTGGCGCGCTCCGCAGAGCGCGAAACTCCCTTATCGGCGTTTCTTTTTGATAGATTTTTCTTTGCGCCTCCTTCTTGCAAAGAAAAATCGGCTGTGGAGCGCCGAGGGCAAAATGAGAGCGATTTTTGTCGAAAAACCTCTTTCAAGTGGTTTTCAACAAAACGTTCCAACAAAAAAACAACACAAAAGGAGACCGAACATGAAGGCTCAAAAAAAGCCCTGTGTGCAATCATGGATCTGCTCCTCGCAAAAGCGGATCTTTCAGGGAGACCTCCCAACGCCCGATCTCAAATCACTTTCCACGCTCCGCAATGAGCCGATCAGTTTTACGTTTGCCTATCGAGCAGACGCGCAAAAAGCCCCCAACGGCAGAGACACCGACATTCCGATCTCGGTGCAGGTCTGCTCCGAGCTTCCCGTAACGGTTTACAAGGTGCAGTCGGTTCCGTTTGCCGCTTCCGAGTGTGAGGACGCCGCGCCCGACGCGATCGGTTGTTGCCCCGACATTTTGCAAAAGCGCATTGCCTGCGCTGAGATCGTCCACAATCCGCGCGACACGCATCTGCCCTATTTTGAACGCGGAGAAACCGTTTTGCTCAACGCCTCCTGCGTTGCCTCACAGAGTCTTTTCATCACGCTCAACGAAAGCGGCGACGCGCTTGCGGCGGGCATATATCCCGTGACCGTACGCATCATTGCGCTGTTGAGCGGTGAGCAGATCGGGGAGCACACGCTGACCGTGGAGCTGATCGATGCCCTCCTGCCTCCCTCTGAGCTGATCTACACCAATTGGTTGCACTGCGACTGTCTTGCCGACAGCACGGGCGTGCCGCTTTGGAGTGACGCTTATTTCGATCTGCTCGGCAAATACATCAAAAACGCGGTCCTGCACGGCATGAACACCCTGCTCACCCCCGCCTTCACCCCCGCACTCGACACGCCGATCGGAACCGAACGGCAAAACGTCCAACTCGTGGGCGTGAAAAAGACCGACGCGGGCTATGCATTCGACTTCTCGCTCCTGCGCCGTTTTATTAAATTGGCGCTCGATTGCGGCATCACATGCTTTGAACATTGTCACCTTTTCTCGCAATGGGGGGCTGAAACCGCGATCCTTATTTATGGGGAACAAAACGGAAAAACCGAACGTCTGTTCGGTTGGGATACCCCTGCCAACGACCCCGAATACGCAACCTTCCTTCGCGCCTATCTCACGGCTTTCCTCGCGCTCGCCGAGGAAATGGGGATCGGGGACCGTCTGCTTTTCCACATTTCCGACGAGCCCGCCGAGGAACACACCGAAGCCTACGCAAACGCGGTGCGGATCGTTGGCGACGTATTGCGCGACAAATGCATTGGGGACGCGCTCTCCAGCTTTGCATTTTACCAAAAGGGCTTGACGCGTCTGCCGATCGTGGACATGGCGTTTGCCGATGACTTTGACGGCAAATGCGACGCGATGATGCTCTACTACACCGGCGGAGAAAAGCAACCCGGTATGAGCAACCGTCTGCTGACAAACGCGCCGCGCCGCACCCGTATTCTCGGGCTGCATCTCTATCGCTACCGTGCGCTCGGCTTCCTGCATTGGGGCTATAACTACACCTACGGCAGACTCAGCAACGGTCTTTTCGATCCCGCCGTGGACCCCTGCTTCTACAAAAATCTCCCCGGTGTTACCTATCTGGTCTACAGCGCGCGCAACGGCGATCCGATGCCCTCACTCCGCGAATGCCATATGCGTGAGGCGATCAACGACCATCGCGCCCTTGCCCTGCTTGAATCCAGAATCGGGCGTGATGCCGTCCTGCGGATCTGCGAGGAGGCATTGGACACCCCGACGATCCATTTCCTGACCCTCCCGCGCACAGATGCCCATCTTCTTGCTCTGCGTGAACACATCAACCGTGCGATCCGATCTACAAATGCATGAGATCCGATCGGAGCCGTCATTCTTCTCGCGGATCAAAGCGTAAGAATCAAGCAATACCGTAGACCGCTGATTCTATGCCCCACTTCCAATAACTGTTTAGGAGTACCGTTATGAAAAATCTTTTATCAATTTTACTGCTTGCCTGCCTGCTCTTGTCCACAGCATCCTGTAACAACAGGGGGCTGTCGCCGTCCGAATCGGATACCGACAAGGAAAACGGATCGCAAACCACCGAATCCGAGTCTGTGACCGAGGAGGAACGAATCAAAAACGCGGTTCTGGATCTGATCCGAGAGAGCGAAATGCGCGAGGATCCGGGTACGATGTTTGCGCATTTTGACGGAGATTTTCAGATTTCCAATATTACAAGCTCCCTCTTAAAGGTCCAAAGCATCAAACGCAAGAACGCCGTTATGACGGTTACCACCAACAGCGATTCCTATTACAGTGTGGAAGCGGCAGGGCATTTGTTTGTTGTGAGCGAATACAAAGGAAATCCCCACATGATGTCGGATCTTCCTCTGCAGGCGGATGCACCTCAGAACTCAACGGTCTTCACGGCGTTTGGAATGGATACGAGCGCGGTGTACGGGCTTGACGCAGAGGAGGATCCCAACGAGATGATTGCGCTCACGGAGGATATGCTCACCGTGAGTGCGGATAAGCAAACCTGCACCGTGGCAAAGGAATATCTCGACGCAATGGCAACTGTTCTTTGCGAGGCGTTGGGCTACAGCAAATCCAAAACCGAGCTCTTTCTGAAACAATACGAGGGGAGCGGCATCTATTCGGCAGCTGAAAACAAGCTCAGCTTTGAAATCAAGGTTAACCACAGTTCCCTTGGAAATGTCCTGCAAACCACCAGTTACTGTATCGA
Organism: Oscillospiraceae bacterium; assembly: GCA_015063585.1. Taxonomy (GTDB): domain Bacteria; phylum Bacillota; class Clostridia; order Oscillospirales; family CAG-272; genus UMGS1865. The sequence goes on from SVTW01000060.1 coordinate 3,593, forward strand.
TACCGAGCAGAGGGTGCAAGCCGAATCACGCCTGGAGTATTCCAACTCCAGGCAGGGCATCAAGACACCGATCGGGGCGGAGGTTCGGTATCGCGACATTGTCTACCAAGGAAACACGCCGGTTTCCGGAAAGATCGACATTCGAACAACGGCAGACACCAGCTTCTATGACGGTGTCTACCCCGACGTAGTGCGAATTAATCAAACACAAAAAACAGATGCAACCTTCACGCTGGACTGCTCGAACACCGCAAGCCCCAAATGCTCGGCGGTGAAGGAGATCGTTTGGGAGGAGTCCTTTGAGGGGGAGAGCTGGACAAGAAAAAGTCTGTTGAAGCTGGACGTTGATTTGGGAAAAACACGGGATCAAGTTGTATATACGAAATCCTCGGATGGCAGAGTGGATGACTCCTTGCGCGCAAATAAGATCACCTTTGGCGAGTTGACGTTTGCTCTTGTCGTGCCGCAACGTGTAACGGATTGTATCACGGACTATATTGAGAGTCAACCCTAAACGGGCATCCGGTGAGGTATAGCTCCGATGGTTCGGGTATCCCTCTCCTCTGTGACGCATAGAGATAACATTTTAGGGGTTTCGGCAGTGACGGCAGGGTTTGTTTATAACTCTGCCGGCACTGCCGATAGGAAACCGTTTTCTTTATTGGGGTCATTCTGAGCCGCGCAAGCGTGCGAAGAATCTGGTAGCTTTTCCGAAAAAAGCAACTCTCATACGGCAAGCCAATGGCGATTTTAAGTAGATCCCTGCCTCAAACAACCCATGGTTGTTTTCGTTGGTTTTGCTCCGTTCGGCATGCCTCACCTACGCAAAACTTCGACTCGGGGCTTCACCCCTTCGCTCAGGATGACTCGAAAAATTTAATTTTTCCTTTATCGGCAGTGCCGGCAGGGTCTTGGTGGCGCCTGACGGCAATCGGCAGTACCTAAGCCTTGAGACGATAAACATTCCATCACACAATAAAAATTCGTTCGGGAAAGTTCTTGAAAGGTGTCGGAAAACTTCTTTCAAGAAGTTTTCTGACGAAAAAAACGCGTCCCTGCAAAAACCGCTCTCATTTTGCTCTCGGCACTCCACAGCCGATTTTTCTTTGCAAGAAGGAGGCGCAAAGAAAAATCTATCAAAAAGAAACGCCGATAAGAGAATTTCGCGCTCTGCGGAGCGCGCCAAGGGCTACTCGCCCTTGACCTCGCAAGCTTTTGAAAAAGCTTGACCAAAACTTTTCCGATGGGGCTTTCGTTTTTTCGCGAGTGCCGGCAGGGTTTAATATTATTGCACTTGGACCGTCGAGTTCTCACTGCGGCTCGGTCACGCTCGCGTTCTGACACCACACCGTGGTGTCATTCATTCCGCTCACGCCGCTTCGCTACGCCGGTCCCTACAAGACATGGGTTATTCTTTCTTTATCGGTAGTGCCGGCAGGGTCTTGGCGGCGCCTGACGGCAATTGGCAATACCTGAGTCCTGAGCCGATGCACACCCCATCACACTATCAAAATCGTTCGGGAAAGTTCTTGAAAGGTGTCGGAAAACTTCTTTCAAGAAGTTTTCTGACAAAAAAGCACATGGGGAAAACTTCTTTCAAGAAGTTTTCTGACAAAAAAGCGCGTGGGGGAAACTTCTTTCAAGAAGTTTTCTGACAAAAAAAGTACGCGGGGGACTTTTACAAAAGTCCTCCGCGTACTTTGCGGAAACGAGTATATTTAGTTTTTGAGGCTGTGGATCGGTGCGGGAATTCTGCCGCCGCGCGCGATAAAGCGAGCGGGAGAATAGGTGTTAAGCGGCATGATGGGAGCTGTGCCGAGCAATCCGCCGAAGCTGACGCTCTCGCCTGCCTTTTTGCCGTATGCGGGGATCACGCGAACAGCGGTGGTTTTGGTATTCACAACGCCAATCGAAATTTCGTCCGCAATAATACCGTTGATAACCGCCTCGGGCGTATCACCCGGAATCGCGATCATGTCAAGTCCAACCGAGCAAACCGCTGTCATTGCCTCCAGCTTTTCCAGCGTGAGCGCGCCGCGTTCCACTGCCGCGATCATGCCGGCATCCTCGGAGACCGGAATAAAGGCACCCGAAAGACCGCCAACGTGCGAGGACGCCATGACGCCGCCCTTTTTGACCGCATCATTGAGCATGGCAAGCGCTGCCGTTGTTCCGTGCGCGCCGCAGGACTCAAGCCCCATTTCCTCAAGGATATAGGCAACCGAGTCGCCAATGGCAGGCGTGGGCGCGAGCGAGAGGTCGATGATCCCGAAGGGCGTGTCGAGCCGTTTTGCCGCCTCGTTTGCCACGAGCTGACCTACGCGTGTGATCTTAAACGCCGTCTTTTTGATAATATCGGCAAGCTCAGAAAGGTTGCAGTCGCCCGCGCGGCGAATGGCAGATGCCACCACTCCGGGACCGCTGACGCCAACGTTGATGGCGGTGTCGGGTTCTCCGATTCCGCAAAACGCGCCCGCCATAAAGGGGTTGTCCTCGGGAACGTTTGCAAAAACAACCAGCTTTGCACAGCCGATCGAGTTGTTATCACGCGTAAGATAAGCGGCACGCTTGATCGTTGCGCCCATCATGGCGATGGCGTCCATATTGATACCCGCCTTGGTGGAGGCTACGTTGACCGAGGAGCAAACGTTTTGCGTTTCCGCAAGCGCCTCGGGGATAATTTCGATCATGTTTTTCGCGCCCGCCGTCATGCCCTTTTGCACAAGAGCGGAAAATCCGCCGATAAAGTTGATGCCGAGTGCGTCGGCAGCACGTTGAAGCGTATGCGCGATCTTGAGGTAGCCCTCGGGAGAGGCCGCGCCGCCGATGAGTGAGATCGGGGTAACCGAAACGCGCTTGTTCACGATCGGAATGCCATACATCTTTTCAATGTCGTTTCCCGTTTGAACCAGACGCGCGGCTTTGGTTGTGATCTTATCATAGATCCGCTCGCAAAGGCGGTCGGTATCCTCGCTCACGCAATCCCAAAGCGAAATGCCCATGGTGATGGTGCGGATATCGAGGCACTCCTCACGTATCATATTTATAGTTTCCAGAATATCCTGCGTATTGATCATGGCAGAGGTGCCTCCTTAAATATGATGCATGGTGTTAAAAATATCTTCGTGCATCGCTTGGATCACAAGCCCCTTTTCCTTGCCGAGCTTGGCAAGCAGGTCCACGAATTGCGCAAAATCAATACTGAGCTTTTGAATGTCAGCCAGCATGATCATTGCGAAATATTCACCGAGCACGCTTTGCGTGATGTCGAGAATATTGGCGTCATATTTCGCGCAAACGCCTGCAACGTCGGCAATGATGCCAACCGTGTCTTTTCCTGTAACGGTAATAACAGCTTTCATATTCGGATACCTCTTTTGTTTCATTTTTGTTCTCTTATATTATAGTCAACATTTGTAAATTTGTCAAGATATTGTCATCACTTTATCACGGTTTTCATTCTATTTGTCGGCAAAAAAACAGACGAAAAAAAGAGTTTCCCACAGAATACACAGGGTTTTCCACAGGCAAACCACAGGCAAAATTCCTTTTCGAAATTCAAAAATGTCGATTTGCGTCTCTTTTTATAGAAAAAAGACGCAAAATGGCAGCTTTTGCTACTCTTTTTTTACCCCATTCAGTTTTCCACAAGAGTTTTCCACAACTCTGTGGAAAACCCACCTGTGGTCTCCCCCTGTTTTTTCTGACAAAAACCGCGTCCCGTGTTGCCCTCGGCACTCCACAGCCGATTTTTCTTTGCGAGAAGGAGGCGCAAAGAAAAATCGATCAAAAAGAAACGCCGATAAGAGAATTTCGCGCTCTGCGGAGCGCGCCAAGGGCTACTCGCCCTTGACCTCGCAAGCTTTTGAAAAAGCTTGACCAAAACTTTTCCCGATGGGGGTGTTTGCGGCCTCCGCGAGTGCCGGCAGGGGTGTTTATAACTCTGAATACAACCCCTTTTCTGGGTCATCCTGAGCGGGGTGGCAGCCGCGAAGGATCTTGAAACATTTTTTCGGAGTTTTTGCCTTTTTCGGAAAAGTTACCAGATTCTTCGCACGCTTGCGCGGCTCAGAATGACTCGAATAAAGAAAACAGTTTCGTATCGGTAGTGCCGGCAGGGTCTTGGCGGCGCCTGACGGCAATCGGCAGTACCTAAGGCTTGAGCTGACGCGCACTCCATCACACTATCAAAATCGTTCGGGGAAGTTCTTGAAAGGTGTCGGAAAACTTCTTTCAAGAAGTTTTCTGACGAAAAAACGCATCTCCCGTGTTGCTTTCGGTACTCCACAGCCGATTTTTCTTTGCAAGAAGGAGGCGCAAAGAAAAATCTATCAAAAAGAAACGCCGATAAGGGAGTTTCGCGCTCTGCGGAGCGCGCCAAGGGCTACTCGCCCTTGACCTCGCAAGCTTTTGAAAAAGCTTGACCAAAACTTTTCCGACAGAGCTTTCGGTTTTTTCGCGAGTGCCGGCAGGGTCTTGGCGGTGCCTGACGGCAATTGGCAATACCTGAGTCCTGAGACGACGCGCACCCCACCACACTATAAAAATCGTTCGGGAAAGTTCTTGAAAGGTGTCGGAAAACTTCTTTCAAGAAGTTTTCTGACGAGAAAACCGCGGCCTCTGCAAGGGTTTCGTCCGGCATTTTTTTGCCTGCGCATCTTGTATTTTTTTCGAAGGTGTGCTATAATCTTCACAGAACAGCCAAGGAGGATCTCCAAGATGAAAAAACGCGTGTTCGTTTGCAGCTTTCAGCAAGAATCAAACGTCTTTAATCCCATCGTCTCCACCGCCGCCTCTTTCGGTCGCGGCAAATGTGAAACGCATATTGGTGCCAAGAGCATGATCGGCGGCATAATCGCCCCTCTGCTGGACGCCGATTTTTCGCTTTCCTACGGGCTTGCTTGGGGCTCATACAGTGGCGGTCCCGTTGCGGATACCGTGTGGCAGGACTTCCTGCGCGATACGCTGGACCATCTTACAAACGAGGGCCCCTTTGACGGTGTTGCGATCTGCATGCACGGTGCCACCGTCTCGGAAACCAACAGCGACGTTTGCGGCGAGATTGCGGCTGCCGTTCGCACGGCGGTCGGGGAGCACGTGCCCATTGCCGTGGCATACGACCTCCACGCCAATATTACACGCAAAACAGCAAAGAACGTAAACTATATCTGCGGCTTTCACGAGTACCCTCATACCGACCAATATGAAACGGGAGCGCGCGCTGCCAAGCTTCTGCGGTCCCACTTGGAAGGAAATTCACTCAAAACCGCCTATGCAACGATCCCGATGATCGCGCCCGCGCATGCCTATACCACGCGTGAGGGCGGTCTGCTTCGCCTGCTGAATGAGGCAAAAGAAATGGTAGAACAGGGCGAGATCGCCGACTTTAGTATCTTTGAAGCGCAGCCTTGGCTTGACGTGCCCGAGTTTTCCAGCGCCTTGGTTGTAACCGCGCGGGATGCGGACACCGCCAAGCGCGTGGCAAACAACCTTGTGTTGCGTCATTACGCGCTTCGGCAGGAGCTGCAGGGCTTGCCCCTGATGTCGATCCAAGAAGTGATCGAGCGAGCGCTTTCCAACAAAACGGGTAAGCCCGTGGTGCTGGTAGACTCCGCGGATTCACGCGGTGCCGGTTCAACAGCCGACAGTGCCGCGGTGATTGAGGCACTGCTCCCCTATCGCGACGAACTCCGGGCTGCCGTTGGCATCTCCGACGCTCCCGCCGTAGAAAATGCGTTTCGGCTGGGCGTGGGCGGTGTTGCCGATTTCACACTTGGCGCAACGGTTGCGCCTTCCCTCTCGCACCCTGTGCTTGTCAAGGATGCTCGCGTGCGGAGTCTGCATCAAGGCGATTTTTTCAACGTCGGTCCGGTTGCGCGCGGCGCCAAGATCAGCTGTGGCCGCGTGGCAGTGCTTGAGGTTGGCAAACTGCTGCTTCAGGTATCGGAGCACAGCCGTAACGAAAGAGATATCGGCTTCTTCCGCGGCTTTGGCATTGACCCCGAGCTTTGCCAGCTGGTATCGGTAAAGGCTTGCACCTCCCTGCGTGTTGCCTACACGCCAATTTCCGCTGAGATCTGCAACACCGCCACACCCGGTGCGGCAGGAACGGTTCTGCAGGAGTTGCCCTACCAAAAACGCCCCTCGCCCCTCTATCCATTTGAGGAAATTTCCGAGAATGACATTGTATGCGCGGTCTGTTACCGATAAAAATGAAACAAGGAAAGGCTATCGAGTAATTATGAAAGAAAAGCTTACTGCAATTATAGATGAATTGAACGCTGAATACGTGAAAATATGGGAGGACATCTGCAATATTGAAAGCCCTTGGAGCGATAAGGCGGGGGTTGACGCGGTTGGTGCATATTTTATCAACTATGCCAACGAGCGCGGATGGAAGGTGGAGGTGTTCGAGCAGGAACGTGCGGGAAACGTTGTGATACTGACCATGAACCCCGAGGTCGATGCCGCGCCCATTGCGTTCTCGGGACATATGGACACCGTTCACGAGCGCGGAAGCTTTGGCTATCCCCCCGTGAAGGTGGATTGGGAAAATGATAAAATATACGGCCCCGGTACAACCGACTGTAAGGGCGGTCTCGTTGTTGGCTTTTTGGCTATGGAGGCGTTGCGCAAAATCGGATATAAAGCGCGCCCCGTTGTAATGTACCTGCAGAGCGACGAGGAGAGCGCCGGAAAGCTGAGCGCGGATGCCACGATCAACTACGTGTGTCAAAAAGCACAGGGGAGCGTTGCGTTCTTTAACCTTGAAAACAGTGTCAAGGGTCAGGTTTGCCTGGGCAGAAAAGGAATTGTAAGCTTTGAGTTTACCGTAACGGGTGTAGCGTGTCACTCGTCCGCCTGCGCCACCGCCGGCGCAAACGCGATCCTGGAGGCGGCATATAAGATCATTGAATTGGAAAAATTCAAGGACAAGGACGGACTTACCTGCTGTTGTACGGTGATCAATGGCGGAACCGTGCATAATATTATCCCGGGAGAGTGTAAATTCATCGCAAACGTGAGATTTACCAAAATGAGTCAGCTCGACGAATTTATGGCTGCCGCGCAAAAGATCTGCGAGGATATTCACGTTCCGGGCTGTAGCTGTAAAATGGCAATGCCGCGTATGCGCCCCGCTATGGAGCTTTGCGACCGCAATATCTCGCTTGTCAATAAAATGAACGAGATTTGGAAAGAAAACGGCTTTGAAGAAGTAAAATACGTGTGCAACGCGGGTGGATCCGATGCGGCAAACGTTTCGCAGAGCGGCATTCCTACAGTCGACGGCATGGGAAATCTCGGTGCGGCGATCCACACGCCTCGCGAATACGGAATCATATCCTCCCTTGCGGAGTACGCAAAAAGACTTGCCATTGTCGCTTTGAACATTTGATTTTTTGCCAAACAGATTGACGTCCGCACCGAATTGTGTTATAATATGTGCAGAACGTTTATGTCAGAACGTATGAATGCAAACGTGCATGATGAAAGGAAAGGATTCACAAGATGGGCAAATACAACATTGCTATAAAATGGTTGGCAGTCACGTCCTTTGAGATCAAGTTTGATGACCTTACAGTGGTTACGGATCCGTACATCACCGAATGCGTGGGCACGGATATTACCTATGAGGCGGTGGAAAATTGCGACATCATTTGTCTCAGTCACGCGCATTGGGATCATATAACCGATATCCCCAGACTTTGCGAAAAATTCACGCCCAGGATCCTTTGCGGAGATCAAACGGCAATGCCGTTGGCAAGGTGGCTCAACTATACCCCCTCGCTTATCTATCCCATGTATCCCGATACCGAGCTTGATTTTGACAGCGTAAAAATACGCGCGCTGTACGGCAGACATAAGATAGTGCACGACGGTATGGGCTTTAACGATCTTTGCGCCTCGCATGAGGGCGGCACGTTTTGCAAGAACAACCCCGGAATTGCAGCCTTGCAGGCGGTGGGAACGATGGAATACCGCAATTACCTTTTTACCGCAAAGAACGGAACAAAGATATTGCTTTGGGGGAATGATCCAACCGTGGAGCAGCTTCACATCTGCCGCGCGCTGAAACCCGATATCGCGATCCTTCAAAGAAGTTCTTCGCCCAAAAAAGCCGAAGAACTTGCGGATTTTGCCGCACAGATTGGATGCAAGGTGCTGATTCCTCACCATCAAGATTTCAAAGGTGTGGACGATCCTTCTATTCTTGCGGCGTTTCAGGAAGCATATCTCAAACGCGTTCCCGACGGTATGTTTATAACACCCAAACACGGAGAATGGGTGCATCTGTAAGAAACAAAAAGGGCTGTCTCAAGTGCGATAAAACGCATTGGAGGCAGCTCTTTTTTGGGTCAACCGCGTAAAAAGGGGGACTGAATGCGGGGAGTTGCGAATAAAAGGGCAACAATGTTATATACCGCAGATGGGGAATGAAGCACGCGCGAATTGCCATGCAATTTTCGCTCGCTTGAAGCGTTCCGCAAGCGGAACAGGAAGCGAAGCGCGCAGTAACTTCTCCGTGTGCCAAAGGCACGCTTCATAGGGCGAAGCCCTGCTTCATTTTTCATGCGCCACAGGCACGCTTCATTGAAAAAAGAGGCTGAGTCAAAAGCTTTTAGAAGGCGATTGACTCAGCCTCATTCGTTTTGTATAAAGGCTACGAAAAAGATATTTTTTGCGTTTTGCCACTAGGATTTGAACTCCTACGGATTTAACGACACCATTTAATGTTCTATTTGAAAGCCTATTTTTTCTACAAACTCAATTACTTCGGGTACGTAATCCAAATGGAACAAATTCTTGTTCTTATCATTTTTGAACATAAGATA
>SVTW01000061.1 GCA_015063585.1 Oscillospiraceae bacterium
TGAATTTACAAATCAGTTTGGACACCCAAATGCAGAAAATATATATTGCTATTACGAATTACCTATCGAAAATGGAGAATCCAGATATCTTCAAATCGGAACGCACAACGATTCAATTTATGGCGCTTCCATTGTAAATGAGTTTGAATATATAGAAACCATCTACGAGAGAAACGACTGATTTTAACATCCCAATTTTACGAATGAAGCAAACATAGGGGGTGAGTCAAATGCAAAAATGCATTTGGTACTCACCCCCGACGTTTTTGCTTTGCGGCTAAACACCGCAATTTTCGACTGCTTTGCAGTCGAAAACCGCAAATTCCGCGCTACAAAAAAGCCTACCGTCGGCTTTTTTGAGCAGAGGCTGCGCCAATGACGCAGCCTCTAATTATTTGTTTACTGCCGAGCAATTTTTCTATCCGTAGGGGCGTTCTGCGAACGCCCGCGGGCGAACACAGTTCGCCCCTACCGAGCATTATTGAATTTCTCCGCTAAGGACAACACCCATTGTGACTCAGCTCTGTTTTTTTATTCAACATTTCTCAGTCGATTTCGCTTATATTGACGGTAAATAAACGAAAAGACCGTGATGTTGCAAAGCAACATAAAACACCAAGAGACCAAAAAACATGCCATCAGGCATTCAAAGGTTTGAAAGCGGGGATAAATAAACGTCATCCATATCATGCGGAAGCCGAAGATGCTTACTATGGAATTAACGGCGGAGAAGATTGAAACGCCGAATGCCTGCAGGGCATGTGAGAGAACCGAGTTGCTTGCGCTGATGAAAACGAACAGAGTGATAAAGAACATGCGAATCATACCGTAATCCACAGCGAGACGGTCATCGGGCAGGATCAGACCGAGCCAGAAGCGACCTGTCAGATAGATAAAGATACCCATAACAAGCGCGCTGGATACAGCCATGAGGATACATCGGATAAAGGTCTTTTTTACACGGTCCGGCTTTTTCGCTCCGAGATTTTGCCCCATAAAGGTGGTTGTTGTGGTTCCCATCGCGCCGTTAAATGCCGATGAGAAGCCTTCCACGGTGGAGGCGGCACTGTTTCCGGCGATTGCGGAAGGACCGAAACTGTTGATTGCCGATTGGATTTGCAGGTTTGCCAACGGGTAGAGCGCGTTGCTCAGCGCGATCGGAACGCCGTATCGCATCATGCGCCCGAAGGAATGGGCATGCCATTTCATTTTTGAGAGCGTAACATGTCCGATTCCTTCCATTGTGCAAAGCCGATGCATTACGAAAAAGGCACCTAAAATCTGCGCGGCTGCTGTTGCGATTGCAACAGCGGCAACCTTTTGCGGAAGAATGAGACAAAGGATCACGTTGAGAATAACGTTCAGCAATCCGCAGAAAAAAATGTAATACATCGGGCGTTGGGTATCTCCCGAGGAGCTGAGCACCGAGGAGCCGAAATTGTAGAGCATGATTGCGGGTGCGGCACTAACGTAGATCCGTAGGTAGATCAGGGCACCATCGTAGCATTCCGTAGGGCAATTTGTAAGAGTGAGAAACAAGGGGGCGAGAAAAAAACCGCCAAGTGCAATGACCGTGCCAATCACAATGGCCGAGATCAGCGAGGTTCCAACCGTTTTGTCAACGCCTTCGCGGTCACGCGCACCGATCTGATGTGCCATTATGATTTTTGTACCGCTTGCCAGACCGACAAAGGTATTGACAAGCAGATGTACGATGGTGGTTGTTGCACCGACCGACGCAACGGCAACCGAATCTGCCATGTTTCCGAGCACCAGAACATCCACCGCATTGAAAAGCGTCTGGATCAGTGTGCTGAAAACAAGGGGAAGGGCATAGAGAATGATGGAACGAACGATTGAGCCTTTTGTGGCATCAATTCGTTTTGCTCTGAATAACATCGGCGGGACCTCCTTCTGCATGGTCCTACCATTATATCACGGTCGGACTGAAAAGTCAATCCATTTGCAAAATTATCCTTTCTTGCATCGATCCGAGAAGATTGACGAATCAAGGAAAAGAAGATCGTGAAGGAGGTTTTATTGAATTCCCTCGGCATCGGTAATTTCGGCAAGACGCATCATACAAAACGCGGTATGTATCTGGCAGTTGATCCAGAAATTTCTGCGCCCCTCCGCGCAATTTTCCCCGATCCAGAAGGTGGGAACCATTCCGTTTTCGGGATCTTGCATTCTCGTAACCATATCACCCAGAGCCATCGCCTTTTCAAGATAGAGGCGGTCATGGCGGAGAAGATACATGCTGAGGAATGCGTTCATGATCGTTGTTCCGCTGGCATCAATCGGGCAGTAACAGAAATACTGCTCCAAACCCGCAGGGGTATGATTGATCTTGGGCGTTTCGTTGGGATTCCAATTGGGAAATTCGCCCCAAACAACAAATTGATCCTCCACAAAACGCATCAGATCCACCGCCTCGGCAACCATTTTTTCATCATCGGCGAGGTTTTGGGAAATGTAATCGATCATGTGGTTTGCCGTAAAGTGTGTCAGATTCTGATAGCTGCCCGAAACCTGAATGTCCTCAAACTGTCCTTCCCAATTATAGGTTTTGAGGCAGACCTCAGAGATATACTTGTAGCAACCAACTTCTAACGCTTTCCACGCGAGATCCTGCGTTTTCTCATAAAGGCGATGGAAGAAATTCACAAAATTAAAATTGACACAGATATTGTTGGTCAGAGGCTTGCCGCTCTTGCAGTCGTAGAGCAGATACCAGCTTCCGCAGGGCAAAACGTTTGCTTTGAAAAATTCCGCGATGCGGAGTGCCGCCCGAAAATATTTCTCATTTCCCGACGCGTCGGCGAGATCAAGGAATCCGATCCCTGCGGAAATGGGGTAGATCATCATTGTGGTGCCAAGGCAGCCTTCGGCGGCGGGGGCAACCTTGTTGACCGATTCGGCATGGAGATCCTTGAAGGAATACGTAGGAGGCAGCCCCGCCAGTGGATCATCACCGTCGGGGGTGATGGAGAGCAGATAATCGGCAGCCCGACAAGCAAGCTTCAATGCATTATCAGCATTGGAGGGCTCCAGCTTCGCGTAGTAGATCATTGCGCGAATGATGCTTGAAATCGTTTTTGACGGATAGGCGTTATGCGCGTAATCGGGTTCGGGTGTCCCGTGAATGAGCCAATGCTGTACCATGGGGTCATGATAAACAAATCGAAAGGCATCCAACGCACACGCACGGTAGGATTTTGCCTTTGGCGGGAGCGCGGCACGCCCCGGAAAGGGGGTACATTTGAAAAAGGTGCGCACACCTACAAGCTGAATCACGTTGTCGGTTTTGTCGAGCGACTCAACCTTCAGGTGGACAAAGCCCACGGGGAGCTCTCCCCAGATCGGCGCAAGGGAAGCGAGCGGCGTCTTTGCCTTGAACGTATGGAGATTTCCGTTTTGATCCTCTGCGGTATAGAGGTAGGCGCGTGCCTTTGGAACTCTTGGAAATTGAAGGGTTGGCGCAAAGATAAATTGTGATGCGTGGATATTCCAAAAGGGTCTTCCGTCGACGCCACCCGGATGGGGCGAGGTTTCCTCACTGTTATATTCAAGTAAGGCTTGTTCTGCGTATTTATCCATTTTGAACCTCCGTGTTCGTTTTTTTCTATCATACCATATTATCAAGCCTTTTTCAACTGAAAGTGGATTTTTTCCATGTTTTAATAGAATTTCTCCATATCAAAAGGGGCGACGTACCTGCATGCCGCATGGTAGTCGTCCCTCAATATTCAACTGTTGATCGCTTTTGTTTGGGAAAACTCCGTTTCCAATTTTTTTATGGTGTGGTGGTAGATGAACAAATAGCATACGATTGCCAATGCCGCGCTGACGGTGTAGCTGGCAAAAAGCATCGTGAGTGTGCCAAAATGAGGAAACACAAACCATGCCCACGCGCATCGCACGCCAAAGCCGCAAAAGCCGGAAACGATCATGGTGGCGGTTTGCCGACGCAATGAGCGCAACGAGAAGGAAAAGACCTCCATGATGCTGGTGATAAAATATGTAAGACACAGGAGCGTCATTCTGCCCTTGGCAATTTCGATGATCTCGGCGTTGTCGGTAAGAATGGAAAGCATCGGGTCCGCGAATAGCACAAAGCTGACACCCATAAACAGGCTGACCGCAGTTACGTATATCACGCTGATGCCAATCGTTTTTTTGATTCGATCCAGATGTCCCGCACCGAAATTCTGTCCTACCATCACCATTGCGGCGGTGGCAATGGCGGTTCCAACGGTGTAGATAAAGCCGTCAAATTGCGACGAATACGCATTTGCTGCCATCGCTTCGGTGCTCATTCCATTGATTGTGGCGGAAATAATAGCATTGGAAACGAAAAAGAAGAGTGCGCCAAAGCAGGAGGGAAGTGCAATTTTGAATATCTCAAAAAATTCGTAGCGTCTGATTCGCAGATGTTGCTTTTCAATTCGGCAGATTCCTCGGCTTCGAATCAAGGCGTTGAGTCCAAGGATCAATGCCACCAGGTTGGAAAGGACCGTGGCAATGGCAACCCCTGCAACGGCGAGTCCGGAAAGCCCCACAAATAGAATGTTCAGTCCCACGTTTAAAGCACCCGCTATCAGCATATAGTTCATGGGGCGCACGCTGTCTCCCGATGCGCGAAGAATGGCGGCTACAAAGCTGTAGAGCATGGTGATCGGCATACCGAGAAAATAAATGCGCATGTATAAGGTTGCCTGATCCAATACGTCGGGTTGACATTGCATCAGCGTTAGAAGATCCTTGGCAAAGACGGTGGCGAAAACCATCAGTATAATGCCGGAGCTGAGGCCGATGACCAAAGCCGTTCCGGTTGCCCGACGGACAACGAGCTCGTTTTTTGCACCGATTTCCCGCGCGATCAAAACGTTGGCACCGGTGGCAAAGCAGGTAAAGAGTGTGGTCAGCAAGGTAAAGAGTGCGCCGCAGGCACCCACGGCTGCCACGGCTTCATCGCCCGCCATAAATGCAAGCACTGCGGTATCCGCCGTGTGAAACAGGACGCTTACCACATTGGTGATCATCAAAGGCAGGGAATAGTAAAAAAGAGATTTAAAAATCGGTCCGCTTGTCAAATTGCTTTTCATGGCTTCCTCCGGGATCCACTTTTTATTCGCAACTATTATATCAAAAAAAGAAAATAAACATGGGTAAAAAAACGACTTATATGTAGACAAAAGCGACATATTATGCTATAATGATGTAAAAAAACGATATAGAGGAGATTTGCATGTCGCGTTTTTTTATCGGAGTCTGGTCAAGGCCGAATTCGCATCCTCTCTCAGCGCCGCACAGTCATCCGTTTTATGAGATCATTCTTACCATCAGGGGAGACGGTGACGTTGCCGTTGACGAGCAAACATTCCATATGCGCCCGGGGCGCGTTCTCATTATTCCTCCCAATTCGATACATGGCGGACTTTCCGAAGGTGGCTATGAGGAGATCTTCGTGCAGGTCGATTCCTTCCCTGCGCTTGCGGAGGAACTGAAAAGCGGAGGGGGACTTTTGAAAAATGACACGGACGGTATGTTGACAAAGCTGGCGCAAAGCATGCTCTACCGATTTGTGAGAGGAAAGAAGGATACCACGTTTTCTTTGCTGTACGAGCTTTTCTTTCGTTTGTTGACTGAAAAATGTGCTTTTCAAAAAAACGACCCTGTGGTGGAGGAGGTGTGCGGCGTGCTTGCAAGGAATTATAATGATCCGGAGCTATCCTTGGCACAGGTGCTGTCGGCTACGGGGTATCAAAAGGATCATATTCGTCGCCGATTTGTTTCTGCTTGTGGGATCACGCCCGTTGAATACCTGACCGAGCTTCGGATTGAAAACGCGAAAAGGCTTTTGGAGCGACGGGAGGAGATGGGGCTCACAGTTGCGGAGGTCGCGCTCCGATGCGGTTATTATGACAGCCACTACTTTTCCAAGGTGTTCAAAAAGCGCGTGGGTGTGACGCCCGAGCATTACGTTGGGGGAGATTCGGAATCGATCTGAAAAACAAAACAAATGGGGGGCATCCGGTTGCTGAAGGTTTTGGTCAAGCTTTTTTAAAGCTTGCACGGTGAAGGTTGCGGATGCCTCCTCGCCCTCCGCAGAGGTCGAAAGTTCCCTGTCGGCGTTCTCTTTTGCAAGCGGGTGAATCGGAGGTTTTTGGTCGACAAACTTGGGAAGAACGAAACAGAGAGCAGACATACTGTGTTCTTTTTTCTTGCCGTCTTCGGCGAATGGGATTTAAACTTAAATAATAAGATTTTTATCCTTTGCTTTTGCTCGGCGCATATCCAAAATAATTTTTATACGCCCTACTGAATGCATATATAGACTGATATCCTACCAATTCCGAAACCTCGGATACGGAATGTAGCTTCAAGAGATGCTTTGCAAGCTCCATTCTTTTTTTGTTTCTGTATTCAATAAGATTCAAGCCAAAAGCTTCTTTAAATTTTCTTTCCAAATAGAATTTATCGTAAAAGAAGGTTTTGGCAAAATCGTCAAGAGTCATTCCCATACCGTTACCGGCATTTATATAATCTTTGATTTGATTTACCACGTTTAGTTGCTTTTCGCTTTGTAGCAGCTCCGAAAAATTGTCACTTATTACATTTGATATTAATTTTATTATCAATGATTTTTTTGTCAAGTCATCAGCTTTGCCGGAAACAATATGATAAAAATTCTCCAGAAACTCCGACTGGTTTTGAATATTGATAAGAGGTGCTTGGCTGAACGAGGAAAAGTAATTCTCGTGTATCCATTCTCTTTCCTCTGCTGACATTTTATCAAGGTCCTTAAATGATATCGGTATTATCTCGCTTTGCGGACGGTGTGTGATGTCAAAATGAATATGGGGCTGAGATATTTCTCCAAGGTCAAGAATAAAGCTATGCGGAATTCCGGGGCGGATAAAAATGATATCTCCCGCCTTGCAAGGATAGGGTTTATCGTTATAAATAAAAGTAAAATTTCCTTCTTCTATGTATATAAGCTCGTAATCGTAAATTACACGTCGTGCAATATTATGCCCCGCAGGGATTCTCGACTCCATTGCTAAACGAATATAGGGGTTGATCAACGATAAATTCATCACCGCACCTCCTATCAAGAAATGTTAAATCAGCGTCAATATTAATCATTTACATTATAGCTGAAAATTATTATAATGTCAATATAACTATCTTGGAGGTGCAAAAAAATGTTAAACAATCTTACACTCAAAAAAGATATTCGCACGTTTTCGGTTTGTCCCGAAAATCCGAGCGGAAAGAAGGGCGAGGGCGGAAAAGCAACGCTTGAAGAAGGCAATGCGGCAAATGCTGCCAGAGAACTTGGTCAAGGCTGGAAAGTAAACCCTTATATCGTGTTAAATGCGAGGGAAACCGCCGTGCTTGCGGATATTAAGGGTGAGGGAGCTATCAAGCATTTTTGGATCACTGACGACGCAAAATACGGTAGACAGTTGTTGCTTCGTATCTATTTTGACGGTCAGAAAAGACCCGCCGTTGACGTTCCGCTTTCCGATTTTTTTGCAAATGCGGATTACAATGAATACCGTCAGATCAACAGTCTGGCAATGTGCTACAATCCTCGCAAGGGAATGAATTGCTATTTTGAAATGCCGTATTTCAAGGGCTTCCGTATGGAAATCGAGAATACGGGAATAACAAATGCAAATATTTTTTATCAAATTGACTGCGAAGAGAAAAAGATATCCCCCGACAGTCTGTATTTTCACGCGCAGTTCAGACGTGTAAATCCTCTGCCGTATAAAGAGGTATATACGATACTTGATAATATCAAGGGTAACGGTCTTTACGTCGGAACGTATCTGCATTGGGGAGTCAAATCCAACAGATGGTGGGGCGAGGGAGAGATTAAATTTTATATCGACGGTGATACCGATTTTCCCTCAATTTGCGGAACAGGAACAGAGGACTATTTTTGCGGAGCGTACAACTTTGACGTAAACGGAAAATACACCGAATTTTCCTCTCCATACAGCGGACTTAGCAAGGTTGGGCATACAGATGAGACTTATCGCTCGCAAAAATATTTTGATATGTACCGTTGGCATATTACTGACCCCATTTACTTCAAGGAGGATTTACGGGTAACGATACAAGCACTCGGCTGGAGAAGCGAGGGAAGGTATCTTCCGTTACAAGACGATATTTCTTCGGTTGCCTATTGGTATTCGGACAATCTTGAGGACAATTATCCGCATATGCCTTCTGCAAACGAGCGAGAACTGATATAAGTACATTGATATCCATTAAGGCAGCGCAATACCAAAAAGAACACAGACCATGGTATGATGTCCTTAACGGAGAATTTTAAAAACACCATTAAATGCGAGCATCGCATTTGACCGGTCAAATGCATTATGGGCTAAGCCCAAACCCTTATAACAAGCAGAAAGAGCAAACACGAAGGCATAAGACCTTATGTGTCTGCTCTCTGTTTTGTTGTTGATGTATGTATCAAAGACGCGTTATCGGAACGGAATCAGTCCTCGAGAACGCCTTCCATCATCTTCAGATCCCACATCGTTGCGAGTCCGCGGATGACCTCGTTGGGAATGATGTTGACTGCGTGTCCGAGCGTGAGCATATAGATCTGTGCGGTCTTTTCAACCGTTTCGATCAGACCAAACGCCTCGTCAAGGTTCTTGCCCGTGCCGTAGATGCCGTGGTTGGTCCACATTACGATGCGATGCTCCTTCATCTTTTCTGCGGTTGCGATACCGATCTCCTCGGTGCCGCAGATCATGGAGGGAAGAACGCCTACACCGTCGGGGAATACCACAACGCACTCGGTGTTGGACTGCCAAAGCTTACGGGTGAACACGCGCTCGTCGGTGGAGCAAACGGTGTTCATTGCGATCGTGTAGGTGGGGTGAGTGTGCATCACAACTCGGTGAGTGGGATCTATCTCCAGTCTTGCGATATGGCTCATCATGTGAGCGGGGAACTCGGAGGTGAACTTGCCGCCGTCCTTATAGCCCCACAAAAGCTCAGCATAGGTGCCGTCTGCAGAGATTCTCACGATACCGAGGTTGGTTTCGGGATCCTTTTGAATGTTTTTGAAATACTTACCGGTACCGGTAACCAAAAAGATCTTGCCTGCGAGCTTGATCGCATTAAAGCCGGTGGGGATCGTTCGGATCACTCGAGTCAGGTCAAGGTACTGTGCAACCTCTTCCTCCTCGAGCATATAGCTGATGTTTCCGCCGTTTCTTTCGTCCCAGCCCTGTCTGTACATATTGGCTGTGGTTTCACCCATTTCAACGATAAAAGGAGCCTGAAAAATGTCTTTCATGATTTCACCTCAAATAAAATTTTTAATTCATATTGCTGCTCTATTATACTTGATTTGCGTGGATTTGTCAATATATTTTCGAAAATTTTTTTGATTATTTTTGTTTTTTCTGTGTTTTTCTGTGTTTTGTGGGTTTTGGACTCCCAAAATCGGGCATGCGTGTGCTCTTTGCCTTTTTGTTTTTTCGCTTTTACAGTGATCATAAGATTATGAAGCTCAAAATTCAATCAATACCACTTGATTTTTTTCGATGGCATTCACGCGCGGGGACCACGACAGCAGTCTTGCCTGATCCAATACGTGGTAACGTGCATGGCTGAGATCCACACCCTCTATATGAAGGTCCGGCTTTGCATGATCGGAAATATTGGAAATCACGATCGCGTGCTGCGTTCCGTTGGTAGCTGCCACCGCATATACCTCCTCGGTATCACATTCGGTGTAGACTTCACTGCCAAGCGCATACAGGTGATCAAATGCTACCAACGCGTAATACCCGTGGAAGGGCTTGTAGGTGTAGGGATCAAACAACGCGCTATACGCGCTGCCGCCTCTTCTTGCGTCGTAAATGGTCATCACGTCCATGGGAGACTTCTGCATGCCCAGCATCATGGCGGTTATCTCGGCACTGTGATGCTCGGTGCCGCGTGCCTGATGAACGGGATTCCACTCGTTGAGGTGACTTTCCGCTCCATAGAAGCCGTGCAGATCGAGCTGCTCTCTTACCCAATAGGCAACCGGAACGGTTTTTGCGGTTCTGTCATAGCTGTGCCATGAAAAGAAATCCAGAGGCGCGCCGCTCTTTTGTATATAGTCCAAAAATCCCTTGAAAAATTCTGCGCAGTAGAGCCGTTTGGGGTTGTCCTGGTACTGGTCGGGAACAAGGCCCGCACGCAGATTGGTTGCCGCATAGCCGCCCACCTTGATCCGATCTCCGAATACCGCCTTCAGATGCTTTGCGGTCACGTCGTACAGACGGTAATAGTCCTCCGGAGTACCGTTCCACATCTCTGAAACACGCAGTCCGTCGTCGGGTTCATTCCAGATCTCCCAATACGTGATGGGATAGCGGAATCCGTCTGCCCAGCCGTCAAGATAATGCGCGACGATATGCTCGCAGATCCGCGCCCATTTGTTGTAGTCCTTGGGCGGGTCAATGCGAAAGGACTTGATCACCGCATCGTTTTCAATGGTGACGCCCAAGCGGTAATAAGGCTCAATGCCTGCCTCGATCAAATCCTTGATCAAGACGTCGGTGAAGGTAAAATCATAAGATGCGGGATCGTCCACATCCGCGTCAAAATCTCTGAAAATGTTGGGAATGTCAACGAACAAATTACCGCCGAAGCGACCGCCCACATCATGCAGTCTCGAATAGGGTACGCCTGCCTCGGTCAGATAGTGAAAATCAGAAGACAGAGCTTTCCCGGACATAAGAGGCGGCTGTCCGACTCCGTGCATGGGCTTGATCTTTCCAACCGTACGGTTCAAATCGACTCGGATGTTCATACGTCTTATCCTCACATTTCTTCCTATTTTTTATTTTTTGTTTTATATAAAAAACGCGCGTGCCTCAGCGGTGCCACGTTTATAGGTTTATGATAGCATATCTTTTCAGAAAAGTCAATGATACAGACAAAATTTATTAGATGCTCAAGAAATGAGGGCAGAATTTTTTAAGGAGAAAGTGAGAAAACGGCAATAGAACAAAAAGAGGGCAGAGCGGAATCTTTCTTTGTGAGTGGGGAACTTCCCGCTTATATCTCCGCTCCCGCAAAAATGGAACTGCCCCATGCGGGAGAGCTGATAGAAGCTTTTTTCAAGCCCAAAGAAAACCGTACGTCAAGGGCAGGTTTTCATAAGGAAGTTTATCTTATACGCGGTAGGGGCGAACTGCGTTCGCCCGCGGGCGTTCAAAGAACGCCCCTACGGATAAGCAATATTTGATCCGCGGAAAACAAAGAGATACGGGGGTGAGTCAAATGCATTTTTGCATTTGACTCACCCCCTTCGTTTTATTCTGTTAGATAAATTTGGATTGGCTTATTCAATTTCCGTACGGATAGTAAATACATTAGGAAGATTGAAAATATCCTTTTTCAAGAACAGTGGGTAAAAATACTCATCTTTCAATCTTTCAAACTCCAACCATTCAAAGGTGTGGATGCGGTGCCCTTCATTTGATGTAAATTGTTTGCCTCTTGTCAATAAGTCCGTATCTGTGATATCCATTAAGAAGTAAATGCAAAGTTCGTGATAATTAAGATTGTCGACATCTTCTGTAAAAAACGCTTGATTTAACCAAAGCGGACGGACGATCTTAGGTGTAACACCCAATTCCTCTTGAACCTCTCTAATAACGGCATTTTCCGCAGTTTCACCAATTGCAACTCTTCCGCCGGGCAGATAGTAATATGGCGACCTATCGTCATGCATTGCCAAGATTTTTTCGTCAGAAATCATCATAGCACAAACTCTATAATTGAATTTTTCATTACCTGATTTGAAAGATATATCCATTTTCTCACACCCCCATCAAATTCTTTTCTGCTATACTGTTTTATCGCCAGTTTCGCATTTGTTTTACAAATGCATCGGGCAAAGCCCATAACCCTATTCATTATATAACAAATCAGCAGAGAAAGCAAGAGTTATATTCCGACTGCGTCGGAGTGATATTATCGCTTACGCAATAGTGATATTGAAGCCTTACGGCTTCAGTGATATTTTATTCGCCTCCAAACTCGCGTAGCGAATACCACTCGGCGATAGCCGAATATCACTGCGAAGCAATAGAACTCGCCG
>SVTW01000062.1 GCA_015063585.1 Oscillospiraceae bacterium
AATTTGCGGTTTTCGACTGCAAAGCAGTCGAAAATTGCGGTGTTTAGCCGCAAAGCAAAAACGTCGGGGGTGAGTACCAAATGCATTTTTGCATTTGACTCACCCCCTGTTCGTTTATTTGTTTTCCAGCGCGTCAAGCACGGAATTATAAAGATAGAGTGAACCGAGGCAGAGAAGCGGAGTGCCCTCTCGCTTGCAATCGTCGATTGCGGTAAACAGCGCGTTGGCGACCGATCCAAATGCCTGTGCGGGGATCTTATGGCTGTTCAGATATTTTGCATAGGTGTCTGCCGAAAGGGCGCGCGGATTTCCGAGATCCACCGTATAGGCGGCGGTGGCAACGGGACGGAGCATTTCAATCATCTCGTCGTAGTTTTTGTCTTCCATTACAGCCGTGAGAATACGCACCTTTTGCTCGGGAAAATAGGTTTGCACGCTCTTTACGGCGGCGGCGATTCCTTGCGGGTTGTGTCCGCCGTCACAGATCACGATCGGGTCACGCGAAAGCAGCTCAAAGCGTGCAGGCCAGCGCACCGATTCAAGACCGCGGCGAAGCGATTCCTCCTTGCCGCAAATGCCTTCTTGTTCGATAATGCCGAGCGCAGTCAACACAATTGCGGCATTAAAGGGCTGGTAAGAGCCAAGCAGGGGGAGCTTTAACCCGATATAATGTTGGAAATCAAAGACCGTTCCGTCGAGCGTCATTTCGGTCACGCGGTAGTCACTCCGATCCACGGTATGGAAGGGGGCGTGGCGCAGTGCCGCAATGGAACGAATGGTACGGCAAGCCGAGCTGTCGCGTCCGCCAAAGAGGCAGGGACGGCCCTCCTTGATGATGCCGGCTTTTTCGGCGGCGATCGCCTGAATGGTATTTCCAAGCTGTGCGGTATGATCAAAGTCGATATCGGTGATGATCGAAAGCAGGGGGGATTCGATCACGTTTGTGGGGTCGAGTCTGCCTCCCAGCCCCACCTCCAGCACCACAAGCTCAATGCCGCGGCGACGGAAGCACTCAAATCCGATGGCTGTGATCAATTCAAACACGTTCGGCTTTTCGTCAAGTGCCTCGGCAAAAGGCTTGATAAATGCGGTGATCTCGGCAAGCTCGTCCTCTCCGATCATCTCGCCGTCCGCGCGGATACGTTCACGGAAATTGCGAATGTAGGGTGAGGTAAAAAGTCCAACGCGGTAGCCCTCGGCACGCAGGATCGAGTCGAGCATGGCGCAAACGCTGCCCTTGCCGTTTGTTCCCGCAACGTGGATACAACGCACGGCTTTTTGCGGATCTCCAATTGAGGCAAGCAGGGCGGTAATGCGTTCAAGCCCCGGCTTTGTCCCGTGCCAAGGGAAGGAATGAATATATTGAATGGCTTCTTGGCAGGTCATAAAAACTCCTTTTCAATCATTTTTTCGCGCAAGAATGCGGCAGTGCAAGGGGGAGTCCGCCTAAAACTGCCGCATCATAGATCACAGGTCAAACGGTCTACCTGTGAGACAGGTATTGGGTACTGTGGGGATTTACGAAAATTTCGCAAGCATTCGTCGCAGAGGGGGTACAAGCAGGGAAACCAGACAAGCCGAGGTCGCGCTTCGGACAAGTCCGTTGATGATTCTGGTGGGGAGTAAGAGATGAAGTGCTTTCACGGGATAGTGCAACAGATAGCCGTCCAGATACAGCAGACCCGTGTTGCATAGGGTAAGAAACAGCTCGGCGATCACGATCGTGACGCAGGTGAGCACCACGGCGAGACGGCGGTTTTCGAGCCGCGCGATGCGCCATGCGCCAACCGCGGCGATGAGCGCCAACAGCGCGTTGGGGATCAGCCAGAGCGGGAGAGTTGCAAACCCATAGGGCGAGGGATCAAGCACCTGTTCGAGAAAGGTGCCGATCACCGCAACCGAAACGGCATCGGTCGGCTTGCAAAGAAAGGCGCAGAGCAGAATCGGCAGGGTTGAAAACGAAATTTGAATCGCTCCCGGAATTTTAAACGAGAAAAGCGTGCCGAGAATGACGTAGAGTGCCACGAACATGGCATCCAGCGTGATGCGGTATACGTGGGAACGTGCGGAAACAGGATGACTCATAAAAATACCTCCTTTTTTCCACCCATACGGCGGAACGGGAGGCGCGAGAAAGGGCGAGCTATCGCGGTTTCATTCATCTCCGATCGGCCTTATGAAGCGGGATGCAAAGCATAAATCGCAAGAGGTGCGGGCGCACCCGTCGCTCTTTTCGTCCGCCCGACAACTCCCCGTTCGGTCGGCACTAAAGGATCCAAGGATCCAACGCTCATGCTTTTACTCTTCATGAATGTCCCAATTGAATCGGGATATTCCTGCATCTTAATTATAAATGACAATGGGGAAAATGTCAAGTTGGCAAACCGACAATCCTTTGCGAAGCGTATATGGATTTCTTGTTGATTATGACATATTTTACAGTCGTTCCGCTGAATAATTGATGGAATTTTTTGGGTGCTTTTTATGGAAATGTCTTGACAATGCAGGCATTTTGTGCTATACTATCGATGTATTCGAGATAACATCCCTGTCCCACTGATTTGCGAATCGGGAACGACACCGATTTGCGAATGTTGGGGCTTTTGTTTTTTTCCGGGTACACAAATATTTTACGGAGGTACCCGAAATGAATAAAGGTACAGTGAAGTGGTTCAACGCAGAAAAAGGCTACGGCTTTATTTCCAACGAAGAGGGCGGCGACGATGTGTTCGTTCATTTCTCGGCAATCCAGACCGAGGGCTTCAAAACGCTCACCGAGGGTCAGAAGGTCACGTTTGACACCGAGCCCGATCCTAAGAACAGCGCAAAGCTG
Organism: Oscillospiraceae bacterium; assembly: GCA_015063585.1. Lineage (GTDB taxonomy): Bacteria > Bacillota > Clostridia > Oscillospirales > CAG-272 > UMGS1865. The sequence goes on from SVTW01000062.1 coordinate 2,834, forward strand.
AGAGCAATCAACGTTTGTCCTGTTTGATTGTAACTGAATATGTACCGCAAATGGGGCGTTTCGCATGCACACGGCATGTGAAACGCCCCATTTGATTTGAGATACGGTTTAGGATCTCGGCTGGATCGGCGTATAAATGGTAAGACGGCGAATCAACTCGCGAAATTCGGCACGGTCGGAATAGTCGCTGAGATTCAGGGCGTCCAATTCCTCCAGCAGAGCGGTGACTGTGTAGCCTTCGGGCAGATATTGGCTCTTATGCAAAAGCATCGCGCAACGGATCACGCAGGCTTGGAAGCGCAGGTCCTCATTTGCGTTCTCGCTGTATGCCTCCGCACCGATCTTATAGTGGTCTTCGCGGTAGAGTTCCTCGCCCACCTTCTGATAACGCACGGCAAGCTCCATCCAGGGGTCGGTTGCGTTCTTTGCCTGCGCGCAGGGCTTCAGCTCATAGCAAACCGTTACCTGATGCCCAACGCCCACGTCGCCCGCGTCCTTGGCATTGTCCTTAAAATCCTCTTGATTCAAAATGCGGTTCTCATATCCGATCAAGCGGTAGCTTTCAATCATTTCGGTGTCAAAGGTGATCTGGAGCTTTACGTCCTTTGCGATGGTATAGAGCGTGCCGAGCAGGTCGGTGCCGAAAATCTTTTCGGCTTCGCTCTCACCGTCAATATAGTAATACACACCGTTTCCGTTGTCCGCCAGGGTCTCCATTTTAGCGGAGCGGTAGTTTCCGCTTCCAAATCCAACGATCGACAGGAAAACGCCCGCGTCGCGCTTGCCCTCGATCAGGGCTTTGAGCTCCTCCACGGAGGAAACGCCAACGTTGAGGTCACCGTCCGATGCCATAATGATGCGGTTGTTTCCGCCCGCGATCATATGCTTTTCGGCAATGCGGTATGCCTCGGCAATGCCCGCCTCGCCGTTGGTGGAGCCGTTTGCCCGAAGCGAGTGAATGGCATCCAGGATCCGCGCGCTGTCAAGACCCGAACAGCCGTCGAGCACGACCTCCTCTCTGCCCGAATAGGTTACGATCGAAACCGTATCATTCGCACCGAGATTTCCCACCAGATAGGTGAAGGCGCGTTTGAGCAGAGGAAGCTTATCGTCGGCGCTCATCGAGCCCGAAACGTCGATCAGAAAAACGAGATTATTGCCAACCCTCTCGGTTGCGTTTTCGGCTTGGAGCGTCAAACGGAAGAGCAGATTTTCGCTGTTCCACGGGCAGGGCACAATTTCGGTTTTGGAGCCGAAAAGTGCCCCGTTTGTAGGCGCGGTGACGCTATATTTGAAATAGTTGAGAAATTCCTCGGTGCGGAAGGCGGCTGCGTTGTTTTGCAGATCCTCCAGCGTGTAGCCCGCGTTCACGAGCTTGCGGAAATAGGCATAGGATGCCGTGTCCACGTCGGCGGAGAAGGTCGACACGTTCTGCGTGGCGGTTGACGCAAATGGATTTTCCTGAAAACCGTCCTCTGCGTCTGTAGAAAATTCTTCTCCAATTTGCGATCCCTTGTAATCGTTGTCTATCATAGCCCCGTTCTTATCGTCCGTCAAAGGAGGATAGGAGGCTGCGGCGCAGGAGGTGAGGAGCAGGGTGAACATCAGGAGCAGGGTAAGATACTTGACTGTGTTTTTCATCATGGATACCATCCTTTCCGATTATGATTGGGGTGTGTTCAGAATGCCCGAAACAGTCTTTGCAAAATCCTCCGTGGGAATCAGCTCGGCTTCATAGTCAAAGAGGGTTGCTTTTCCCACGTTTCCGTCGGACAGCGCCAGGTAGGGCGAGAGCACGTCACCGTTCCCAAGCAGGATCCAAACGCGACATTCGATCGGATCCGCGTCGGGAGAGACGCGTTCTCCCATGCCAAGCGATGCAGTCAGGTGCTCGATATCGCGCTCACTGAGGGGATCGCTGACGTAGAAGCCGCCGTCCTCGGTGTATTGGCAAACAAGATAGGCAGAACCGTCGGAGAAGGGAAGTGCCTCCTTATGATTGGCCAACGGTTGCATCTGACCCGAATCGCGCAGGTCGTACATCGTGTCCGAGAGCGGATCGTCGATCTTGCCGCTGTCGTTCGGAGGGGGCAAGAGCCCCTTGAGCATGGAGGGGAGGATCAGCACGGTGAGGATCAGGACCGTACAAAAGGCGAGGGTGGCTGCAAGCGGAAGCAGACGGAGGAGCATGGGGGTTGGCTTGGGCGATCGGTAGAGCATCGCGCTTTGCAAAAGGCGGTCGTCCAGCTCTCCAATGGCTTGGAATAACCGAAGGGCGCGTTCTTTTTTATTTCGATTCATAGCAGCTCCTGCGCCTCCAATTCTTTTCTTAATTTTTCCCGCATGCGATGCAGTGTGACCTTGACCTTGGATTCCCCTATGCCAAGCCCCGCCGCGATTTCCGCCGTGGATTCCGAGCAGAAATAGCGACGAACAAAGATCGCGCGCCGTTCGGGCTCCTGCATGACGAGAAAGCCGTTGATTGCTTTTGCCAACCGACGGTTCTCATATTCGCTTTGGGGGGTGGCTGAATCGGGAATGCAATCGGTCAACTCCTCGATCACGGTGCCGATGCCGCCGCGCTTTTGCCTGTGAGCGGCACGCCAGCGGTCTACCGAAATGCGCCGTGTGATCTTCGAGAGGTACGCACCGAGATAGATTGGACGCGCGGTTGGCATTTTTCCCCACGCGTCGAGATAAGTATCGTTCACGCATTCCTCGGCGTCCTCGTGAGAGGCGAGCAGGGAATAGGAGAGGGAACGCAGCATATGTCCGTACTTTGCGTCGCTTTCCCGAATGGCTTCCTCGTTTCGATCCCAATAGAGATCAACGATCTTGTAATCCTCCATAACAACACTCCTGTTTTCGGGCTTCACCCAATATGTCGACAAAAGGGTGGATTCGGTTACATGTTTTTTCCAAAAAATAAAAAATGGGACTGTTTCAGTCAGCAGAGAACCAAATACACAGCTTCTGTATCGAACTGAAACAGCCCCTTTGAGCGCTCTTACACGTCGATATCCTTCATATAACGATCGCCGTTTTCGGTAATGAATTTTTTTCGCGCGGGAAGGTTGTCACCCAACAGCGTGTCAAAAATGATTTCGGTGGCGGCGGCATCGGCAGGGGATACCGAGATGAGGCGGCGCGTTTCGGGATTCATGGTGGTTTTCCACATCATGTCGGGCTCGTTCTCACCCAATCCCTTCGAGCGCTGGAGCGTATATTTTTTGTTGCCGAGCTTTTTGAGAATCTCGGCTTTTTCAAACTCGTCGAAGGCAAAGAGCGTCTCGTCCTTTGTGGTGATCTCAAAGAGCGGAGACTCGGCGATAAACACCTTATGCTCTTTGAGCAGGGTGGGCAGCAGACGGTAAAAGAGCGTGAGCAGGAGCGTGCGGATCTGGAAGCCGTCCTCGTCGGCATCGGTACAAATGATGATCTTTGACCAACGGAGGCTTGAAAGATCAAACGCGCTCATGTCGGATTTCTTTTTGCTGTGGATCTCCACACCGCATCCGATCACGCGGAGCAGGTCGGTGATGATCTCGCTCTTGAAGATCTTGTCATAGTCGCTCTTAAGACAGTTGAGTGTTTTTCCGCGCACGGGAATGATCGCCTGATATTCGGCGTCACGTCCGAGCTTACACGAGGTCAGAGCCGAATCACCCTCCACGATATAGAGCTCGGCAACGTTGGGATCCTTCGAGCGGCAGTTCACAAATTTCTCCACACGGTTTGCGGCGTCAATCGAGCCCGCGAGCTTTTTCTTAACGTCCACACGTGCGCGCTCCGCGCTCTCGCGGCTGTGCTTGTTGATCAGCACCTGATTGGCAAAAAGCTCCGCCGCCTTGGGATTCTCGATAAAGTAGATCTCGAGCTGACGGCGCAGAAATTCGTTGAGCGCCGACTCGATAAAGGCGTTTGTGATCGACTTTTTCGTTTGGTTCTCATAGGAGGTACGCGTGGAAAAACTGTTGCTCACAAGCAGGAGGCAGTCAGCGATATCATTAAAGGATATCTTTTTCTCGCCCTTTGCGTAGCGGTTGTTTGCCTTGAGGTACTTGTCCATCGCGTAAACAAACGCCGATTTCACCGCCTCGTCGGGCGCGCCGCCATGCTCCAGATAGCTGGAGTTATGGTAGTATTCAAGCAGGGTAACGGTATTGGAGACGCAAAAGGTCACGTCTGCCTTGAATTTATAGTCGGGCAGGTCCTCGCGGTCGCGTCCCTGCGTTTCGAGGTGCCAGCTCACAGGCTCGGTAAGAGCCGATTCGCCAACCGTTTCGCGCAGATAATCAATGATACCGTTTTCATAGATATAGCGGTTTTCGGTAAAGCTGCCGTCCTCCTCCTCAATCAAAAGGAGAAAGGCAATGCCGGGGTTAACCACCGATTGACGGCGCATAATGTCGTGAAAATTCTCATGTGGGATATCAATATTGGTAAACACCTCCAGGTCGGGCTTCCAATGCACCACCGTACCCGTGCGTTTTTCCTTCGGTGTGAGCGGACGCTCCTCCAGTTCCCCGTCAACCTCGCCCTTTTTAAAGCGAATACTGCGTTCGGTTTTGCCGTCGTAGGAGTGGACCGTCATAAATTCCGAGCTGTACTGCGTTGCACACGCACCCAAGCCGTTCAAGCCGAGCGAATATTCATATGCCGAGCCATCGCTGTTGTTGTCGTATTTACCGCCCGCGTAAAGCTCGCAATAGATCAGATCCCAGTTCCATCTGCCCTCGCGCTCATTCCAGCCGAGCGGTACACCGCGCCCGCGGTCGTCAACCCGAATGCTCTTATCGCGAAAAGCCGTGACGCGGATCTCGTTTCCGTGCCCCTCACGCGCCTCGTCAACGGCATTGGAAAGGATCTCAAAGAAGGAATGCTGGCATCCCTCCAAGCCGTCCGAGCCGAAAATAACCGCGGGACGTTTCCGAACGCGGTCGGCACCCTTCAGGGCTTTGATGCTTTGGTTGTCATACTGTTGTTTTGCCGTATCTTTACTTGCCATTCGTAGTCCTTTCCGATCTGTTATCCTTCTCTTGTTTTACAAACGTCGATCCACGCGAGTGCCTCCGAAGCCTTTTTCAACTCCTCGCAACTCATACGCACCGCACTGCTGGCACTCCCCGCCGCGGGATAGACGGTTTCAAAGCGTTGCAGGGAGATGTCAAGATAAACGCGAACGCCCGTGGGGAGGGCAAAGGGGCAAACCCCTCCAACTGCGTGGCCCGTAGCCGTGAGCGCGTCGTCGGCAGTCATCATTTTTGCCTTGCAGGAAAACTGTGCCTTATATTTGCTGTTATCAATTTTTTGGTCGCCCGCGGTGACGATGAGAATACATTCCCCGTCCTTCCCATAAAAGGAGAGTGTTTTTGCGATCCGTGCAGGCTCGGTTCCCACCGCTACGGCGGCGAGCTCCACGGTGGCGCTTGATTGCGCAAATTCCATCACGCGGTTCTCAAGACCGTATTTGCTCAAATGTTGACGTACAATTTCAACCGACATATTCATGCTCCCATTTTTGTTATCTCTATCATTATAACAGATAATTTCGGTTTTGAAAAGGGGGAAAATAGCGCTTTTTTGTAAATTTTCGTTTTTTTCGCGGCTTTTCTATTGCAAGTCGGAGGAAAAAAGAATATAATATAGATGATATAGTAGAAAGGGGGGCGTGCTTTGACATTTTTGGAATGGGCAAAACTTTGCCGCGAGAAGGGCGCTACGGTCGTGGGGCTCGGTGTTTCCAATCTGCCGTTGATCGATTTTCTGCTCAAACAAGGCATTTTTGTAACGGCGCGTGATCAAAAAACGCGTGACGCGCTCGGGAAAACCGCAGAGGATCTGGAGCGGCGCGGCGTGCGGCTGATCCTTGGCGAGCACTATCTCGATGCCATCGACGAGGGCGTGATCTTTCGCTCTCCCGGACTTCGCCCCGACCTGCCCGCATTTCGGGAGGCTGTTGCGCGCGGCGCGATCCTCTCCTCCGAGATCGAATTGTTTCTGGACCTCACCCCCGCAAACGTGATCGCGGTTACGGGCAGTGACGGGAAGACGACAACCACCACGCTCACAGGGCAGATGCTCGATGCGGCATGTAAGAGACGGGGGCAGGGGCGTGTATTCGTGGGCGGAAACATCGGCACACCGCCGATCGGTCACGTTGAAGAAATGCATGCCGATGATTTTGCCGTGCTGGAGCTATCCAGCTTTCAGCTGCAAACCATGCGGCAATCTCCCGTGCGTGCGGCTGTGACAAACATCACCCCGAATCATCTCAATTGGCACGTTGACATGGCGGAATACATCGCCGCGAAATCCAATATCCATACGCACCCCGAAAATCGCTTGCTTGTGGTCAACGCCGAGAATGAGATCACCCGTGCGGCGGGGATCGCGCATCGGGGGGCGGTGACGTGGTTTTCGTCGACTCGGTCCGACGTGCGTGATTTCGCCGATCTGATGCGGGCGGGAGACCGTGCGGTCTACCTCTCGGGCGGCGAGGTCGTGCTGTTTGACGGAGACGCGGTTCGACCGATCCTGCAAGCCTCCGAGATCCTGCTCCCCGGCAGACACAATTTGGAAAACTATATGACCGCCATCGCGCTGACCGACGGGCTGGTATCCGCCGAGGACGTGCGCTTGGTTGCGACAAGCTTTCGCGGTGTGCCGCACCGTTTGGAATGGGTCCGTACCGTAGAGGGGGTTTGCTACTACAATAGCTCGATCGATTCCTCGCCAACGCGTACTGCGGCGGCACTTTCGGCACTGTCCGGCAAGCCGATCGTCATATGCGGCGGTTACGATAAGAAGATCCCCTTCGAGCCGCTTGCCGAGGCACTTGTTGCCCATGCGAGCGCAGTGGTGCTCACGGGCGCAACGGCGGAAAAAATCCATGAGACACTGTCTGCAAGAGGCGATGCCACCATGCAGATCTACCGCGAGCCCGACTTTGAAAAGGCGGTGTGTCGCGCCCGCGCGGTTGCAAAGGCAGGGGATACCGTATTGCTCTCGCCCGCGTGCGCGAGCTTTGATGTCTTCAAAAATTTTGAGGAGCGCGGAAACACCTTCCGCCGAATCGTAGAAAGCTTTTAAGCAAGTAAAAATGCAAACAAGAGTATAAAAGTATAAAAAGAGGAAAAGGAGATAAAAACATGGATCAAAATGCATATCAGGGAAGTGAACTCTACAGCTCTGCTCCCGCAGGAAAAAAGGGCGCGGCGTACTATCGCGCGCGTGCGCGTGAGGCGCTCAAACCGTCTTATTGGGTCGCATTCGGAGCAAGCCTCTTGGCAGGCGTGCTTGGCGGATCGGCTTCGGCAGGGAGCTTCAGTTCGTCGGTATCCTTTGATGAGGAGGATATTCAAAACCTGATCACGGCTTACCGCGAGGGAGGAATCGACGCAATTTTTACATCCAATCCTCTCATTCCGTTTCTGATCGGTGCGCTTGTGTTTGGCTCGTTGTTTGGATTTTGCCTGCGTCTGTTTGTCGGCTCGCCCGTGTTGCTCGGTTATCAGCGTTTTACGCTGGATATCGTGGACGGAAAGCCCGTTACGCTTCCGTCGATCTTCCGCTTCTTTTCTACCTGCTACGGGAAATCGGTTTGGCTTCGCTTGATATATGAGGTGATCTTTATGCTCCTTAGCCTGCCGTTGGCGGCTGTTTCCGTAATCGGGGTTTGGGAAACCCGTCACGCGATCCTGCGGGTTGCGGAGGGGCAAATGGCGCCTGCCGATATTACCGCGATCATGCTGTTGGTGAGCGGTATCTTCCTGCTTGCCATTGTGACCGTGATCCTGCAAATTTGGTTGCAATACCGTTATGCGTTTTGCTTTATGATCCTTGCCGAATATCCCGAAATGGGCGTGCTTGACGCATTCCGCAATTCGGCAAGCCTGATGCGCGGCAAAAAGTGGAGCTATTTTTGCTTGCAGTTTAGCTTTGTCGGCTGGGTATTGCTTGCGGGCATGTGCACGTGCGGAATCGGTATGCTGTTCCTGGCTCCCTACATGGACGCCGCGTCTGCTGTTTTCTACGATGATATTACGAATCGCGCGGCAGCACGTGAAACCGAATTCCCCAGCTTGAACCCCGACGACTACGTTGTGGACTGATGTTCAAAACCTTTCCAGAATCCAGAATACAAAATTAAGAAAGTGACAAAACCATGATTTTTTCCGAAAAGATTCAAGCCCTGGCGCGTGAGGCGGAGGCGGCACTTGCCGATCGCTTTGCCGAGATCGACCGTATTTCCTTTGAAAACACCCAAAAGGTAATGGATGCCTTTCGGGAACACCGCGTGTCTGACGGTATGTTTCAATCCACCAGCGGCTACGGCTACGATGACCGCGGCAGAGACACGCTCGATGCGATCTGGGCGGACGTGATGGGTGCCGAGGCGGCAATCGTGCGGCACGGTATCGTCAGCGGAACACATGCGCTCACCATTGGTCTGTTTGGCATTTTGCGCCCGCAGGATATTATGTATTCGGTTGCGGGGAAGCCCTATGATACCCTTGAGGAGGTGATCGGGCTGACCGGAAACGCGGGCGACGGTTCACTCCGTGATTTCGGTGTTTCCTATGAGCAAGCAGAGCTGACCGCCGCGGGTGGCTTTGATTTTGACGCGATCGGCGCGCGTCTTCGCCGTGAAGACGGAGACCGCATTAAGATGGTCTTTGTGCAACGCTCCAAAGGATATCTCAATCGCCGCACGCTGAGCGTTGCCGAGATCGGAGAGCTGGTGCGCTTTGTCAAGTCGATCCGTCCGTCTGTTTACGTGGTGGTGGACAACTGCTACGGAGAATTTGTGGATACCGTTGAGCCCTGCGCGGTGGGCGCCGATCTTGTGATCGGGTCGCTGATCAAAAATCCGGGCGGCGGAATGGCGGAGTCGGGCGGGTATCTGGCGGGCTCGCGCCGCGCCGTTGAGCTGGCGAGCTACCGTTTGACCTCGGTTGGAATCGGTGCCGAGGTGGGTGCCACAATGGGGCAGAACAAATCGATGTATAAAGGTCAAACGGTAGCTCGC
>SVTW01000063.1 GCA_015063585.1 Oscillospiraceae bacterium
CCGACGGTAGGCTTTTTTGTAGCGCGGAATTTGCGGTTTTCGACTGCAAAGCAGTCGAAAATTGCGGCGTTTAGCCGCAAAGCAAAAACGTCGGGGGTGAGTACCAAATGCATTTTTGCATTTGACTCACCCCCTTTTATGATAAACGTTATTTTTCAAAATACTTTGCCGCGAGTGGGAGAAGATCGTAGTTGTCCGCCCACATGGCGGTGAATTTATCGATGAAAAGCGGGCAGGTGCCCTTTCCGGTCTCCACGGTAACGGCGATCAGATCACGTTCCAGCGCACACCAATCGCTAAAGGATGCGTCGTTGTTTTGTTCCATGACCACAGTGTAGCCCGTGCCCGCTCCGAGTGCCTCGGTAAAGGTGCGCGTTTCGGTGTGGAGCGGTTCGCTCTGACCGCAATCCCAATACAAGACCTCGCCCTGCGAGTGAATACAAAGCACCGCCACGGGATTTGTAAGGGAATCGGTGAGTGCCGCGAGCGCTTGCGTTTCGGGCTCGGAGGCAGGAGCGGGGCCCCTGTAGTTTTTGTGGCAGGGAACAGGCTCGCCGATGCGGTATTCCTCCCAGAGCGCGTCAAAGTTGCGGTTGAGATCCACACCGCGCGCATTTGCCTTCCAATATTTCAGATATTCATTGATATCGGTTTGCGAGGTGTAGCCCTTTTGGTAGTCGGCCTCATACACCGCCTGTACCGTCTGCCGCAACGTCTCGTCGGGGAGCGAGGAAATGCCCGCCTGCGAGAGCATGATGCCGTCGGGGTTACTCATTGGCACGATGTAGAAGGCACAACGCTCAAAAAGCTCGGAATATCGAAGCCCCTCGTAGGTGCCAACGTCATAATACCGCAGGTAAAATTCCAATTGTTTCATGACAAGCAGGGGGGTGAGATATTCGCGTCCGTGAATGCCGGCACTCACAAGGATCTGGCGCGGCGCGTCGGGGTTTCCGAGGCAAACGGCGTAGATCTCCCGCCCGGCGACCGAACGGCCAATGCTTTCATAGGTAAAGCGATTGGGGTAGGCGGCATACAGCCCGGCAAGATCGGCGCACATTTCCTCATAGGAATATTCACGCTTTGTGCTGTCCACAACCGTATCGGTGGCGCGGAAAAAGACCTGTGCCGTGGTGTCCGCATCGCTCCACGTTGGGAGCGTGGGGGTGGGGCGGTTGGAGGATTCGCTCTCGGAGGCCTCCCCCGTATCGGTATGGTCGGGGAAGTCGGCGGGGTCAAGGGTGATGCAGGCGGAAAGGGAGGACAGGAGCAGGAGCACGAGTAGAAAAAGAAGAAGCTGCTTCATGGAGTGTCCTTTCGGATCGTTTCGTTTTCTATATTGTAACATATTTGGACGAAAAAATCCACCCTTTGTCGAATGACTTTACAATTTGTTCGCATCTTTTGTTTCGGACGGAAGCGATGCGCCATGTTCCATGAGAAGCGTGAGCGCGCGCATGGCGGCAGCATTTCGGACTCCACAGCGCGAGGCGCCGTCGGGCGCTGAGAAACGCTCCGTAACGGTGCCGTTCGGTGTGCTGACGGCAATGTAGACCGTTCCCACGGGGTCCTCATCGGTGCCGCCCCCGGGGCCCGCAAAGCCCGTGGTGGAAACCGCGAGCGTGGTCCCGAACAAACGGCGCGCGCCATCCGCCATGGCGGCGGCACAGGCATGGCTGACCTCGGTGTGACGGTCAATGATGGCGGGATCAACACCGAGGACCCCCATCTTTACCTCGTTGGTATAGCTGACGCAACCGCCCGCGATTACCGCGGAGCTTCCGGAAATATCGGTGATCAGCTTTGCGATGAGTCCTCCCGTGCAGGATTCCGCGGTGGAAACCGTGATGCCCGCTTTGGAAAAGCTTTTTACAAGTTGGCGTGAGAGCTGAGTGGAAGTCATATAAATTCCTCCTTTAAATGATTATTGAAAAGAGGAGAGGAGACCGTTTTGGGGTTTCCTCTCCCGTGTTTTTTACTTTTTGATGGTAACGTCGAGCTGATTGAAGGGAATTTCGATGCCTTCCGCGGTAAAGCGGTCGGTAATGCGCTCTGTCAGATCAAATTTCACGGTCCAATAGTTTGCGCCTTCCACCCAAACACGCATGGTAAAATCGAGTGAGCTCGCATTTTGTGCCGAGAGACGTGCCATGGGGGCGGGATCCTTGAGTGCAAGCTCATGTTTGCTTGCTTCATCAAGCAGGATCGCCTTTACGCGCTCAATGTCGGAGCCGTAAGCAACGCCGAACACGAAGTCCACGCGGCGCGTATCCTTGGCGGAGTAGTTTACGATGTTCTCCCCCATAACGGTGCCGTTGGGAATGGTGACCACGCGATTGTCACCCGTGGTGAGCACCGTGTAAAAGATGCCAACGTCGGTTACGGTTCCCGATTGCCCCGCAATTTCAACGAAATTGCCGACCTTGAAGGGGCGAAGGATCAGGATCATAATGCCGCCTGCGATGTTGCTCAGCGCGCCTTGCAGCGCAAGACCGATTGCAACACCTGCCGAAGCGATCACGGCAATCACCGACGCGGTGGGAATGCCGAGGATCCCGATGATGATAACCACCAGCAGGACGTAAAGTGCGGCGGAAACGAAGTGTGAGAGCACCGTAACAACGGTTTTGTCATTCTTTTCGGCAAACTTGCTCTTGGTCATAAATTTATTGACCCATTTGATCACAACCTTGCCAACGAGCAGAACAACCAAGCAAGCCAACAGCTTCAAGCCGAACTCGGTTGCCCATGCAATGAGATTGTTGAGAAATTCTTGCATATTTTTCCTCCTTTTGTTTTTATATAAAAGATTATATCATTTTCTGAGGCTTTTGTAAACCGCAAAATGCAATCTTTTACAGTTTCGTTACAGAGTTTATCTCTTTTCAGTAATCAGGAAACGGTGTGGCGCTTGATCTTTTTCGAGGTGGTTTTTTCAAACGGCTCGTAGCGGATTTCCACCGCGCGGATCTGCTTGTAGGCAACCAGCTTGCGATTGAGCTTTTTGATCTGTGCGCGCACGGCTTCTTCCACAGCGTCATGATCCTTTGCGTTTTCAAACTTATCAAGCTGGGGATATACGATCGCGGTGAGGGTGAGCGAATGGTCGGCACCCTCTCTGCCAACCACCACGCACTCGGCAATGGTGTCGAGCTGACCGAGATATTCCTCGATCTCCTCGGGGAACACGTTTTTGCCGTTGTCCGAGATGATCACGTATTTTTTACGGCCCGTGATAAAGATGTAGCCGTCGTCGTCCATATAGCCAATGTCGCCCGTGCAGAACCAGCCGTCCTCGGTGAACACTTCGGCGGTTCCCTCGGGGTTTTTGTAGTAGCCGATCATCACGTTGTCGCCCTTTGCCTGGATCTCGCCTTCCCAATATCCCTTTTCGTTGAGGTGATCCTTGTCGATGCGGACCTCACAGCAGGGAACCGCGGGACCAACCGATCCCTTTTTGGGGGCATAGTAGGGTGTTACGGCGATCAGGGGGGAGCATTCGGTAATGCCGTAGCCCTCATAGATCTCAATGCCAAACTCGGCAAAGGTATCCACCAGCTCGGGGTTGAGTGCCGCGCCGCCGCAAACGATCTTGGTCAAATTTCCGCCAAACGCGCCCGTAACCTGCTTGAAGAGCTGACGGCGCACGTCGATTTTGGCACCGCGCATCACGCGGGAGACCTTTGTCATGGCGCGCAGGACCTTATCCTTGCCGCCCTTCTTGGCTTCCTCCCAAATGCGCTTGTTCATGGTGCTGACAAAGAGCGGAACCAGCACAAGACCTGTGGGCTTGAAAAGCGCGAAGTTTTTCAGCACGTGCTTGAGCGAGTCGTTGATCGCGATATTCATACCGTAGTTCAGACCCGCGAGCATGATGCAAAGCTCGTAGGTGTGATGGATCGGGAGGACCGAAACGATCGAATCGTTTGCCGAGAAGTCCACCGTTTCGCAAGCAGCGTTCACGGCGGCAAGAATGTTCCGCTCGCTCAGCACTACGCATTTGCTGCTTCCCGTTGTTCCCGACGTAAAGAGCATTTCGGTCATGCGGTCGGGGTCACCCGGCTCGGGGAGATGATAACCCTGTGCGAGATGATCGGCACCCATATCCATCAAGCGCGCGAGTGGCAGGATTGAAGCGCAATCCTCATAGGTGCCGCGCTCGGGGTCCATGGGGATCTGGAGCTTTACGGTGGGGTGATCGAGGGAGAGTCCCGCAAATTTTTCGTTGAAGCTGTGTGAGTAAACGATCGCGTCTGCCTCGGCAAATTCGAGGAAGCCCTTGATCTGCTCCAAATCAAGCTCACGGTCCATCGGAATTGCGATACCGCCGGCAGCGATCGCTGCAACGTAGGAGCTTACCCAATCGATCGAGGTTTCACCGATGATGGCGATGCGCTTGCCCGCAAGCCCTGCGGCATCGTAGCCTGCCGCCTGGCGCAGACATTTTGCCGAGAAGTTGCGGTAGGTGATCGAAAGCAGGTTGCGGTGGCGGTCAAAATAGCGGTAAGCGGTTCGGTCACCGAATTTTGCCAGCTTTTCCACAAAGTGCTGCATACTTTCAATTTTTGTATAGTTGCGTTCTGTTTTTTTACGGTTAGCCATATTCATGTGCCGCGTATGGCGGCGCCTCCTCTGTTAAGTATTGCCGTCGGTTGACGGTGCAAGTGCTTTCATATGTTCTTTGTTGGTGTAAACGCGGGAAACGACCTGATAGACCTCCTGCAATTGCTCGTAGGGAATTCCGTTGATGATATTCCGCACGAAGTCAAGCGAAACCTCTTGAAGCTTTTCGAGTATGGGAGTTGAGAGTGCATTGAGGGAGATCAAAACCGAACGGCGGTCCTTCTTATTCTGGTCCACCGTAACGTATTTTCTTTTTCGCAGGCTTTCCACGGCTTGGCTGATCATACCTTTTGAAAGATGCATGGTTTCGCTGATCCCCTTCACGGTATTTTTTTCGGGGTGCTTTGTCAGCGACACCAACACGTCGATCTCGTTGAGCGAGAAGCCAAGGTCCACAATGGGCTTGTAGCAATAGGCTCGAAAATATTTGCTCAGATCCATGAGCTTAAAAAAGGTCCAGAAAGCGCGTTCGGTATCGGGCAACGACGACTCCTGCGCGATGCGGTCGGTTTCATTGACCAGCATTTGGGAGTCGGGGGGCGCGGTGTGTTTTTTCAATCGCTGTCTCCTTTCCGCCGAAACGGACAAACCGTTTGGGGCAAAATTGTTTTGCATAAAACAATTATAGCAAAAAAAGTGCGGTATGTCAATAGGTTTTATTAAATATGCGTGTTTCTTTCATTTTTCGGTGCCCAAACAAAGAAGCAGTAAAAACATTCATAATCCCCTCTTTTGCTACTATAAGCACAATTATTTTTGAAATGATACTTATAGCATACATCACAGAAAGAAAAATATCAATAGTCTGTAGAAAAAGTGTTTAAAGATTTATAGACTATATATAATGAAAAATAACAGTGAGGATCATTATGAGTGATATTGCGAAGGTTTTAGGAAAACGAATTAGAAATTACAGAACGGAGCAGGGCTTGAGTCAAGAAAAGCTTGCCGAGCTTTCCGGATGTCACCCCACATACATTGGTCAAATTGAGCGCGGGGAGAAAAACGCCACAATTGAAAGCATAGAAAAGATTTCTGCGTCTTTGAACGTTTCTCTGTCAAAGTTATTTGAAAAACTCGGCGCACAAGATGGGGAGGTGAGCAACATTCCGCTTGAATGTTATGAATTTCTTTCCGCAAAGACGAAAAAGGAACAGGAGCAGATTTATCGCATTTTGCTTGAAATTGACAAATACAAAAGGGATTAAATCGACCCCGCGAATAAGGGGGTGTCTCAAATGCAACTGTGCATTTGATCGACACCCCCACGTTTTTTGCTTTGACGGCTAAACACCGTCCATTTTGCCGCTTTGGCGGCAAAAACGCAAAAATACGCGCTTCAAAAAAGCCTACCGTCGGCTTTTTTGAGCAGAGGCTGCGCCAATGACGCAGCCTCTTATATATGGTCCGACCATGTTGTACCCGCAAATGGAATTCTCAAATCCGATCGCGGTTACAAACGAAATAGAGGATCTGATATTGGGAGGCGAGACGGTCCAGCAGTGCCTTCGCGGCGGCGAGGCGATCCTCGTCGAGGTTGACGAAAGGGTCGTCGAGAAGCAGGAAAGGCATCTCCCCGTCCGCAAAGAGCGCGTCGGCAAGCGAGAGGCGGACGCAGAAGCGAACGGCATCGCGCCAACCGCGGCTGAAGCTCTCCATCGTGCGGGTCTGTCCGCCCTCTCGCAAACGGATCTCAAAGGAGGTGTCCATCAGCGATTCGGGCGCGTCCTCGCCTGTCAATGCGGTAAAGAAGCGGTGGAAGCTTTCTTGCATGCCGTTCAGATAGCGCGTGGAGAGGGCGGCTTTTGCCTCGTCAAGCAGCTTCATGGTGGTTGCAACGGTGTCGGCATTCTTGCGTGCTTCGTCGATGCGCTCCCCCAGACGCCGCTGTTCCTCGGTCAGCTCGGGGACGCGGTCGGCATCCAGCGCGAGGCGGTCGATCTCACTTCCCAAAACGGTAACCTGCTTTTGCAGCGTTTCAAGGCGGGCTTGCAGATCGCTTTCCTCGTTGCGGAGACGCTCATAGGCGGAGGGATCGGGCAGATCGGCTACGGTGTCAAGCTTTTTCTCCCGAATAAAATCGGTGAGTGCCGACTGCTGCTGCTCCAAGCGGTGTAAAATGCGCGCGTGTTCAGTGCGTTGCTCGGCGATGCGGTCAAGACATGCGCCGGCGCGGAGGCGTTCGTCGGGATCAAAACGGTGCAGGAAGGGCAGGAGGCGATCCTTGGACGCGGCGACCTTTGCGCGCAGCTCGTCCATTTCGGAGGCACGCTGACGCTCGGCGGCTTGCAGGTCCGCCATGCGCAGAGCGGCTTGCCGCAGGGATTGCAGAGCCGCGTCAAGATCTGTCTTTTCGTCAACCGTTATGCGGTAGGCTTCCAGAAAACGGCGAAGCGCGGAGAGCACTTCCATGCGCCGTTGCGAGAGCTGTTCAAGCTCCTCGGCAATGCGCCGACGCTTTTCCATACCCTCACGGTATTGCGCGGAAAGGAGCGAGAGCTCGGTCAGCGCGCGGGAAAGGTCGTTTCCGCGGATCGGCATGCGGTAGGCGGTGAGAAGTTCGCGCACGCGATTCTGCTCGTGTTCCATGCGTGACTGCCACTCGCGTTGCTTTTGTTCCAGCTGCAAGGCGCGCTGTGCCTGCTTTTTGCGAGCCGCCGATCCAAGGAAGAACAGCAGGACCGCAACAAGGAGGAGTCCTGCTCCAATGGCAAGGAGCGGGAGACGCAGAGCCGAGAGCGCGGGCACCCACGCGAGGATCGCACAAAGTGCACCGAGGGCCAGGAGCGCGACGGCGATCGCGAAAAAGGGCGGCGTGGAGGGCGCGGGGGTCTGCGAGAGGGTGTCGAGCGTTTTTTGCAGCTTCTCGGCCTTTTGGAGCGATTGTGAAGCCTCCTCCAGCGCATCGGGCGAGGGGGCACCCATGGGAAACCGTTGGGTGGCAACGTCTCCGTCACGCGCGCCGATCAAAGCCTCGCGGCGGCGGTCTGTTCGGTGCAGTGCCTCGGTTTGCTCCTGCGCGCGGGCAAGCGTGTCCTCATTGGGGAGCCCTGCGGGATAACGCTCGCGTAGGCGCGCGAGCGCGGTGGCGTTTTCAACGGCGGAGCCGAGCGTTTCCAGGCGTACGCTGTCGGCGCGGATCTGCTCATAGAGACGGCGCGCATCCGAAAGCTCCTCAACCGAGGGGATCCCTCCCTCAAAGCTTGCCTCAATTGCTTGCTTCTGCTCGGTCAGTGCCGAGAGCTCGTCGAGCATGCGGTTTTTCTGTTCCAGAAGAGCGGCAAGCTCACGCGCGAGCGCCGATCTTTGAAGTTCGGTATGCGTTTTGGCAATCTGCGTGCGCAAAGACGCGATCTCGTCGGCAATTTCGGCGCGGCGGGATTCCTGCGCCTGCATGGCTTCTCGCACGCGCAAACAGCGTTCCAGCTCGCTTTGCTTTTCCACGCGTTCGCGTTCGAGATCGGCAATCGCGCCGCGGTTACCCGTCATCACGTAGTAGCGCCGACGCTTGTCAAGCGCCGCCATCGCGTCGTCGTAGCTTCCGATGTCTCCAACGTCGTCGAGCAGATTCGTGAGCTTGGCGGAAATGCTGCTGTTGTCCTTGCCGTCGGCGAGCATGCGCTGTGAGAGGTAGGTACTGCGCTCAAATCCGTCGGCGTCAATGCCGAACAGCTCCTCACCGAGGTTTGCCGAATAGGCAGCGGAGGGCTTATTGGTTGTAAGATCAAAGAGGGCAAAGCTGTCGTTTGCTTCCTTTGCGGCGAAAAAGCGCTCGATGCGGAATTTCCCGCGCGCGGTTTCAAATTCGAGACTGCCCCCAAAGGCACCTCCCTGCCAGGGGGTATATTTTTTGCGCTCGTTTTCGTCGAGCGAGCGGCGGGAGGTTGTGGGCAGACCGTAAAACATTGCCTTGATAAAGACCGCGAGGGTGCTTTTTCCCCAGCCGTTTTTTTGGTGCAGGACGTTCAAGCCGTCGGAAAAATCGAGGTCGAGCGACGCCAGCGTACCGAAGTTTTCGATATGTAAGCGTAAGAGCTTCACAGTCCCACCTCCTCTCCCATCAGGGCGCGGAAGCCACAGGCGATCACGCGTTCCTTTTCGCTCTCGGGGAGCGAGGACGCCATCACGCGGCGCACAAATTCGCCTTTGAGGGAAATGTCATGGCGATAATCGTCGGGGTTGATGAGAAGCCGCGTTTCGTCGCGGAGCTTGGCAAAGTAGAAGCGCTCGGAGAGCAGATTGCCGAGGTGCGAGAGATCAAACTGCGCCTCGCCCGCAAAGCTGCCCGTCAGCACCGCCTTTACAAGATCCGAGGCGGGAATCTCGCGAACGGCATCAAGCAGGCGGTTTTCCAGATCCAGCTGGGAGGTATATCCCGTGACGTCGCAGTGGACGGTGTGGAGCGTGCGGCGCGCGATAGGGGCAAAGCGATGCGTGAGCTTGCCGTGGTCTGCCTCCAGCAGGACGTATCCCTTCTGTCCGCATTCATCAAAGCCGCGCCCCTCCAGGCAACCCGCATAGCATGCCGTACAGCGCGCGTCGATCTGCGCGGTGCGGTATTCGTGCAGGTGTCCGAGCGCGAGATAGTCAATGTGTTTGCCCTTGAGGCGCGAGAAGCGAATGCTCTCTTCCCCCCTGCCCGAGCCCTCCTGCCCGTGCATCAAAACGATGTTGACGGCATCGGGATCGAGTGAGAGCGTGTCGGGGTCGGGACGCTCGCTCCCCGTTACGGTGACCTCACCGAATTGGTAGGAGCGCCAGCCATCGTCAAAGGTGCAGAGATTTTCGGGCTTGTCCGCCATGAGGCGCAGGGAGCTGGCGCGGTCGTGATTCCCCGCGAGATAGAAAAAATAAAGATCGGGGTGCGAGGCGATCAGATCGAGCACGTAGCGCTCGGTCTTTTTGGTAACGTGGTTGCTGTCAAAGAGGTCGCCCGCAATCAGAATGCCCGAAACGCCGCCCTCATCGGCAAGGCGGACGAGCTTTGCGAAGGTGGAGAGGATCTCTGCTTTTCGTTCGCGCGCGCGATCGGGTGGGAGATTGGTTTCCATGGGGGAATCCAAATGCAGGTCGGCGCAGTGGATCAGTTTCATGCGGTGTATATCCTTTCCGAAAATTTTCTAACATCAGTATATCATAAAATTTGCAAAATAGCAAGAAAAAAGACTTTTGCGGACGCGGCAATCGGTCGCTTTTGGAATCGAGAAACCTTTGGTATTTTTTTTCGCTTACACGCCGTACAAAATATGGAGATTGCGCAGGTCTGCGTCTCGAATACGGTCATTGACCTCGTGCGCATGCCCTTCCATGGCATCTCCCGCGAAGGCGGTCAGCTTTTGCGCGCGGAGCCGATCGGTAACCGAGGCGCAGATCTGCTCGGTAAAGTCTTTCTTTTGCAAAACCTCGTCGGGCGTGTTGGCGGAGGAGATCAGAAATTCCAGCTTGCCCTCAAGCGAGGCGAGGCAGGGAAGCTCTCGCAGGGCGCGAAAGCTCCACTTATAGTAGGGAAGATAGCGACGGTTGAGCAAAAAGATCGCGTGGAGCGCGTGAGAGACGAATTCCGCCATGGAAAGCTGTGCGGCGGCGGTGTCCCCGCGCGAGATGCAGCGCGGATAGTTATACTGTCCTGCCTGACCCATCAGCAAAAGCTCGCCCGCAAGCTTTTTGAGGCGGACGTCCTCAGGGAGATAGGCGAGCGCTTGGCGGATCGCGGAGAATTTACCGAGCCCGTCGCAAAAGACCTTTCCGTTCGTTGCCTCGGCAAGCGACTGCTCGGGGATAAAGAACCAATCGCGCAGGGTGAGGCTGCCGTCACAGGTTCCGGTTTTGTCGCGGAAGAAATCCGACATACGGATCACACCGTGTCGGTTTCCGCCAACGGGGGAGAGCGGCTGACGCCGATACCCCATAAATTCACGCGGAAGCTTTGCATACGCGCGCTCCAGCGCAAATTCGGTACGGCTGTCGATCAGATCCTCGTCGGGAAGAAAGATGCAAAAGCCGGGTTCAAAATCATGGTCGTGCGAAATGCCGTCGTCAAAGCCGAAGCACTCCGAGCCGCTGCCCGCCAAGCCAACCGCGAGCAGACCTTCCAGATGCGGAAATTCGGAGCGGAGCATCGGTGCGCCGTGTGTCAGAAAAAAACGTTCGGATAGCTCAAGTCCCTTCATAGATCCTCCTTGCGCGCGCGCTCAGCTCCTTGGCGTAGTAAAAATGACCGTAGTAATCAAAGACCGAGGCGCATTTCTCGCAAACAAAGGCATAATATCCGTCGCGCTTCTCATAGGACTCGAGGAGCTTTTCGGCTTTTTCAAGGAGGTCCTCGATGCTTTCGCTCGCCGCTTCCAGCCCGTGCTCGGCTTCGGCGGCGCTTGCCATATTCAGATAGGTGATCGCGGTTTCGGGCGCGCCTGTCTCGCAGGTTTGCGTAATTTCGATCGCGCGGCGGTAAAGTGTGTCGGCTTCGGAAAAGCGGCCGAGATCCACAAGTGCCAACGCCATGTTATTGCAAAGTCCCGCGATCCGTGTGTCGTGGGGCTCGAGCTCGCGCTCATAGATCTGCTTTGCGTTTTCAAAAAGCGGGAGTGCCGATTCCGCCATACCGAATGCTTTGTAAACGGTGGCGGCATTGAGATAGGTGGTGGCGGCGCCCACCTGGTGACCGATCGCGGCATCGCGCACGCGCCGGAGCGCGGCATCTGCGCATTGGATCGCTTCCTCGCGCCGCCCAAGCTTTCGATAGAGCCCCATCAATTCGTTTTGCACCAACAGACCAACGCGCAGGTCTCCCCGTGCCTCTGCCTCGTCGAGCCAATAGCGCAAATGGCGTTCGGCGGCAGGGTAGTCGTTTTGGTGCAGATGCTCGTCGAGCTTGGAAAGGATCCGATCAATCGAAATACAACCGTTCATTGGCACACTCCTTTTTTGTGATGCTTTTATTGTACCATAAAAAAGATGATTTGTCTACAACAAATTTAGAAAGCGAGAGGGGGTGAGTCAAATGCAAAAATGCATTTGGTACTCACCCCCGACGTTTTTGCTTTGCGGCTAAACACCGCAATTTTCGACTGCTTTGCAGTCGAAAACCGCAAATTCCGCGCTACAAAAAGCCTACCGTCGGCTTTTT
>SVTW01000064.1 GCA_015063585.1 Oscillospiraceae bacterium
GACTGCAAAGCAGTCGAAAATTGCGGTGTTTAGCCGCAAAGCAAAAACGTCGGGGGTGAGTACCAAATGCATTTTTGCATTTGACTCACCCCCTTTTTTAGAAGTTTAATGCTTCAAAATAGCAGATAATTGCGTCCGAACCAATCGGATCGATTCCTCATTGTGCTCCAACTCACGGTTTCCAAGCAAAAGGACGGTGCCATAGATCACGGCAGGGTAAAGATAGGTGATGCGCTGTTCCTCGGTGTCGGAAAGACCGCGCAGGTGACTGTATGCGCGAATGACCTTGTCAATTCCGTCACGGATCTTTTTGCGTTCCGCGCGGCGGGGACTGTCCGGATCGGGGTCGTCCAACAAGAGTACCGAGCGGAAATTCGGATTGGCGATCCAAAAACGGATATGCGCAACACCAAGCTCCACAAGCAGGCGCGGATCGTCGGGCGGAAAAACCGATGTGATCTGATCCTGTAAAAGCGTCCAACGGTGATTGATATAACGAATGATCCCAAGGATCAGGTCGTCCTTATCGCGAAAATGCCGATAGGGGGCGGCGCATGAGACCTCGCAGGCAACGGCAACGCGACGAAGTGAAAAGTCATGGAGTCCATGCTCCTCAAGCTCACGGATACCTGCAACGATCAAGCGTTCCCGCATCGCGTCGGCAGTCAGATGCTCTTCCATTGTGTAGCCTCCTTTTTTCTTTGTATTTTTATTTTAACACAAAAAAAGACCTCTTGCAAGTGGTTTTCGTGAGAATTAAATTGAAAAAGTTTTCGAAATGACTTGACAAGCCCGGATTCTTGGTGTATAATGAGTGCATTCAGCATGTTAACAGTGTTAACATGCATTCAGAAGGAGAAAAAAATGGACCGATTGGATAAAGCAAGAGCGATCATTAACGAAGTGGACGAGGAAATGGCACGGTTGTTTGTGAAACGCATGGAGGCGGTGAAAGAGGTTGCCGAATACAAGCGCGAGCATGGGCTGCCTGTTTTGGACGCCGCACGCGAGGAGACCGTGATCCGTAACGGCTCGGCGCGTGTCGCGGATGATGAGCTGCGAGCCTATTACGTTAATTTTATTCGAAATAATATGGAGCTGTCACGTTCCTATCAGCATAAGCTGCTGCAGGGCATGCGGGTCGCCTATTGCGGAACCGAGGGCGCGTTTGCTTATATCGCAACCGGAAAAATATTCCCAACGGCGCAAAGAGTTTCGTTCGGAGATTTTGCGTCGGCTTATTACGCGGTTGAAAAGGGCGCGTGCGATGCCGCCGTTCTGCCTGTTGAAAACAGCTATAACGGCGAGGTTGGGCAGGTAACCGATCTGATGTTCTCGGGGAATCTTTATATCAACGCGGTCCACGATCTTGCTGTTTCACATGACCTGCTGGTGATTCCCGGAACACAAAAATCCGATATAAAAACGATCGTGAGCCATCCGCAGGCACTTGGACAGTGTGCCGAGTATATTCGCGCCAACGGTTGGCAAACGCAGGAATACACCAATACCGCGCTTGCGGCAAAGCTGGTGGCGGAACAGGGAGACCCCTCGGTAGCGGCTCTTGCGAGTGAGGAGGCGGCAGAGGTATTCGGTCTTGAGGTTCTGGAGCGAAACGTCAATGCCAGCCGTTCCAACACCACACGCTTTGCGGTCTTTTCGCGTGCGGAGGAGCTTCACGCGGCACGGCACGGCAGTCATTTCGTTCTTGTTTTCACGGTTAAAAATGAGGCGGGATCACTTGCGAAGGCAATCGACGTGATTGGACAGCACGGCTTTAACATGCGCTCGCTCCGAAGCCGCCCCATGAAGGAGCTTTTGTGGCAATACTACTTTTACGTGGAGGCAGACGGCAATATCCGTACACCGGAGGGTGAAAATATGCTCCATCATTTGGGATATTACTGTGACCGCCTGAAGCTGGTTGGTTCTTATGAAGGAAAGTGAGGTTGGCTATGATCCTGCATCTTGATCTGCCGCAAAACGGCTATGATATTATATTGGAAAGAGGCTGTCTTGCGCGGGCGGGGGAGCTTTTGAAGTTGGACCGACGCGTGTTGATCGTAACCGATGAAGGCGTCCCTTCCCGCTATGCTGCCGCCGTTGCCGCGCAGTGCAAGGACGCAACCGTCGTTACACTGCCGCAGGGAGAGGGGAGCAAATCGTTTGCCTGTCTCGAACAGCTCTGCCGCACCATGATGGAGCGCGGCTTTACCCGCACCGATTGTGTTGTTGCGGTGGGAGGCGGCGTGATGGGCGATCTTGCCGGCTTTGCGGCGGCATCCTATATGCGCGGTATTGATTTTTACAATATTCCCACCACACTTCTCTCGCAGGTCGATTCCTCGATCGGCGGTAAGGTGGCGGTCAATCTGGACGGTGTGAAAAACATCGTCGGGGCATTT
The DNA here is from genome assembly GCA_015063585.1 of Oscillospiraceae bacterium. Classification (GTDB taxonomy): domain Bacteria; phylum Bacillota; class Clostridia; order Oscillospirales; family CAG-272; genus UMGS1865. The sequence continues at coordinate 2,406 of SVTW01000064.1, forward strand.
TATCAGCCGCGCCGCGTGTTGATCGACCCCGATACACTTGCGACACTTCCGCATCGGCAGATCGCAAACGGACTTGCCGAGGCTGTTAAAATGGCTGCAACCTCGGACGCCGATCTTTTTGCGTTTTTGGAGGCGGGCGGTGAGACGACCGATCGCATGCGTGTGATCGAGGGCTCGCTCCGCATCAAAAAATACATTGTGGAACGCGATGAGCGCGAAAGCGGACTGCGCAAAATTTTGAATTTTGGGCATACGCTCGGGCACGGTGTTGAGGCGGCAGAACATTTGCATGGGCTCTATCACGGCGAATGTGTGGCACTTGGCATGCTTCCAATGTGCGCGCCTGCGATCCGTCCGCGCCTGCAAGCTCTGTTAGAGCGTTTACAACTGCCCACACAGTTAAACGGGGACCTTGAAAGTATGCTTGATGCCGCCGCGCATGATAAAAAATGCGACGGAAACGATATTTCGGTCGTTTGGGTCGATCGCATCGGCTCTTGCGAGCTTCGTCGAATGCCGCTTGCGTCCTGGAAGGACGAAATTCGACGGTATTATCAAAAATAAGGGAGAAATTCATGAAGAACAGTTTTGGAAATGCCGTAAGCGTCACGCTGTTCGGCGAGAGTCACGGTGCCGAGATCGGAGCCGTGCTGGACGGTATGCCCGCAGGGATCCCCGTTGATGAAGCCTTCATTCGCAGTCAGCTTTCGCTTCGCCGCCCGCAGGGACGTATTTCAACGGCGCGCGTGGAACTCGACGCGTTTCGGATCGTCAGCGGCGTTTTTGAGGGGCATACGACCGGTACTCCGATCTGTATTCTGATTCCCAATACCAACACGAGAAGCGAAGACTACACACGCGGGCTTCCAAGACCAGGGCATGCCGACTATGCCGCCGGTATTCGTTACCAAGGGTATGAGGATTACCGTGGCGGCGGACATTTTTCGGGGCGCGTCACGGCGGCGCTGGTTGCAGTCGGCGCGATCGCGATTTCTGCTTTGCGGACACGCGGTGTTTGGATCGGCACCCACATTGCACGTCTTTCCACGATTTCCGACCGCGCCTTCGAGGATCTATCCGCAGATCTGCAAGCACTTTCCGAAAAAAGTTTTCCGGTTTTATCCGAGCCGGCAGCCGAGCAGATGAAACAGCATATCGAGGCGGTTGCGCGCGAGGGCGATAGCGTTGGGGGAATTTTGGAGAGCGCGGTGGTTGGGTTGCCGGCAGGCTTGGGAGAGCCGTGGTTCGACTCCGTGGAGAGTATGCTTTCCCACGCACTGTTTTCAATTCCCGCCGTAAAGGGTGTGGAATTCGGCGAGGGCTTTGGATTTGCTGATCTGCGCGGCAGTGAAGCCAACGACGCATTTGTGCTCCGTGACGGACAGATCGTAACCGCAACCAATCACAACGGCGGTATCAACGGCGGCATCACAAACGGAATGCCGATCACGTTCCGCACGGTGATCAAACCCACGCCCTCGATCTTCAAAGAGCAGAATACGGTTGATCCCATTGCTATGCGTGAGGAAAAACTCACGCTGCGCGGACGGCACGACCCCGCGATCATTCATCGCGCAAGGGTTGTGGTAGACAGCGTAACCGCCCTTGTTCTTGCCGACTTGATCGTACAGCGATTCGGCAATCGCGAATGGCTGATCTGAGCCTGTACGACCTCTGCTTTGTCAGATATGAACCCCATTTGAAAGGATTTTCCATCATGGAATACGGATGTATCGGAGAACACCTCAAGCACAGCTTTTCGGCGGAGATCCACCGAGCGCTTGCGGGGTATTCCTATGAAATATGTGAGGTCGCGTCGGACGCGCTCGACCGCTTTCTTACCGAGCGACGCTTTCGCGGCATCAACGTGACCATTCCTTATAAGGAACGTGTGATCCCGCACCTGTTTGCGATCGACGACATGGCACGTGCCATTGGCGCGGTCAATACAATTGTGAATCGAAACGGCAAATTGTACGGCTACAACACCGATTTTTACGGCATGAGGCGGCTGATTGAGCATGTCGGTCTTTCTCTGAGGGGAAAGAAGGTCGCGGTGCTCGGAACGGGCGGAACCTCAAAAACGGCACGTGCGGTAGCCCGTGCGCTTGATGCCGGATGTGTGCTGTCGGTCGGCAGAAAAGCAGGGGAGGGTGTTGTGGATTATGACACACTCTACCGTGACCATGCCGATGTTGAGATCCTTATTAACACCACACCCTGTGGCATGTTTCCGTATCCAAACGGAAATGAGTCGATCGCGGCGGCAGCCGTTGACGTCTCTCGCTTTCCCAATCTCTGCGGTGTGATAGATGCGGTTTACAATCCGTTGCGGTCGCGCCTTGTCCTCGATGCGAGCGCACGTAAAATTCCGGCGGAGGGCGGGCTGTATATGCTTGTGGCACAGGCAGTACGCGCGTGCGAGATCTTTCTCGATGCATCGCTTCCGCCCGATACCTGTGACTGCGTTTATAACAAGATTTTGCATGAAAAGGAAAATATTGTGCTGATCGGCATGCCGGCGAGCGGCAAAAGCACGGTTGGACGTCTGCTTGCCGATGCGCTCGGACGCGAATTTCTGGACAGTGATGATTTGATCGTGAATGAGGCGGGGCGCCCCATTTCCGATATTTTCCAACAGGACGGGGAAGCCTTTTTCCGCGATCTGGAGGGGGACATCATTGCGCGTCGGATAGCCGATCGAAACGGAATTGTGGTAGCAACCGGAGGCGGTGCGATCCTGCGCGACAGCAATTTGGACGCATTGCGGCGCAACGGAAGGATCATTTTTCTTGACCGACCGCTTGCCGACCTTCTGCCGACGCCAGACCGACCGCTGGCAGCCTCGGCTGAGGCGATCCGCCAACGCTATGAAGAGCGCTACGATCGGTATTGTGCAGCGGCAGATTGCCGCATTGACGTGACGGGGGATGCCGAATGGGTAGCACGAGCCGTCCGAAAGGAGTTGAATCTTTTATGAAATTATATATATTGAACGGTCCCAATCTCAATATGCTTGGCGTTCGCGAGCCCGAGCATTATGGGAATACCACCTATCAAAGCCTGATCGAAATGATCGAGGCGCATGCGCGTCAGCGTGGGATCGAGGTCGTTTGCCGACAGAGCAATCACGAGGGTGCTCTTGTGGATTGGATCCAGGAGGCATATTTTGAAGGCGCGGACGGTATCGTTATCAATCCCGGTGCCTATACCCACACAAGTATCGCGCTTCTGGATGCTGTGAAGTCCACAAAACTTCCAACCGTTGAGGTCCATATTTCCAAGGTTGAGGAGCGCGAGGCTTTCCGGCAGATCAGCTATATCCGCGCCGCGTGTGTCAAAACCATTACGGGGCATGGCACGGCGGGCTATTTGGAGGCCATTGATTTTCTGATTTCGCGCAAGGAGGCATCGGCATGCAGGTAAGCATTTTAAAATCCCGTGCCGAGGGCAGCGTGAATGCGCCCCCCTCCAAAAGCATGGCACACCGATTGCTGATTTGCGCGGCGTTGTCCGAGGGGGAGAGCGTGATTCATGGAATCTCACAGTGTGAGGACGTTGCCGCAACGCTCGATTGTATCCGCGTGTTGGGTGCGCGCTGGGAGCGCAAGGGCGAAACCGTGCGGGTTTGCGGTATCGACGCAAGAAAAATCGCCCCCACCGACCCGTTGCCTTGCCGTGAAAGCGGAAGTACGCTTCGTTTCTTTTTACCGATCACCCTGCTTTCCGGAAACCCCGCACGGCTGTCGGGCGCCGCTTCCCTGATGCAACGTCCGATGAGCGTCTATGCTGACCTTTGTCGGGAACGCGGGCTGGAATACCGTGTCGAAGGAAATTCGATTGACGTACGCGGTCCTTTGCCCGCCGGCGAATACCGCGTGGTAGGGAACGTGAGCAGCCAATTTATCAGCGGATTGCTATTTGCGCTTCCCTTGGCAAAAGGCGATAGCGTTATTCGAATCACCCCGCCTGTTGAGAGCCGTTCTTATCTGAATCTCACTGTGGACGCCTTGCACGAGTTCGGCGTTGTTGCGGAATGGAGCGATGAGCATACACTCCGGATACCGGGCGGTCAGTCCTACCGCGCGCATGAGACCGCAGTAGAAGGCGATTATTCCAACGCCGCTTTTCTTGACGCGCTCGGCATGCTCGGTGGCTCGGTTGAGGTGACGGGACTGCGTGCCGACAGCCTGCAGGGCGACCGGATCTATCGCCATTATTTCAATCTGCTTTGTCAAGGAACCCCCACGATCCACATCGGAGATTGCCCTGATTTGGGACCCATTCTTTTTTCGATCGCAGCGGCAAAGAACGGCGGTATCTTTAACGGAACGCGCCGTTTGCGCATCAAAGAGAGCGACCGTGCCGCGGCGATGGCGGACGAATTGAAAAAATTCGGCACCGCCGTTACGGTTCACGAGGATACCGTGGTGGTCTATCCGGTCGATTTTCATGCCCCCGATACCTGCCTTCAAGGGCATAACGACCACCGCATTATTATGGCTCTTTCCGTTCTGCTCACGCTTACAGGCGGCAGTATCGAAGGGGCGGAGGCTGTTGATAAAAGCTTTCCCGAATTCTTTCAAACCGTTGAAAAGCTTGGGGTGGAGGTGAGATACGATGCATAATTTTGAGATCAAACCGATCACCAAGGATACCAATATTCTGATCGTCGGCTTGGGTGTGATCGGCGGCGGGTATGCGCGTGCGCTTTCACGCCAAGGCTACCGTGTTCGCTGTATCACCAAAAACCAAGCGGACATTGACTATGCGCTCGGGCTTGGCATGATCGAGTCGGGAACCACAGAGGTCGATCCCGCGCTGATCGGTGATGCCGACCTCGTTGTGTTCGCGCTTTATCCGCACGTGTTTCTGGAGTGGATCCGTGCGCATCAATCCCTTTTTAAGCCGGGCGCGCTTATCACCGACGTAACGGGTGTGAAGGGAAGTGTGGTAAATGCCGTGCAGGGAATGTTGCGCGAGGACGTTGAGTTCATTGCCGCGCATCCGATGGCAGGCCGCGAGCGAAGCGGGGTGGAATACAGCGACGACAGCGTATTCCAAGGCGCAAACTTTATTGTAACGCCCACGGAACGCAATACGCCCGCTGCAATTGCCGTGGCGCGTCAGCTCGGCGAGATCCTCGGCTTTGCCCGTATCAGTGAACTGACCCCGCAAAAGCATGACGAGATGATCGCGTTTTTATCCCAGCTGACGCACTGTATCGCAGTTACGCTGATGACTTGCAGTAATAAACCGTCACTCGAGGAATATACGGGAGATTCCTTCCGTGATCTGACGCGAATTGCCAAGATCAATGACGAGATGTGGTCGGAGCTGTTTTTGCTCAACCGTGATGAGCTGCTTCGCGAAATGGATTCCTTTATTGCCGAATTCGGACGCTTTCGCTATATGCTTGCTATGAATGACCGAGAGGGAATGCGTGAGACCATGCGCGCGTCTACCGCGCGCCGTGCGATGTTTGATAAACCCAAGGCAGATGCCGACGGGACCCCTAACCCATAAAAGAATTTTGAAAGGACGTAAATCATTATGAATATGCAATTTTATCGTAAGCTCCCCATTCCGCAGGAGATCAAAGCCGAGTTTCCGATCTCCCCTGAGCTTGCCGCTCGGCGTGAGGCCACTATTTCGGAGCTGAAAAAAGTATTTTCGGGTGAATCCGACCGTTTTATTCTTGTAATTGGTCCCTGCTCGGCAGATCACGAGGATTCGGTCATTGACTATATTTACCGTCTGCGCGGCGTACAGGATAAGGTTGCCGATAAAATTCTGATCGTACCGCGCATCTATACCAACAAGCCCCGCACCACGGGTGACGGCTATAAGGGCATGCTTCATCAACCCGACCCGAATGCCGACCCCGACCTGCTCCGCGGAATCGTTGCAATCCGTAAGCTTCATATCCGTGCGTTGAGCGAAACCGGATTCGGTTGCGCCGATGAGATGCTTTATCCCGAAAACCACCGCTACCTTTCGGATCTGCTTGCCTACGTTGCAATCGGAGCGCGTTCGGTAGAGGATCAACAACACCGCTTGACCGCAAGCGGCTTGGATATTCCCGTGGGTATGAAAAACCCTACGGGCGGCGACATCAGCGTAATGATGAATTCGATCACCGCCGCACAGCATTCGCATATGTTCCTCTATCGCGGCTGGGAGGTTAAGAGCATGGGAAATCCCTATGCGCACGCTATTCTGCGCGGATACGTCAACGCGCACGGTCAGTCGCTCCCCAATTACCATTACGAGGATCTGATCGGTCTTTACGAGACCTACCAAAAGAGCGGCTTGAGCAATCCCGCTGTGATCGTGGATACCAACCACGCAAACTCGGGAAAGAAATATCTCGAGCAGATCAGAATTGCCAAGGACGTGCTTCATAGCTGCCGTTGTTCCAATGAGGTTCGCGGTCTTGTAAAGGGCTTCATGATCGAAAGCTATATCGAGGACGGTTGCCAAAAGATCGGGGCAGATGAGGTTTACGGAAAATCCATTACCGACCCCTGCCTTGGTTGGGAAAAGACCGAGCGTCTGATCTACGAAATCGCAGATCTGCTCTGATCGGTTCATATGAATTTTTTCATGCAATAAAAATTCCCCTTTTGTGCGCTTGAACGTGCGATTGTACGCTCGGATTGTCGTATAAAAGGGGATTTTTTGAATAAAATGGATATTATTTTGAAAAAAGCAGGTTTTTGCTTTCCGATCTTACAAAAAAGGATTGATTTTTTTCGAGATTTATGATATAATCAAAAGGATTTATAAACAGTCGGAACAGAAAAGTTCCGCTTTCGGTAAAAAAACGTGAGGGGAACCCCACCACGAGGAGGAATACATGAAAAATTATAAAATTGAGACAAAATGTGTGCAGGGCGGATACCGTCCCGGAAATGGCGAGCCACGTCAGATCCCGATCGTTCAAAGCACAACCTTCCGTTATGAAACGAGCGAGGACATGGGGAAGCTTTTTGATCTTGAAGCTTCGGGTTATTTTTATTCCCGTTTGCAGAATCCCACCTGCGATACCGTTGCGGCAAAGATCTGCGAGTTGGAGGGCGGAACGGCGGCAATGCTGACCTCATCCGGTCAGGCGGCAAACTTCTACGCTGTGTTCAACATCGCAAATTGCGGCGATCACGTGGTATGCTCCTCCACGATCTATGGCGGCACGTTTAACCTTTTTGCCGTTACTATGAAGAAAATGGGGATCGAATTCACGTTTGTAACCCCCGATTGCAGTGAAGCCGAGCTTGAGGCTGCATTCCGCGAAAATACCAAGGCTGTATTTGGCGAAACGATCGCAAACCCCGCGCTTACCGTTCTTGATATCGAAAAATTCGCAAAAGCGGCGCACGCGCACGGCGTACCGCTCATCATTGACAATACCTTTGCAACCCCTGTCAATTGCCGTCCCTTTGAGTGGGGCGCGGATATCGTTACGCATTCCACCACCAAATATATGGACGGTCACGGCGCGGCTGTGGGCGGTTGTATCGTGGATTCGGGCCGCTTTGATTGGATGGCACATGCCGAGAAATTCCCCGGACTCTGCACCCCCGATGACAGCTATCACGGAATCGTTTATGCCGAAAAATTCGGAAAAGAGGGTGCCTTTATCTATAAAGCTACCGCACAGCTGATGCGTGACTTCGGTTCTACGCCCGCGCCGCAAAGCGCGTTTTTGCTCAATCTTGGGCTTGAAAGCCTGCACGTGCGCATGGAGCGTCATTGCGCAAATGCACTTGCCGTTGCAAAATATCTGGAGTCTCACGAAAAGATCACGTGGGTGACCTACGCAGGTCTTGAATCCAGCCCCTACTATGCGCTGGCGCAAAAATACATGCCCAAGGGCACCTGCGGCGTTGTCAGCTTCGGCGTGAAGGGCGGAAGACGTGCCGCTGAAACCTTTATGAAGCATTTGAAGCTCGCCGCGATCGAAACGCACGTTGCAGACGCGCGCACCTGTTGCCTGCATCCCGCAAGCGCTACCCACCGTCAGATGAATGACGAGGAGCTGATTGCGGCAGGCGTATCGGGCGACCTTGTTCGTCTTTCCTGCGGACTTGAGAGCGCCGACGATCTGATCGCCGACCTTGCGCAGGCACTTGAGACGGTTTAACCGATTTTCCGATTTTCCGAAAAGGAGGGCAGTTTCATGCCGATCAAAATTCCCAATGAATTACCCGCCGCTAAAACACTTGCAGAAGAAAATATTTTTGTTATGACCGAAACGCGCGCATCGGGGCAGGATATTCGCCCGTTGCAGATCCTTTTGCTGAACCTGATGCCGACAAAGGTGATCACGGAAACACAGTTCTCGCGTCTGCTCGGAAATACGCCGCTTCAGGTAGAGTTAACGCTGATGCACACGGCTTCTCACCAATCAAAAAACACGTCAGAGGAGCATATGCTTGCCTTTTACTCCACCTTCGATGAGGTTCGCCACCGCAACTTTGACGGTATGATCATTACCGGCGCGCCGGTGGAACACCTGCCCTTTGAAGAGGTGGAATATTGGGACGAGCTTTGCGAGATCATGGATTGGAGCCTGACGCACGTGCATAGCACCTTTCACATCTGTTGGGGCGCGCAGGCGGGACTTTACCATCATTTCGGAATTCAAAAACATCAGCTTGAAAAAAAGCTGTTCGGTATCTTCCCGCACCGCGCCGATTATAAGCGCTCCATTTTGTTCCGTGGATTTGACGACGTATTTATGGTTCCGCATTCCCGTCACACCACTGTTTTGCGAGAGGACATTGAACGCGTACCGAAGCTTAAAATTCTGGCTTCCTCGGAGGAGGCTGGTGTTTTCGCGCTCTCCACGAGAAACGGCAGGCAGATCTTTATTACGGGTCATCCCGAATATGACGCCGATACGCTCAACCGAGAATACGTGCGCGATCTGACGGCAGGGAAGCCGATTGAAATTCCGAAAAATTATTTTCCGAACGATAATCCCAAGAAAACGCCGCCAGCCACGTGGAGATCCTCCGCAAATCTCCTGTATTCCAACTGGCTCAATTATTTCGTATATCAGACCACACCGTACAATCTTGATAAATTGAAGTAAAAAAGAGGCTGCGTCATTGGCGCAGCCTCTGCTCAAAAAAGCCGACGGTAGGCTTTTTTGTAGCGCGGAATTTGCGGTTTTCAACTGCAAAGCAGTCGAAAATTGCGGTGTTTAGCCGCAAAGCAAAAA
>SVTW01000065.1 GCA_015063585.1 Oscillospiraceae bacterium
GCGGAATTTGCGGTTTTCGACTGCAAAGCAGTCGAAAATTGCGGTGTTTAGCCGCAAAGCAAAAACGTCGGGGGTGAGTACCAAATGCATTTTTGCATTTGACTCACCCCCCTTTTCGATTATTTGGAAAGATCCTGAATCAACCGCTCCACGGTGGTCCAAAAGACCTCGGTCGCGCCAAGGTCCAGCGCCTCGTTGGGCGAGTGAATGTCCTGCATGGTGGGACCGATCGAAATAATATCCATATCGGGAAGCTTGGAATAAATGATGCCGCACTCCAAACCGGCGTGAATGACGTTGACAATGACGTCTTTCCCCGTTACCGCGCGGTATGCCGCGGCGTAAGCCTCACGCAATGCCGAGCGAGGCGAGAACTCCCAACCCGGATATCGGCTGTGGTGCTTTGCGGTACAGCCCGTAACCGCGGCGAGCGCATCAAGCTCGCGGATCGAGGCATCGAGACGGCTCTCCATGGAGGAGCGCGACGAGAATACCGCATGAACGGCATCTCCCTCGGTGCGAATCACACCGAGATTGCGCGAATACTCCACAAGCCCTGCCACGTCGCGGCTCATTTCCTGCACGCCGTTTGCGGCACAGGCAAGGAGCGCGGTCAGGCGCAGGGTATCCTCACGACTGCTCATCATTGCCTCGGGCTCACAGTCCTCGCAGGTAAGTGTAAACGAGAGGTCGTCACGGGAAAGCTCACGCGCGATCGCCTCGCCCTGCTCGGTAAAGAGATCGGCAAGCGCATCGGGATCGGCACAAGCCAACACCGCCTCACACTCGCGCGGAATGGCATTGTCCTTCGAGCCACCCAGGATCGAAACGATGCGGAAGTCAAAATCACGTGCTGCCGCCAACAGTCTGCCCATGAGTTTGTTGGCATTTGCGCGTCCGTCCTTAATATTCTCACCCGAATGTCCGCCCATCAGACCGCGAATCGATATGCGGAGCGCAGAACCGGCAAAGGGCTCGGGGTGGAGGGTACAGCAAAGATCACTGCGGATACCGCCTGCACAGCCTGCCGTGATCACACCCAGCGCCTCGCTGTCCATGTTGACCATGCGGCGTGCCGTGATCTTGCTGTAATCAAAACCGTGCGCGCCGTTGAGTCCAACCTCCTCGGCGGTGGTAAAGAGACATTCCATCGCGGGGTGTTCCGCAACCTCACCGTCAAGCAAAGCCAGCATCATGGCAACGGCAATGCCGTTGTCGGCACCGAGCGTGGTGCCCTTGGCACGCAAAAAGCCCTTTTTGTCCACGTACAGCTTGAGCGGATCGCGCAGAAAATCATGCTCCACGTCGGCATTCTTTTCGCACACCATGTCGGTATGCCCCTGAAACAGGATCGAAGGCAAGTGTTCCAGCCCCGCGGTTGCGGGAATCTTGATCAGCACGTTTTCATGCGCATCGCGGTAACAAAACAAGCCTCTCGCCGTTGCGAATGCCTCCAGATAATCGGCAACCCCGCGCTCGTTGTAGGAGCCGCGCGGAATGGCGCTGATCTCCTCAAAAAAACGAAAAACAGAGGCGGGATTACGCCCCTTTACAACGTATTCCATTCTTCCATCCTTTCCTCGCACCGCGTCTATTGCGGGCGATACAAACGGCTCGCCGTCGGTCACCGACGGCGAGCCGTTTGTTCTATGCGTTTCTAAATTATAGCCGTACCTTTTTCTCACGTGAGATATTGATGGTTCCCTCGTGCAACAGGTCCAGATTATCCAGCGATTTTCCGGTCCCGATCGCAACACAGGAGACCGCGTCACTTGCAACACGCGTTTTAATCCCCGTCACGCGCGTGATGAGACGGTCAAACCCATAGAGCAGGCTACCGCCGCCCGTCATTACGATTCCATTGCGCAAAATATCGCCCAAAAGCTCCGGCGGTGTGCGCTCGATCACCGAGCGAATGGCATCAAGAATTGCCGTGATCGGCTCGGCAAGCGCCACGATCATTTCCTGCGAGCTGATGTTGATCAGCTTGGGGAGTCCTTGCGACAGACACCGCCCCTTGACCTCCACAAATTTGGGGTCGGGGTGGTCATAAACCGCGCCGATATGCTTTTTGATCGCTTCCGCGCTTCGCTCTCCGATCTGCACGTTGTATTTGCGCCGCACGTAGCGAATAATTGCCTCGTCAAAGCGGTCACCCGCAATTTTGATCGACTCCGAAACCACCACGCCCCCCAAGGCTAACACGGCAATATCGGTGGTGCCGCCGCCGATGTCAACCACCATGTTTCCGTTCGGCGCATAGATATCCAGCCCCGCGCCGATCGCCGCCGCAGTGGGCTCCTCGATCAGATAGACCTTTTGCGCGCCCGCCTCCCGCGCCGCGTCGATCACGGCACGTTCCTCAACCTCGGTGATGCCCGACGGAATACAGATCATAACGCGCGGCGGGAAGAACATATTTTTGCACGCGCTGCGAATGAAATGCTGGATCATACGCAGGGTGACCTCGTATTGGCTGATCACACCGTCTCGCAAGGGACGGACCGCGGTGATATTACCCGGGGTTCTTCCCAGCATCTGCTGGGCTTGCTTTCCAACGGCAAGGATACGGTCGCTGTTTGTGTCGATGGCAACCACAGACGGCTCCTCGAGCACGATCCCCTTGCCCTGCACATAAACGAGAACGGTTGCGGTGCCAAGGTCAATGCCGATATTCTGGCTCAGCTTCAAATTTTTCAACCAAGAAAAAAGGCCGCGTTTTTTCTTCTTTCCGTGTCCTTTTTTCGTGGCTGTTACACTCACAGCAGGCGCTCGTTTCGCGTTCTTTTTCTCCGACACGGCACGTCCTCCCTTCTCTTTTTCAGACTACAGTCTTTTCTTTTTTCATTATACATGATTTTCCTTTGAAAATCAATGCCTATTTTCAATTTTTCATGAAAAAATCGGCTTTCGAAATTTCCCTTTCACGGTTGATCTCGTCACTTGCAACCGCAAAACAGAGCACCTCGCGCGCACCCATCTGACGCAACAGCCGCGCGCCCTGTGCCATACCCGCTCCGGTTGTGACGATGTCGTCAACCAAAATGACGGTTTTTCCGTTGAGCGGCGCATGCCGTTCCGCGCAAATGTAGGACTCCTTCGCGTTTTGGATCCGCTCCTGATAGCGCAGCGTTTTCTGCCGCCGATCCTTTCCCCGTCGGCGCACGATCAACCGCTCCGGTGCAATGCCAGACAGCTCCGACAAAGCACGTGCCAATGCGTATGCCTGATCGGTCCCGCTCTCGCGCTTTGCGGTAGCACCGCGCGGCAGGTATGTGATCGAGCATGCGTCGGGAGAAAGCCCGCGTCGGTCCAGCTCCTCACGCAAAGGAACGTATAAGCGACTTGCAAGAAACGCGGTTGCCATGCGGTTTGGTGCGTCCTTGATGCGGAAGATCACACGGTTTTGCACCGCGTCCCCCGATCTACCCCGATAGTAAACCAGCTTGCGAAAGCACGCCGCGCGAGCGCGTCGCATCTCTTCTGTCACGCAATCACACTTTCCCACAAGCTTCAAACAAATTCCGCAGGTCTCAAGCGCCTCGTTCTCCCACTGAGCCAAGCAAGCGGGGCAAAGCGCGTCGCTCATGGGAAGATCAAACGGCAAAAGGCGATCGCACGCGGAACAGCGAGGCGGGAAAACAAGCCTCAACAGGCGGTCCCACGCGCTCATGAGCCCGACTCTCCAAGCCAATTGACCAGCCCCGTGTAGCGCATGGTCTGGCGGTTGTTGGCAATCATACGCTCGGCAATCTCTCGCCGCCCCACCAGAATGACCATGCTTTGCGCACGCGTGACCGCCGTGTAGAACAGGTTGCGCGACAGAAGCATCGGCGCGGTGGTGCCAAGCGGCAGGATCACGATCGGATATTCGCTGCCCTGACTTTTATGAACCGTCACGGCATAGGCAGGCTCCAATTCGTCGAGCATGTTGAATTCATAAACCGTCCGGCGGTCGTCAAAACGGATCACCATATGCTCCTCGGCAGGGTCGATCTCCTCGATCGTTCCAATGTCGCCGTTGAAGATACCGGTTCCGAAGCTGCCGTCATCACGCTCCCATTTGAGGTCGTAGTTGTTTCGGATCTGCATCACGCGGTCACCCTCGCGGTAGACCAGCTCGCGGAAGCGGTGCTCACGCTTCTCGGCGGACGGCGGGTTGAGTGCCTGTTGCAGGATCACGTTGAGGTTTTCGGTTCCCGTTTCCCCCTTGCGTGAGGGGCAGATCACCTGCGTGCCGTGAACCGCCATCTCCCCATAGGTGCGCGGCAGACGGGTTTGATAAAGCTGTGCCACGGTTGCGGCAATATCGGCATCGCGCTCGCGCGGCAGGAAGAAAAAGTCTCCGTCCTTCACGTCCAACCGCGGCATCTCGCCGTTGTTGATGGCATGCGCGTTGGTAACGATCAGGCTTTGCTTTGCCTGACGGAAAATTTCGGTCAGGCAAACGGTTGCAAAGCGTTGGCTCGCAATCAGGTCACGCAAAACGTTTCCCGCACCAACCGACGGCAGCTGATCCGAGTCTCCGATGATAACCATACGGGCGCCCGGCTTTACGGCGCGCAAAAGCGCACTCATCAAATTGTTGTCAACCATGGACGCCTCGTCAATGATCACAACGTCCTCGTCGAGCAGGTCCTTTTCGTCTCGGTGAAAACGCGCCGCCTGCCCTTCCTCCCCGCCGTATTCGAGCAGACGGTGAATGGTTTTTGCCTCGCACCGCGTGGACTCCGACAAGCGTTTTGCCGCGCGCCCCGTGGGGGCGCAGAGCGCGACGTCCAGATCCATGCTGTCAAAAATATGTAGCAAGGCACGCACAACGGTGGTCTTTCCCGTTCCCGGTCCACCGGTGAGCAGCATTACCCCACTCTCCAACGCGTCAAAGATCGCCTGTCTCTGCAAACGCGCGTAGCGCACACCGCTCTCACGTTCCTCCTTTTGCACAAAGGCATCAATATTGGCGGTGTCCATTGAGGGACACACGCGGTCGAGCAGGAGAAGCTTGCTCGCGATATATTTTTCATTTTCATATAACGTGCGGTCATAGAGATACTGCACGCCGTCAAAAAGCACCGTGCGGAGCTTTTGCCCCTTTAGAAGCGCGGAAAGCGCCGACTCCACACGCTCGGGTGTTGTTTCAAGCAGCTTCGCCGCGCCTGAGGTCAGCTTTTCGCGCGGCAGACAAACGTGCCCATTCTGACCCGCGTTGGCACCAAGCATATATAAAACACCGCTGCAAATGCGCTCCTCGGACTCCTTATCAAGCCCCATACGAAGCGCCATACGGTCGGCACGCTCAAAGCCGATGCCCTCGATCTCCTCGCAAAGCAGATACGGATTGTTGCGTGCGAGATCCACCGCGTTCGCACCCCATTTTTTATAAATGCGCACCGTCATGGCGGCACCGAAATATTCTCGGAAAAAGAGCATTGCCGAGCGGATTCCCGCCTTGTTTTGAAAATCGGCAGAGATCTCCTTTGCCCGCTTTGGGGTGATGCCGGGAATATCCGACAGCCACTCGGGGTGGTTCTCGATCACGTCAAAGGTCTCGTCGCCAAAGGCGTCCACGATCCTCTGCGCGGTTTTGGGACCAATCCCCTTGATCGTTCCGGAGGAAAGATAGCGCAGCATAGAGGCGCGGTCTGCTGGGAGTCGCTTTTCGGCTTGCTCCACTTTGAATTGACGCCCGTATTTGGGATTGTGTACCCATCTGCCCCAAACCGTTACCTCGTCGCCTTCGCCAATATAGGGGAGCGTCCCCGTGATCGTAACCAGCTCATCGCCATCGGTTCCGAGATCGCAGATCGCATAACCGTTTTCCTCATTGGAATAGATCACGTGCTCAATGCTTCCGCTGAGCTTCAGCATTCCCGTGTCGTCGATCGGTCCTTGCATAAATTGCGCGTCCAAGTTTTTTCCTCCTTTCGTTTTTCCAATTCCTGTTTGACAAAAGATCAATGGATCAGATAGCAGTCCGCACCGTATCGGTCGATCAGCTCGCGGTACTCGGGCAACAGCTCCTCCCCCTCCCCCACTCGCCCATCCATCAGGCAAGCCGAAAGCAGGATCACCACGCGAGTGCCGCGTCGGCGCGAAAACGCGGAAACCGCCTCATGCAAAAGCATATCCAGCATTTCCGCGTCTTCCAGATCCAATATCTCAATTGCAACCACAAGCTGCTCGGGTGTCCAAATGCGCTCGGCAAAAATCCGAACGGCACAGCAAAAGCCGAACACCGCGAACAATGACAGTACAACGTAATAAATCTGCATTTTCTCGCCCCCTTTTGCTTTTAGCCTATGCAAAAGCGGGCGGGGTGGTGCAATTCTTATCCAAGCAGTTTTTTCAATGCGGGAACAAGATCGCAATTCTCCCACGGAGCATTCACGTCCTCGCGTCCCATATGACCGTATGCCGCGATCTGACAGTAGATCGGACGGCGCAGATCAAAGCGCTTGATAATTGCCGCGGGGCGAAGATCGACCAGCGAAAGCACCGTCTTTTCGATCTCGCTCTCGGCAACCTTTGCGGTTCCGAAGGTGTCGATCAGAACCGACACGGGCTTTGCAACACCGATGGCATAGGCAACCTGCACCTCGCATTTATCGGCAAGACCTGCCTTGACTACGTTCTTTGCGATATAGCGCGCCGCATAGCATGCCGAACGGTCAACCTTTGTCGGATCCTTTCCCGAAAAAGCACCGCCGCCGTGACGCGCGTAACCGCCGTAGGTATCTACGATGATCTTTCTGCCCGTCAGTCCGGTATCTCCCGCGGGACCGCCCACCACAAAGCGTCCGGTGGGATTGATGTAAATTTTGGTTTCCGCGTCCATCATATCGGCGGGAACGATCGGCTCGATCACGTGCTTGATCAGATCCGCGGTGATCTGCTCCTTCTCTATGTCCGCGCTGTGCTGAGACGAAATAACAACGGTATCCACGCGAACGGGCTTATCCTGCTCGTCGTACTCAACCGTAACCTGCGTTTTTCCGTCGGGGCGCAGATAGGAAAGCGTTCCGTCCTTGCGAACCGCGGTCAGCTTCTTTGCCAACGCGTGCGCGAGTGAGATCGGAAGCGGCATCAGCTCGGGGGTTTCGTTGCAAGCGTAACCAAACATCAAGCCCTGGTCGCCCGCACCCGTATCGAGTCCGTCGGTATCGGCTCCGGTCTTTGCCTCGAGAGACTTGTCCACACCCATCGCAATGTCGGGAGACTGCGCGTGCAGTGAGGTGATCACGGCACAGCTATCGCAGTCAAAGCCGTATTTCGCGCGGTCGTATCCGATTTCGCGCACGGTTTCGCGCACGATGTTTTGAATGTCCACCTGCGCCTTTGTGGTCACTTCCCCCATCACGCATACAAGACCCGTCGTGCAAAAGGTCTCACACGCCACGCGCGACATGGGATCCTGTCTCAACATTTCGTCCAAAATCGCGTCCGAGATCTTGTCGCTGATCTTATCGGGATGTCCCTCGGTAACCGATTCACTTGTGAATAATTTTCTGCTCATTCTTTCTCGTACTCCTCTATGTTTTTTAAAACATATCTTGTTTTTCGCAACAAAAAAACTCCGCATTGACGGAGCATGCGGCTCTCATCTGTCAGGATTTAGCACCTTACCCCAAACGGGCAGGTTGCTGTAACCTCATCGTGCCTGTCACTACGTTACTCTTGATAAGATATATTTTATTATCTATAGTATAACACATCTTTCGACACTTTGCAATAGCTTGTGAAAAATTTTTCTGCCGTATTCTGTTTTTCTCGCATTGTTTTGCAGAGCATACAAAAGAGAGCAGTCAAAATCAATCAACTGCTCTCTCTGCTTAACAATCAGAAAATTGCCACCGCGCCGTAAGAAACGAGCATCATAATTGCGGTTGCAAGCAACACACCGCCAAATGCCGCCAGGAAGGAACGCTTCGGTTCCAGCCCGAGCACCGATGCGATCATAGTACCCGTCCACGCGCCGGTTCCGGGGAGCGGAATCCCAACGAAGATCAGAACACCCAAATAGGAATATTTTTCGATCGTTCCTTTGTTTTTTTCGATCTTACGGTCAAGCCAAGCCGCAAAACGGTTCAAGAATTTGATCCGACAGCTATGCATGCCCTTGAGGATCAAGCGGATAAACAGCAAAATAAAGGGTACGGGCAACAGATTTCCCGCCACGCTGAAAAGGGCGGTCTGCCACCACGGGAGCCCCAAAACCGCACCGAGCGGAACTGCGCCGCGGCATTCGATAATGGGAAGCATGGAGCAAAAGAGAACACAAAGCTCTTTTCCAACCGTTTCCAAGAAAAACTGTTCAATTGCCTCTGTCATAAGAGTATCCTCCGCGGTTTTTTCAACCAATTTCTGCCATCAGCGCAAAACAAGCAGGATCACAGCCAACGAGACGGCAATAACCCCTGCGGCGATCAGCGTGATCAAAAGCGACCGCAGCCGAGAGGGGCGCGCCGATTCCGATGCCGCAACCGAGCCCGTGGCTTGCAGAAATCCGATTTTTTTCAAAATATTGGAAAGCGGCTTGTACAAAAGCAGTACGATTGCCGCGTTCAGAATTGCCTTGACCAGATTGAACGGAAGCAGTACCGTTGGGATCATCGCGGCAACGGTTTCCACGGGAGCATGCATATAGTAGGGGGTGATGCAAAGGTTTGCCAACAGCATCACGGCTGTGACGGCACAAACGCCCGACACAAGCCCCACAATGGCTCCCGTCATGGTTTTTTTATAACGATAGATCAAGCCCGCGGTCACCGAAAAGGTCACCGAGGACAGTGCATTCATGATAAACCCGTAAATGCCGGTGTCACTGATGGTAATAAACTCCAACAGCGGCACAATAAACGCAATGGCGGCACCTGCGAGCGGTCCGAACAGCAGGGCGCACAGCGTGATCAGCGAATCCTTAACGTCGAGCGTCAGGAACTGAACGGGGATCTTAATAAAATACAAGCAAACGTACGAAAGTGCACAAAACATGCCGATCGCCGTTATCTTTTTAATTTTTTGCGTTTGATTTCGATTTCGCATAGAATGGTTCTCCCTTCATTTTCCATTTCAGAGGGAGAAAAAACAGTGACACCGCATGGCACGGTTATGTAAAAAGGGTCGCGCCACGTTTGAGTTGCTATCTTTTCTCATCCGGACTTTAAAAACGGGCAAGCATCGAGATCTGCTTCACATGGGCAAGCCTTTTGTTTGCCATACAAAACCGATCTTTTTTCTGCCTGTTTTACCGTCGGCACAGGAATTTCACCTGTTCGGCTCTTTCGAGTTCGCGGGCTTTTTGAACAGACGTGCGCGCAAAATCCACCTCGTGTCGTGTCAATGTGGCTTTTTGTGATCTGTTTTTACCGCCGGTATGGAATTTCACCAATCCCCAAAGAAATAACGTTTTACCGTCCAAGGCAACGCGTCGCGCGGTCCACGCGCGCGGATTGCCCGGTTTTAAAAAATGGGGAGAAACCGTGAGGGTTTCTCCCCATTTGCTTAAATAAGAGTGTTCATTAAGCGAGAATGTTGGAAACGACGCCGGAACCAACGGTTCTACCACCCTCACGGATAGCGAAACGCAGACCCTCTTCGCAAGCGATGGGGGTGATGAGCTCAACGGTCATATCAACGTTGTCGCCGGGGCGGCACATCTCAACGCCTTCGGGAAGCTCGATAACGCCGGTAACGTCGGTTGTTCTGAAATAGAACTGAGGTCTGTAGCCTGCGAAGAAGGGCTTCTTACGACCGCCTTCCTTCTCAGTCAGAACGTATACGTGGCCAACAAACTTGGTGTGAGGCTGAACAGAGCCGGGCTTTGCCAGAACCTGTCCTCTTTCGATCTCTTCCTTCGCAATACCGCGGAGGAGAGCACCGATGTTATCACCGGCCTCTGCCTGGGGCAGGAGCTTGTGGAACATCTCAACACCGGTAACGGTGGTGGACTTCTTCTCGTCGGAGAGACCTACGATCTCAACAACGTCGGAAACCTTAACAGTACCACGCTCTACACGACCGGTAGCAACAGTACCACGGCCGGAGATCGAGAATACGTCCTCGACGGGCATCAGGAAGGGAAGATCTGCCTGGCGCTCGGGAGTGGGGATATACTCGTCAACTGCTGCCATGAGCTCAAGGATAGGAGCATACTCGGGAGCGTTGATGTCGGTGTTGGTGGATTCCAGAGCGTCACGAGCCGAGCCGCGGATTACGGGCAGGTCGTCGCCGGGGAACTCGTAAGAGGACAGCAGATCGCGGATTTCCATCTCAACGAGGTCGAGAAGCTCTGCGTCGTCAACGAGGTCAGTCTTGTTCATGAATACAACGATTGCGGGAACGCCTACCTGACGAGCGAGCAGAACGTGCTCGCGGGTCTGCTGCAGAGGGCCGTCGGTACCTGCAACTACGAGGATCGCGCCGTCCATCTGAGCGGCACCGGTGATCATGTTCTTAACGTAGTCGGCGTGGCCGGGGCAGTCAACGTGAGCATAGTGACGGTTGTCGGTCTCGTACTCAACGTGTCTGGTGTTAATTGTGATACCTCTTGCTCTTTCCTCGGGAGCGTTGTCGATCTGGTCATATGCCATGAACTCAACGGAACCGTTCTTCAGAGAGAGGGTCTTGGTAATAGCTGCGGTCAGAGTGGTCTTACCGTGGTCAACGTGGCCTACGGTACCAATGTTTACGTGGGGCTTTGTACGTTCAAATGTTGCTTTTGCCATTTTGAATTTCCTCCGTTAAATTATTAGTAAAATTTATTTTGTAAAAACTGTTTTCGGTTTATACCATCCTGCAATCAGTTCTTGGCTCTTTCCTTGATGATTGCTTCCTGAATGGACTTCGGAACCTCAGCGAAATGACTGGGCTCCATCGAATACTGTCCGCGTCCCTGCGTCTTAGAACGCAGATCGGTTGCATAACCGAACATATTGGAAAGCGGAACGTGTGCAGTTACTTCCTGAACACCGGGAGTGGTAGCTTCCATGGAGATAATCTGTCCGCGGCGGCTGTTGAAGTCACCGATTACGTCACCCATGTAGTCATCCGGAACGATGGTAACAACCTTCGTGATCGGCTCGGTAAGAACGGGATCTGCCTTTCTCATAGCATCCTTGAATGCCATAGAACCGGCGATCTTGAACGCCATTTCCGAGGAGTCGACTTCGTGGTAAGAACCGTCGTAAAGAGTAACCTTCACGTCAACTACCGTGTAGCCTGCAACAACACCGCACTGCATTGCGCCCTGGATACCTGCATCAACTGCGGGAATATATTCCTTCGGGATCGCGCCGCCGGTAACGGCATTGATGAACTCGTAGCCCTTGCCGGGCTCGTTGGGCTCAACGGTGATCTTAACGTGACCGTACTGACCGGAACCACCGGACTGCTTCTTGTACTTGCACTCG
>SVTW01000066.1 GCA_015063585.1 Oscillospiraceae bacterium
AATGCAAAAATGCATTTGGTACTCACCCCCGACGTTTTTGCTTTGCGGCTAAACACCGCAATTTTCGACTGCTTTGCAGTCGAAAACCGCAAATTCCGCGCTACAAAAAGCCTACCGTCGGCTTTTTGGAGCAGGGGCTGCGCCAATGACGCAGCCCCCCATTTTAGTCTGTGTTTATTGTTTGGTTTTTTTCGCGTCACGCGCCTCGCGCAAAAACTGCTTTGCGGCATTCTCCGCGGTGGTAAGACGATCCTCAAAGGCTTTGGTGAGTGCGTTGATCTGTTCGGTGAGCGTTTCACGCATCTGTTCTGCGGTTGCAAGCTCGTCTGCGGAAAGGTCAAGCTTGATCTTTGCCTCCACCTCGTCCGCCTTCTTTTGCGCTTCCTCAGCCAATTGACGAACCGCGTCACTCGTATCGCCCGATTCCATGATCTCAGCGATCTTGTCAGCGGTTGCGCGCAGGTCGGATAGGCATGTTTCAAATTCTGCCTTTGCATCCGCGGGGAGCAGGGGAAGAACGGCGGAGGACGCGGTGGTTACGGTGGTTACAACGCCCTGAACGGCATTTTTGAGCGCGGTCAGCTCGGTTTCATAGGCATCGGAAGCCATTACAACAAGCTCGGCGGCATCCTTTGCCTCGGCAAGGATCTCACGCACCTGTGCTTGCACGGCATCCGAGACCTCATGTGTTTTCATATAATCCTCGCAAAAGGCGATCAGGCTTCCCAGTGTGATCTTGCCGTCCTCGTTTTTCAGAGCCGCGGTATCGGAAAGACCGAGCGCTGTGGAAAGGGCGGTGACGGTTTCGGCATCCGGCTCACAGCTTGTGTATTCATTTGCAAAGGTCATCAGATCAAGCACGGCAAGATAGGTGCGCGCCGAGGTTTGATATGCCTGATACATTGCGCCGTAGTGAATGGTGGCGATCTGTGCGGGGTTGGTGAGCAGGGATGCGGCACGGCTCGTATAGATCTGGGTGTAAATGCCGTCGGTGAGCACGCCCGTGGAGCTCTGCCAAATTGACATTGCCCGCGCCTTGGCGGCAAGATACGCCTCGGTTGCATAGGCCTCAAGCGTGGCATGCGCGCTGTTGATCTCGGCGATCAGCTGCTCGTTGGAGAGTTCTGCTGCGGCTTCGATCGTAATGTCGCCGCCGTTTGCGGCAGAGATCGCGAGGCGGTATTTTTCGGGGGTCAGATTCTGGATCGCGTCATTGTCGGGGTTCGCCGCCTGCAGATCCTTGAGCTCGCAAAGGAGCGACCAAGCCGTCTCGGCATCTACCGTCACAGCCAATCCAAGCGCGTTGGCGGACGAAACGATTTTTGCGTCAATTTTTTCCTTGAGCGCGGCGCCGGCTTCGTCGGTGCCTGCGGTAACAAGCGTGCTGACCGAGGGATTGTTTTCATTCAGATATCCAAGCTCGGTTGCAAGCTCGGTGACGTATGCCACGGCATCTTCAATGTTTTTGCCAACAATTTTGGCTTCTTCTTCATAAAGCAGGATCTTTCCGTCCTCATTGGAGCCGTAAACACTGATCACGGTTCCGTCCTCACTTACGGTCATTTCGAGTGAGGGGTTGATATCAATGCCCACAAAGGTGGTTGCGGTTTTGCCTGTGACATCGGTGGAGGTTTGATCGTCGGTGGTGGAGTCATCGGTGTTTTCGGGGGGCGTTTTTCCCGTGAGGGAGCATGCAACTGTTGCAAAGCAAAGCAGGGCAACGAGAAGCAGAGCAAGTGACTTTTGGATGATGTTTTTCATATCTCGTCTCCTTTTATTTTGTTTTGCGGAAGGGGGTCCGCTACCCGCAGTATAGCATTTTTTTGGAAAAAAGTCAAGATTTTTTGCGAAAAAGTGTGTCGATGTTGGAAAAAACGCCGCCGGATAGCTATGGCAGATCGCGCTCAAAAGTGCCCTTTTTTGTTGTTCCAACACAGCGTTGAAAGGCTTCTTGACGCGCGGCGGGAAATATGGTATAATAAGAAAGGCTCTGTCACACCAAACGGTTGATTTTGGGCGATTTTTTGCGACACGCTTGCGTGTCATTCTGAGCGGAGTCCCGCCAAGATCCCACTTCGGCTACGCCTCGTGCTTTTGGGGCGTTGCCCCAAAAATTCGACAAGCTCAGGATGACACCTTCGGTGTCGGGCGGGACGCAGTCGAAATCCGACCATCGGGAGGATCAAACACGATGGATCGTGTTTGGAATCTCGCAAAAAATCAGTCTTATCATGTGACAGAGCCATAAGAAAAAAGCCGCGGGATGCGGTGGTTGGAGAGGAGGCGCTTGCCCGATGAAGTCGCTTGGGTTGTACATTCATATTCCGTTTTGCCGCAAAAAATGTCTCTATTGCGATTTCTGTTCCTTCCCATGCCGGGACGCGGAAACCCACGCGCGCTATGCCGAACGGGTGCGGCGTGATCTTGCGCAATATGCGGAGGCTTGCGCCGATCATACCGTTGACACCATCTATTTCGGCGGCGGTACGCCCACGCTTCTCGCACCCGCTCAGCTTACGGGGATTCTCGATCACGTGCGGCAGGATTACCGTCTCGCTCCCGATGCCGAGATCACGCTTGAGTGCAACCCCGCAACGGTCAGCGAAGCCGACCTCAGAGCTTTGCGCACAGGCGGATTCAACCGCATCAGTATCGGACTTCAAAGCAGCCACGAAAACGAGCTTCGCGCATTGGGGCGCATCCATACCTATGCCGATTTTAGCACCACCTTTGCGGCGGCACGCGCGGCGGGCTTTGCGAATATCAGCGTCGATCTCATGTCGGGGATCCCCGAACAGACCGCGCAGAGCTGGGTGGAAACGATCGAGCGTGTGGCGGCGCTGGGTCCCGAGCATATCTCGGCATACGGCTTGATTGTGGAGGCGGGAACCCCCTTTTTTGAGCGTGCCGATTCGCTTGCCCTGCCCGACGAGGAAACGGCGCGGCGCATGTATTTTGACGGTATTCACGCGCTTGCCGCGCATGGCTACGCACAGTATGAGATCAGCAATTTTGCAAAAGCGGGGTATGAATCGCGCCATAACCTCAAATACTGGAACTGTGACGAATATCTCGGCTTTGGCCCGTCGGCGTATTCGGACTACGGCGGTGACCGTTTCGGAAATTCACGCGATCTCGACGCCTATCTTTCCGGTGAGCCGATCGAATGGGAGCGGGAGACCCCGAGCCGTGAGGCGCGCATGAGCGAATACGTCATGCTCCGCATGCGCCTGTGCGAGGGCGTGATCGCGCGCGATTTTGAGCAACGCTTCGGTGTCTCGTTTGCCGCGCGCTATGCCGATCGCCTCGCCCCCTACGCGCAAATGGGACTTCTGTCCACGCGCCGCGACGCAACGGCTTTTACCGCCGAGGGCTTTTACGTGAGTAACGCGATCCTATCCGAAATTCTCGACTTTTCGGAGTGAGCCTTTGCAAAATTGACGCAAAACGAAAAAAGCTCTTGACAACCGCACCTTTTTCGTGTAAAATAGAAGCATCACAGAGCAAACGAGGTTGGTAAAAATGGATACGAATAACGAACGCGAATTTTTCACCCTCACCGATGAAGAGGGCAATGAGATTGAATTTGAGCTGATCGGTACTGCCGAGATCAAGGGCGTGGTCTACTACGCAATGATCCCTGCCGATGCGGCTGATAAAGCAAAGGAGTCGGACGACGGCTTCTGCGAATACGTCATTCTGCGTGCCGAGGCGGACGAGGACGGCGAGACCTCGCTCGTTACGATCGACGACGATGATGAATTTGACGACGTTGCCGATTATTTCGACGATATGTTCTCCGAGGAGATCGACTACGACGGCGGCGACGAGCAGTAAAACAGGGCTTTTTCCTGCTTAGTGCGTGATAACCGGTGATAATAGACCCACATCAGATTAAAGGAGTCTGACTTCGCGGTGGTTTGCAGACCTCCCGCGGGCGAATCGATTGACTTGTCTCGACCGCTCGACGGACGTTGGGAGCAGTAAAGCCGCAACGAGGACACCGCCCTGGCTATCAGGGTTCAAATTTCCCGATTACACGGCTCGGCGGGGTTTTAAAAAAGGCTTTCCCATGCATGGGAAAGCCTTTTTTTATGCGTTTTCACTTGGCATCAAGGGAGGTTGATCCAGCTATCCAGTGTCCAGAAGCCGTCCTCGTAAAGAAAGATCCCAACGGCGCAGTTCCGACAGTGGATCCGATCGTGCGGCAAGCTGATACCGATCACTTCGTCGAGCATGGTGCGCAACCAACCGCCGTGTGCGAAAATTGCTACGGTTTCATAGGGCTTCTGCTCAAGCTGCTGCCGGAACCGACGGATCCGACCGCAAAATTCCTCGGTCGATTCACCGCCAAACATCGCGTAGCCGTTTTTTTGGATCTCAGCGCGCTGTTCTTCATCGGAGATTATGCGCAGCGTTTTGCCCGTCAAGGATCCCAGATTGATCTCGCGAAGGAGCGGGGAGAGTTCGGGCTGGCAATCGGGGATCGCAATCACCGCGGTGTCTCGCGCACGGCTGAGGTCGCTCGCGTAAATTTTGTCAAATTGGACTCCGCTTATGATCGCGCGTACCTTGACGGCGTCCTCTCGTCCTTTTTCGGTGAGCGGTGCGTCAAACCAACCCGTCCATATTTTGGCGCGGTTCGATTCGCTCTCACCGTGTCGAATGACGTAAACTTTCATGATCCGGCGCTCCTTTCAAACCCTTTGTATAGATGTGTGATGTGGAGATCCTCGTCCATATCCAAGCCGTGCGAGCCGCAGCCGCCGTCGATCTCATGACAGCCGTGGTCCATCGCGAATCCGATCAGCGTGTTATGATGGTTCCAATTTTCTCGGATCATTTCGCACAGCATGCCAAACGTCTGGCAATTGGCGCGAAGCTCGGCAAGTGCTTCGGTGCTTTCGGGGCCGAATTTGTGCATCACGGAATCGTAATTTCCGTTGTAGATCAAAACAAAATCGTGTTCATCACGCAAAATGACTTCCGCCGCTTTGGCATTGACGGCTTCCACACCGCCCTCGTCAAAGTGAAAATAATCGAGCGCACGTCCAAGATAGATGCGGCTCAGACTGCACTTTCCGTAGGTGATCAGGGCAACCTTTTTTCCGGCACGCAGGAGCGCGTCGAAAAGTGTGTCGATCGTGATAATCGGTTTTTCATATTTTTGAATCCCATGAACCGCGGGCTGTGCGCCCGTATACATGGTTCCAAAGCAGACCGGAGTTACCGACGGCATCACCGATGTCAGCGGAAGCTCCAGCTCCGCGCGGCTTTTTGCCGCCGCGCACAGAGGCGCGTATTTTTCATAGATCCAATCCGCCACCGCGTCGGGGTTGTACATCACAATGCGGTCTGCCCGATTGCCGTTGAATACGCGATCCACGTAATCAACGAGTGTTGGGTTTGCGTTTGCGGCTTCGCTTGGCGGGTCAATTCCCATTGCGTAGGCGAGAGCGGCACACAGGGTGTCAAGCGATTCTCTTTGTGGCATGCTGTTTCTCCTTTGCATTTTTGCTTTCCGATTCTATTGCACGGGATCAGGTCGCGATACCCGCAAACTGATTGCTGTAGAGCTTTGCGTATTCGCCGCCGCGTGCGAGCAGCGTTTCATGGTCGCCCGATTCGGCAACCTTTCCGTCTCGGAGCACCACGATCACGTCGGCATCGCGGATGGTGGAGAGGCGGTGCGCGATGATCAGAGAGGTGCGGTTTTTCATCAACGCCACCATCGCCTGTTGGATCTGCATTTCGGTGCGTGTATCTACGTTGGAGGTTGCCTCATCGAGGATCAGGATCTTAGGATCGGCAAGCACGGCGCGCGCGATGGCAAGAAGCTGGCGCTGACCCTGCGAGAGGTTGGAGCCCGACTCGGCAAGCAGGGTATTGTAGCCATCGGGGAGCTGTTCAATAAATCCGTCCGCCATGGCGGTTGCGGCGGCGGCACGGAGCTGTGCGTCGGTGGCATCGGGATTTCCGTAGCAGATGTTGTTGCGAATGCTGTCCGAAAACAGGACGGTATCCTGTAAAACAATGGCGATCGAGCGGCGGAGCTCGGCTTTTGGGATCTCGGTGATATCCACACCGTCGATCGTAATTTTGCCGCCGTCGAGCTCATAGAAGCGTGTGAGCAGATTGACCACAGTGGTTTTTCCCGAGCCGGTTGCGCCAACAATGGCGATCTTTTGTCCGGGCTTTACCTTCAGGTCAAAGTCGCGGAGAACGGGGTGATCGGGAACGTAGCCGAAGCGGACGTCGGCAAATTCGATCTCCCCGCGCAAACCCTCGGTTGCGCCGAGGCGCTTGCCCGCGTCTATTTCGTCGGGCGTATCCATGATCTCAAAAATGCGTTCCGCGCCGGCAAGAGCTGTGAGAATACCCGAATATTGATTGGCGATCTGATTGATGGGGTGGGTAAATTTTTTGGAATATTGGAGCATTGCCTGAATACTGCCGATGCTGATGTTCCCGCGGCGGGAGAGGATCAGCCAGCCGCCCGTTGCCGCGATCAGAACGTATTGCAGGTTCCCGATGAAGTTCATAATGGGCCCCATGATCGAGCCCCAAACGCGGGCGCTGATCGAGCAGACGCGCAACTCATCGGAGGTCTTTCCGAATTTCTCCACCGACTCGTCCTCCTTGCCGTAAGCGACAACGGTTTTATAGGAGGTTACGGTCTCTTCCACCTGACCGTTGAGCTGACCGAGCAGCCGTTGCTGACGGACGAAATATTTGCGCATAAATTTTCCGAGCTTGGAAGAAATGAGGATTGAGAGCGGGATCGTGACCATGGCGATCAGTGTCATGAGCGGGCTGTAGTGCAACATCATCGAAAAGGCACCGATCAGCGTCAGAACGCAGGAAAAGAGCGTGGTAACCGATTGCGACACCGCGTTCGATACGTTTTCCACGTCGTTCGTCATGCGGGACATCAGGTCGCCGTGTCGGTGCGAGTCGGTGTAGCCGATCGGGAGCTTGGAGATCTTTTTGAAAAGGTCATGGCGCATGATGCGAACGGTGTGGCGCGCGAGCCCTGCCGCGAGAACGCCTTGGAAATAGGAAAGCACGGCACTGCATACAAAGACAACCGCCATCCAGATCAGATAAAAGACGAGCGCGTTCATGTCCACGCGAAGCTGACCTGTGATCGCATCTATGGAGATGGTGTCGATGGCGCTTGCCTGAAAGAAGGGACCGAGCAGATCCGCCGCCGTGACGGCAAGCATGATCAGAACCAACGAGATCAGCGTGATCTTGCTTTTTCCGATGTAGCGGAGCAGACGTCCGATGGTGAAGAGCGTGTGCTTTGGTTTTTCGGCATGCATGCGCGCATCCATTCCGCCGCCTCCGCGGCGCGGACCGAGCTGGACGATGGGGGGAGATTGTGTGGAGGACGTATTCTTTTGCGAATTCATTGCGCAACACCTCCTTCCACGGTTTGACGGCTTTGCGAGCGATAGATCTCGCGGTAGGTCTCGCTTATGCGCATCAGCTCATCATGCGGAGCGCATGCGGTGATCATGCCGTTTTCCAATACGGCAATGCGATCGGCATCGCGCACACTCGCAATGCGTTGCGCGATCAGAATAACAGTGGTATCGCGAAGCGTCTCGTGCAGGGCACGGCGGAGCTTGGATTCGGTGGCAAGGTCGAGCGCCGAGGTCGAGTCGTCGAGAATCAGGATCTCGGGCTTGCGGGTCAGCGCGCGGGCAATCGAAAGACGTTGCTTCTGTCCGCCCGAGAGCGACGCTCCCTTTTCCGCAACGGGTGTGCTGTAACCGTCGGGAAAGCTTGCAATAAAGTCGTCCGCCTGCGCAATGCGAGCGGCGGCACGGATCGCATCGGCGTTGGCATCGGGGTCTCCCCAACGGATATTCCCTTCGATCGTATCCGAAAAGAGCTCACTTTTTTGCATCACGTAGCCGATCCTCGCACGGAGCGCTTCGAGATCACATTCAGTGATCGGCGTGCCATTGATCCGCACACAGCCCTCGGTGGCATCGTAAAAACGCGGAATGAGGTTGACAAGAGAGGTCTTGCCCGAGCCGGTCGCACCGATGATGGCAAGCGTTTCGCCGCGGCGGATCTCAAGGTTGATGTCACGCAAGATCGGAATGCCCGAGCCTGTGGGGTAGGCAAACGAAACGTGCTCCATCGCGATCACGATATCGGAGTCCTCGGGCGAGGGAAGCACTGTACCGCCGCGGATCACGGGTTCGGTGGAGAGCACCTCGCTCACACGGGCAGCCGATGCCGCCGCGCGGGAGATGCGTTGGAACATCATGGTGACCATCATGATCGAGTGAATGACCTGTGTCACGTAGGTAATGCCCGCCATGATCGTACCGGTGGTCATGCCGGTTGCGGCAAGGGTATCAATGCGCCAGCCACCAACCAGGATCAGCGCGATCACGGCACCGTTTTGCACCACGGTCAGGACAGGGGTGGTGATCGCCATGAGCTTGAGGACACGGTAATTGATGTCGCAAAGCGCATCGTTTGCCTCTGCAAAGCGTTCACATTCGTGGTCCTCGGAGACATACGCCTTGACCACACGCGCACCGCTGACGTTTTCCTGCACCACCGAATTTACCTTGTCAAGTCGCTTTTGCACCACCGAGAACATCGGGATCGCGCGCGAGAGCACCAAGAAAAGTGTCAGGGCAAGGATCGGGAGCGAGAGGAGCAGGATCATACCGAAGTTGACGTCGAGCAAAAGGAGCATGACCGTGCCGCCGAAGAAGAACATCGGCGCGCGCACAAACATGCGCAAAAGGCTTTCGATGAATTCCACAATCATTGAGATGTCGTTTGTCATGCGGGTTACGAGAGAGCCTGTGGTGAAGCGGTCGGTCTGCTCGATCGAGAGCGACATCACACGCGCATAGGCATCGCGGCGAAGATCATTTCCGAATCCCTGCGCGGCGCGCGCGGCGGTGTAGGCACAAAAGACGCCGAAGAAGCCGCCAACGAGCGTGATGACAAGCATGAGTATGCCGAAGGTCAGAATGATCTGAAGCTGGGAGAAGGTGTCCCCCCAAATGAGCGACATGATCCCCGAAGCCACTGCATTTTCCGCGATCTTGGAGAGCCCGTTTTCGGAAATGCCGTAGTCCACGATAAAGGACATCAGAAAAGGGAGGCAAAGATCGGCAAGCACCTCACCCATCATCATCAGCGGAGAGATCGCGGCAAAGCCCGCATAGGGCTTCAGATAGCGAAACAGCTTTTTCATGCGTTTTCTCCTTCCGATGGTAAATTTTTCTTTTCCGCATCAAACATTTTTTTGGAATAATCGGGCAAAATATTGTTGCGCATTCGTTTCAGAAGATCGAGAAGCAGGCGTGTTTCCTCCTCGGAAAAATCCCGCATCAGCTCCTCGTCGAGCGTATGCAAGCGCTCATGCACACGGCGATTGTGTTCTCTTCCTTTTTCGGAAAGAAAAACGCGTGTAACGCGCATATCCATCGCATCGCTCTCGCGCCGCACAAGCCCCTCGGCTTCCATGCTTTTCAGCGTGACGCTCACGGTAGGCGGTTTGAGGTGGGTGGCATGCACAAGCTCCAACTGACTGCATCCGTCGGAATGAGAGAGCTCGCGCATGATCAGCCGCGCGCTGTCCTGCAGCATCACCCCCTCATGGTCAAAGCTTCGCATTCTGCAATGAAAAAGGCGCGCGATCTCGTTGACCAGCATGGGTGGCGTTTCGGGATGACGGGGCGGGTTTGTCGCTCCCGGATAGGAAAGCGTGGCACGTTTCATAAAAGCTCCTTTCAAATTAGTTTATAAATAAATTGATCGACTTTATTTTACAGAAAAAGATTGAACATTTCTATCATAAATTGTGAATAAAAGTTTATTTATAAACAAATAAAATGCGCGGCGCCAAAGGAATTGACTTTCATGGACATAATTGTTACTTATGAAAATCGGGAGTTCGGTGCAAATTAGTATCAGCAATCGAACGGCGGCACTCTGCCCGGCGGCGCGTTCCGTTTTGTTGGTTGCCAGCCGAAGCAAAATCGGAAAGTGCATGGTAAAGATCACTCATAGATCGGAAAGGTTACGCAAAAACATGAAGAAACAAAAGGTTTTGAAATTTTTTTGCTCTCTTTTTCTGCTTGTCTGCATGATATTTGTGTCGATGATCCCGATCGCAGGACAAGGGATAACAGAGAGGGAAGCAAGCTATATGATCAAGGAACCCAACGCCGTGGCGGCGATGATATACGATGCGGATGGCGTGTTCACCGCCAAATGCGTTGGGAACGAAACGGGCGGCACGCGCATTGCTGCCGAGGCATTGGAGGGGCTGATGCTCTATCCCGGCGGCATGCCGTTCGGGGTAAAATTCATCACCGAGGGGGTTACGGTGGTGGGAACGGGAGACGTGGAAACGCAAAAGGGGCGGGTCAATCCCGCGCAAACGGCGGGACTGCGGGAACGCGACGTGATCCTCGCCATCAACGGGCATGAGATCGCGGGGGCGGCGCATCTGACCGATGCGATCGAGAAATCCGAGGGGCGCGCGATCAAGCTGCGCTGTCGGCGCGGGGAGCGCGAATTTGACGTAACGCTTACCCCCGTCTACTGTCCTGCCGAGGGAAGATACAAGACGGGTATCTGGGTTCGTGACAGCGGAGCGGGAATTGGAACGGTTACCTTTATTATGCCCGAAACGGGAGCGTTTGCCGGCTTGGGGCATGGCATTTGCGATGCGTCAACGGGGGCGTTGATCCCGATGCGGCGAGGAAGCGTTTCGGACGTGACCATCAGCGCGGTCGTGCGCGGGGCGGCAGGAAACCCGGGCGAGATCAAGGGATATTTCAACGCGGGCAAGGTTGGTGCTCTGCTCGGTAATTCGACCTGCGGCGTGTGGGGTGTTTTCTCGGAGGTGCCCGAGATCACACGCGAGGCAATGCCGATCGCCATGCGGGACGAGATCGAGGAGGGCGATGCAACCATTCTTTGCACGCTCGATTCGAACAAAATGGACGAATATGACATTCGCATTACAAATATCAATCGCGACGCGAGCGGTTCCAAATGCTTTACCGTAACCGTAACCGACCCCGACCTGCTTGCGGCATCGGGTGGGATCGTGCAGGGAATGTCGGGCTCCCCGATCCTGCAAAACGGAAAGATCGTGGGGGCTGTGACGCATGTGCTGATCAACGATCCCGCGCGCGGCTATGGCATCTTCATCGAAAATATGCTCGCCAATATGCCCGTTCCGGCGCGATAAAAGAGAAAAGGCAATATCATTCCGACATCAATCGGTTTGATATTGCCTTTTCTCATAGATTCTCATATTGCATTGGCGAAATGCCGACTCGTTTGGAAAATTCTCTTGAGAAATGACAGGGCTCTGTGT
>SVTW01000067.1 GCA_015063585.1 Oscillospiraceae bacterium
TTGGCGCAGCCTCTGCTCAAAAAAGCCGACGGTAGGCTTTTTTGTAGCGCGGAATTTGCGGTTTTCGACTGCAAAGCAGTCGAAAATTGCGGTGTTTAGCCGCAAAGCAAAAACGTCGGGGGTGAGTCAAATGCAAAAATGCATTTGACTCACCCCCTGTTTTTTTTCAAAACGTGTTTTTTCTTTTGCGAAAAAAGGCGTGCGAAACCTTTTATGGAATGGGTGTGCCGTTCTCTTTATATCCTCAATTTTCGGGAGCCTTTTTGGAAAATTTCTGTTTGAAATACCCGTAAGGGAGCGCGACCGCAACACCCGCCAGGAGGAGCAGGATCCACACAAAGATCAGGTTGCCCCAACCGATGTCATGCACCGCGTTGGCAAAGAGGAGGTTTGCACCCGCTGCCGCCATGTAGCTCAAAAAGTCCAAAAATCCCGTTGCCGAGGACACCATTCCCGTGTCACGCAGGCTGGGGCAATAGCGGCTGTAGAGCATGGTTCCCGCACCGTTGGACGCCATTACGGCAAGCACGAACAGCGTGATGTTGGCGATGGGGTTTTTGACCAGAAAGAGCAGAATGAAAAAGAGCGTGGAGCAGGAGAACATAACCAGCACGGTCTTGTGCATATCGTAGCCCAACCGCTCGTAAACAAAGATCGCGATAAAGGTTGTAAACGAAATGATAAAGGTTGCAACCGTAAAGATCAGAGCCGCCTGCTTTTCGGGAAAGCCGAGGTATTGGTTGATGTAGGTGGGCATCCAGAACACGACCGATGTGCGCACAACGCCCGTGATGATCGCGATCAGCGAGAATTTTACAATGCCGTGCCGAAGCAGGACCTTGACGTTTCCCGCGCCCTTTTTCTCGGCTTTATACCGTCCGTATTGCACGATCCCGCGGCGTTCAAAGACCGAGAAAAAGAGGAAGCTGACAATTGCCATGGTAACCAGCAGACCGCTGCTCACGGCAAACACGCCCTGCCAAACCAGAAGCGAGGCGAGCAGACCTGCCGAGGGGGTTCCGAAAAAGGAGGCAAAGGTATAGCCGAGTGAGCATCGCGTGGCATGGATCGGCTCGGTGTTCTCCGACACCACCTTGGTCATGGGACCGTAGATCATGGAAAGGAAGAATCCCGTCATTGCGTACGCCATCATTGCCGCTGTGGGGTTTGCCGCCACCTGCGAGAAGACAAGATTGCTGATGCCCGCGCCCAAAAGACCGATCGCGATCATCCATTTTGCCTTGATGCGGTCTCCGATCATGCCGTTGATCAGCTGACCCACGGCATAAAAAATAAAGTACAGGGAGGAGACCTGCCCGATATATGCCTCGGTATAGCCGCCCTCGATCATCTGCGGTGTTACCGCGCTCAAAATATTGCGCGCGTTGTAGACCGCAAAATAGGAAACCGAGCATAGCGACCCGATCAGGATCGCGTGCTTTGCCGCCCGACTGAGTTTCATAACCGTTTTGTCCTTTCGTTGTCCGTTCAAAAGAGCCTCATTTTTGGGGCTGCCTCAGTTGCCTTGAGACAGCCCCTATCTTATTTTCAGATCACTCGGACTTTCCGTACGCCCTCAACGTGCGCGATATGCGCGATGGCGTCTGCCGACGGCTTGGAGGAGACCTCCACCATCGTGTATGCGTTTTCGCCCTTCGACTTATTGGTCATGTTTTCAATGTTGAGTCCCTCTGCCGAAACAGCCGCCGTTACCTGTGTGATCACAGCGGGAATATTGGCGTGCAGAACGCAAATGCGAGCCGCGCCCGAATGCGGCATTTCAAGGTTGGGATAGTTGACACTGTTTTTGATGTTGCCGTTCTTGAGGTAATCGTCAAGCTCGCGTGCCGCCATCACAGCGCAGTTGTCCTCGGATTCCTCGGTGGACGCACCCAGGTGCGGGATCGCAACCGCGCCGGGGATCGTGAGCACTTCTTCCGTGGGGAAGTCGGTCACGTAAGCCGTCATTTTGCCCGATTCCATAGCCGCCTTCACGTCCGCCGCGCAAACCAGATCGGCGCGCGAGAGGTTGATGATCTTCACGCCGTCCTTCATCTTTGCGATGCTCTCGGCACAGATCATGTTCTTCGTGTCCTTCGTTGCGGGCACGTGCAGGGTGATATAGTCAGCCTTTTCAAAAATTTCATCATAGTTCGCGGCGCGGACCACTCTGTGGTCGAGGTTCCACGCGGCTTCCACCGACAGGAAGGGGTCGCAACCGATCACCTTCATGCCAAGCTCCAGCGCAACGTTGGCAATCATACCGCCGATCGCGCCGAGACCGACTACGCCGAGCGTCTTGCCCATGAGCTCGGTGCCGGCAAATTTCGACTTGCCCTTTTCCACCTGCTTCGCAACGTCCTCGGTCAGGGTCTTTGCCCATTCAATACCGCCAACTACGTTTCGCGCGGCAAGAAGCAGAGCGCAAATGGCAAGCTCCTTCACACCGTTCGCGTTTGCGCCGGGGGTGTTGAATACCACGATGCCCGCGTCGGAGCAACGGTCGATCGGAATATTGTTCACACCCGCGCCGGCACGCGCAATGGCTTTGAGCTCGGAGCCAAACTCCATCTCATGCATCACAGCCGAGCGGACCATGATCCCGTCGGGGTTCTGTACGTCCTCGCCTACGCTGTAGTCGGCGCCAAGCTCCGCAAGCCCCACCTTGGCGATCTTATTGAGTAATTGGATATTCATTGGTATTTCCTCTCTTACTTCTTGGGATTGTTCTTGGCGAATTCCTTCATAAATTCCACCAGAGCCGCAACACCCTCGTAGGGCATCGCGTTATAGATCGAAGCTCTCATGCCGCCAACCGAGCGGTGACCTTTGAGGTTCTTCAGTCCTGCCTTGCCTGCCTCGGAGGCAAACTTTTTATCAAGGTCGGCGTCACCGGTTACGAAGGTCACGTTCATCATCGAGCGGCTGTCGGTTTTTACGGGCGCGATGTAGTAGTCCTGTGAATCGAGGTAGTCGTAGAGCAGCTTTGCCTTCTTCTCGTTCATTTCCTTCATCACGTCAAGCCCGCCGATCGAGAGGATCCACTCGTAAACCAGCTTTGCCATGTAGATGGTGTAGCAGGGCGGGGTATTATACATCGAGCCGTTTTCCGCCATGGTCTTCCATTCGAGCATGGTGGGCATCTTTTCCTCTGCATAGTTGAGCAGATCCTCGCGCACGATCACGAGAGTGAGCCCTGCGGGAGCCATGTTCTTTTGTGCGCCCGCGTAGATCACGCCGAACTTCGAAACGTCGATCGGCTCGGAGATGATGCAGGAGGAGAGGTCGGCTACGAGCGGGATATCGCCCGTGTCGGGAATATAGCCGTATTTGGTACCGTAGATGGTGTTATTGAAGCAGATGTGCAGGTATGCCGCATCGGGGCGGATCATATCCTTGGTGATCGTGGGGACGTGGTCGAAGTTGTCGTCCTTGGTGGTGGCGATGCACTTGACGTCGTAGCCCAGCTTTTGCGCCTCCTTGAACGCCTTGCCCGAGAACTGACCCGAAACGGCGTAGTCTGCCTTACCGGTGCGGTTGATGAGG
Source organism: Oscillospiraceae bacterium (assembly GCA_015063585.1). GTDB lineage: Bacteria > Bacillota > Clostridia > Oscillospirales > CAG-272 > UMGS1865. The sequence continues at coordinate 3,547 of SVTW01000067.1, forward strand.
TTCATGGGAACCGCCGCAAATTGGGTGGAGGCACCGCCCTGCAAGAAGAGCACCTTGTAGTTATCGGGAATGTTCATCAGGCGGCGGAGCATTGCCTCTGCCTCGTTGATGATGGCTTCATAGTCCGGAGAGCGGTGCGACATCTCCATGACCGACATTCCCGATTCTCCGTAACAGACCAGCTCTGCCGCTGCCTTTTCGAGTACGGGAAGGGGAAGCATGGAAGGGCCTGCCGAGAAGTTATAAACTCTGTTCATAATAATTCCTCCGGAATATCGCTAAAATTTGATTCACTTTGCCAAACTAAAGTAAAACATATCATTATTATATTCTTTTTGCAGGTTTCTGTCAAGCGGTTTTTCAAAATTTATTTGTTCCGTTTTGGTTTTTCCGCAATCTCACCTATTTTCTTGCAATCCTGTGGTCAAAATTATTCAAAAGCGCAGTTTTTGCGCTTGACAGCAAGAGGAATTATGAATATTTTGAAAAGAAAACGGCATTCCCCTTGCGAAACGGATCGAAAATTGATATAATAAAAGGGAAATAAAACCGCAGTGACGTAGAAAGAGGGGCGATACCTCATGAAATTCGAATCGTTCAATCCGAAAAAACAGACCTATCAAGTGATCGAAAACCAACGCTTTGGTGAGGAGCGCGCGCTTTACGGCAGTCAAGGCGTGTGGGTGCGCGGCTGTGCCTTTGACGGCGAGGAGGACGGCGAGAGTGCGCTGAAGGAATCTGCCGACGTTGCGGTACAGGATTCTTTTTTCAACCTGCGCTATCCGTTTTGGCATGATACGCGGCTTTTGATCGAGAACTGCGAGCTGACGCCGCTCTGCCGTGCCGCGCTTTGGTATTCAGAGGACGTTGAGATCCGGAACAGCCGCCTGCACGGCATCAAGGCACTGCGCGAGTGCGGCAACGTGATCTTGCGCGGCTGTGATATCCTTTCCGCCGAATTTGGGTGGTCAACGCGCGGTCTGCAAATCGAGGATACCTCTGCCGAGGGCGAATATTTCCTGCTCCGCGCCACCGACATGAAGATCCGCGATCTGCGCATGCGCGGAAAATATTCCTTCCAATACGTGGAGAACGTGGAGATCGAGGACAGCGATCTGAACACAAAGGACGCTTTTTGGCACGCGAAAAACGTAACGGTACGCAACTCGGTGGTAAAGGGCGAGTATCTGGGCTGGTATTCGGAGAATCTGACCCTGATCAACTGTAAGATCATCGGCACACAGCCGCTCTGCTATTGCAAGGGCTTGCGCCTTGAAAATTGCGAGATGATCGATACCGACCTCTCCTTTGAGCGTTCGGAGGTCGAGGCAACGCTGACAGCCCCCATCGTGAGCATCAAAAATCCGCGCGCGGGCTTCATTCGCGTTCCCGCATGCGGGGAAACGATCCTTGACGATCCGCTTGCGAAAGCTGCGATCACAATCGGCTAAAAGAGAATACACAAAAACAGGCTGCGATTTCTCTGCTGTCCTCAGCGGCGAAATTGCAGACCGAGCCAAAAGGGGCTGTCTCAAATGCGATAAAAAGCATTTGAGACAGCCCCTTTGTGTGATAATGGATTTGACGCCCGGGGTGGGAGCTTGTACCCGCTGTTTTAGCAAGGTTCGGTTTTGGAGCCCGACGGGTGCGGTGCTTCGAGTGCCGCGAGACTTGCCGCGAAATCGGGTGTGAAGGCGGCACTTGCCGAGTCACGTGTTTGAAAATAGCCCACAAATCCGAGCCTTTGCGCGGCGGCGAGCACGCTTTCATATTCAAAGCTCGTCACGCGGCGGTGCAGAACACGGTAAGGCGAATCCTGCGCAAATTGCGGGGTGTATTGACTCATCAGGGAAAGGTGGAAGGCTTGATTCCCAAACTGTGCGGCGAGCGCTTCGAGCAGGGCAATCGAATCGGCGCGGTGTGAGGGGAGTACCAGATGGCGCACGATCGTGCCGCGCGACAGCAAGCCGTCCGCACCGATTACGGGAGGACCCGATTGGCGCAGCATTTCACGCAGGGCGTCCAGCGCGACCGTGAAATAGTCGGGCGCATCCGAATAGCGTTCCGAGAGCACGGGGGAAAAATATTTGAAGTCGGGAAGATAGATGTCCACCAAGCCGTCCAAGCGGCGCAGCGTTTCAACGCTTTCATAGCCGCCGCAGTTATAAACGATCGGGATTCCAAGCTGCGGCTTGATCTGTTGCAGGAGCGGAATCAGCGCCTCGGCATAAGGGGTGGGGGTAACAAGATTGATGTTGTGTGCGCCGCGGTCACGAAGCGCGAGCATGTGTGCGCCGAGCTCGTCGGCGCGCATTGTTTTTCCAAGCCCCTCGCGGCTGATCGCGCGGTTCTGACAAAAAACGCAACGCAGATTACAGCCCGAAAAAAAGACGGTTCCCGACCCGCGCGTTCCGCTGATCGGCGGTTCCTCCCAAGGGTGAAGATCCACCCGCGCGACCGTAAAATCCCACGGTACACCGCAAAATCCGCGTGACGACGTGCGGTCAACGCCACAGCGGCGCGGGCATTGTTGGCAGATGCGGCCCATTTTGATTCCCCCCTTTGGTTTTGTCTTATTGCTGACGCTATTGTATCACATCGCCGCCGCTTTTGCAAGTCCTTTCCGCACGGAGTGACGAAAAAATGGATTACGGGGATAAAAATAAGGGAATGGTGTTGACAAAAAAGCCGAAGCGTAGTAAAATAAAGTAAGGAAAAGAATACAGAAAGGACCCAAAAATGATGAAAATGAGTGTCTTGTATCAATACATCATAGACGAGGCGACCAGGCTTCGAACCGCTGACGGGCGGAGCGGTGTAACGGCGGATTATTTTTTGCTCGCGCTTTTGCAAACACTTCACCTCTATCAGACAAAAGACCCCAAAGCACCCATGGGAAAGGCTTTTTCCGCGCTTGATACGTTGGCAGAGCTCTCACGCGTCAATGAACTGCTGGGAGCCTATCCATTCGATCACGATGAGGCGATCCGCGCTCTTACGGCTGTTACGCGCCGCACCGATTACAACGCGTCGATGGAAGAGCTGATGTTTATGAAATTCGGCTTTACGGTGCAAATGAACGTGAAAAAAGAGAAGAACCGCGCGATTCGTACCGATGATTACCTCAAGCTGATTCTGGCTGAGCCCTCGGCGGCAATCAAGGCGAACGTGATACATGCCAATCAAAAAGCGGCAGGCGCGACCGAGCCGGCTCCGAACACTGCGGCGAAAACCACGGCAGAGCCCAAGGCCGAGAGCAAGAAGGCGGGGGAGAAGGCAAAGACCGAACCCAAGACCGAGGGCAAGAAGGCGGGGGCAAAGTCCAAGCCCAAGACCGAGAGCAAGAAGACGGGGGCAAAGTCCAAGCCCAAGACCGAGAGCAAGAAGGCAGAGGCAAAGGCAAAGACCGAGCCGAAGGCGGAGGATACCGATGACGAGCTGATGAAGAGCTTGGAGGCGTTTTTTGCCGAGGAAGACGAAGAAGCACCTGCGCCCGCACCCAAGAAGCTGAGCGGTAAGGAACAGCTTTGCGAGCTGGTTGAGAATACGAGAAAGATCCAGAACACGCTTCTGGAAGTGATCTACGGACAGGACCAGGCAGTCAATGCCTTTGCGTCGGGCTATTTTCAGGCGCAAATGATGGCGCTCTCGCGCAAGGAAAACACCAAGCCGCAGGCAACCTTCCTCTTTGCAGGCCCTCCCGGCGTGGGTAAGACCTTCCTCGCCGAAACCGCCGCAGCGGCATTGGGACTTCCGTTCCGCCGCTTTGATATGAGTGAGTATGCCGACAAAGAGGCGAACATTGAGTTTTGCGGATCGGATAAGGTCTACAAAAACGGTAAGGAAGGAAACGTAACCGGCTTTGTGGAGGAAAATCCGCGATGCGTGCTGCTCTTTGATGAGATCGAGAAGGCACACCCCGTTTGTATCTATCTGTTCCTGCAAATTCTGGACGCGGGTCGCCTGCGCGACAACTATACCGATACCGAGGTCTCCTTCTCGGAGGCGATCCTGATCTTTACCACCAACGTTGGAAAGAATCTTTACGCCGATCCCACCGTTGCAAACCTCTCCACGCTTCCGCGCAAGACCATTCTCAAGGCGCTTGCCGCCGATAAGAAGCCGGATTCCGACGCACCGCTCTTCCCCGCGGCGATCTGCTCGCGCTTCGCGTCGGGTAACGTGGTGATGTTCAACCACCTCGGCGCGGCAAACCTTTACACCATTGCCGACCGTGAGCTGCATCGCAACCTCAAGGGCTTTGAAAAGGCAACGGGGATCCGTGCGGAGGTCGATGACCGCATCGCAACGGCGCTGATGCTTGCCGAGGGCGGAAAGGCAGATGCCCGTACCGTGAAGGGGCGCGCGAACGCCTTCTTCCACGAGGAGCTCTACGAAATGTTCCGCCTGCTCTCCTCCGAGCGCCACAACGGGGCGGTGGAGAAATTCAAGACCATTCGCTTTTCGGTCTCGCTCGACAATGCCGCCGACGAGATCAAGGATATGTTTGTAAACAGCCAGACCCCCGAGGTCCTGGTCTTTGCCGATCCCGCCATGCAAAAGGCATGCCGCGCAAAGCTCGGCTCGGTGATCTGTCACACCACCGACAACATCGAGCAGGCAAAAGAGCTTTTGTTTAACTACGATATCTCGCTAATCCTGTGCGACGTGCGTTGCCGTATGTACAGCGAAAACACGAACGTGCTCAACGCCGAGGACATTCGCTCCGTGGGGCGCGATTTCCTGACCTACGTGCTGGGGCGCTATACACTGCCCGTATATTTGATCCAGGAGAAAAAGGATCAGATCAGCAACGAGGAATTTCTTTCCTTTGCAAAAACCGGTGTGCGTGAGCTGCTTACCGTGGGTGCCGAGCGCAATGCCTTTGCCAAGCAGGTGCAAACCGCGTGCAACGTTGCGTATCAGCAAAACAACATGCTCAAGCTGGCACGCGCCAACAAGGTGCTTACCTATAAGACCTCGCAGAGCCTTGCCGACGGCGGTGAGACTGCCGAGATTCACATCTCGGATTTCAAGCTCAATCTGGCAACCGATACCGAGGACAGCAAGAATATCCTCGACAACGTTTCCAAGCCCGATCTGCATTTCGAAGACGTGATCGGTGCCGAGGAGGCAAAGAGCGAATTGAGCTATTTCGTTTCTTATCTGAAGGATCCCATCAAATATCTGCGCCGCGGTGTCCGCGCGCCGAAGGGCGTCCTGCTCTACGGCCCTCCCGGCACGGGTAAGACCCTGCTTGCCAAGGCAATGGCGGGCGAATCCGATGTCACCTTCCTCACGGCAGAGGGCAACCAATTCCTCAAACGCTTTGTGGGCGAGGGACCCGACGCGGTTCACGCGCTTTTCCGTTCGGCTCGCAAATACGCGCCCTCGATCCTCTTTATCGATGAGATCGATGCCATCGGTAAGGATCGCAACAGCGCACTTCAGAACGACAATTCGTCCGACGTTCTCACGGCGTTCTTGACCGAGATGGACGGCTTCAATACCGATACATCAAAGCCCGTCTTTGTGTTGGCGGCAACCAACTACGATATCGAGCCCGGCAAGGGCAAGAGTCTGGATGCGGCTCTCCTGCGCCGTTTTGACCGCCGCATCTACGTGGACCTGCCCAATAAGGACGAGCGCCGCCGCTTCCTGGAAATGAAGGTTGAGCGGAGCGCGGGAACCGAATTGAGCGCCGAGCAGATCGAAAACATCGCGGTCCGTTCTACGGGCATGAGCCTTGCCGATCTCGAATCGGTCTTTGAAATGGCATTGCGTAATGCGATCCGTTCCGAGGACGGCGTTGTGGGTGACGAAGCGTTTGAGGAGGCGTTTGAGACCTTCCAGGGCGGCGAGAAGAAGACGTGGAGTGCCGAAACGCTGACGCGTACCGCGCGTCACGAGGCGGGACACGCGCTGCTTTGCTGGCTCTCGGGCGAAAAGCCGACCTACCTGACCATTGTCGCGCGCGGAAACCACGGCGGGTATATGCAGCACGGCAATCAGGAGGACAAAGCGATCTTTTTGCGCGAGGAGCTGCGTGCCCGTATCCGTACCGCTTTGGGCGGACGCGCCGCCGAGACGGTATATTACGGTCCCGAGGACGGCGTTTCCACGGGTGCCGGCGGCGACCTCCATTCGGCAACTCAGCTTGCCGTACAGATGGTATGCAACTACGGCATGGATGAGGAGATCGGTCTGACCTATCTCGATCCCGACGCAAGCGGAGCGGCTTGCACCGAATTGGTGCGCGCACGCGTCAAGGCGATTCTGGACGAGGAGATGGAAAAGGCGGTTGCTCAGATCGAGGCAAACCGAAAGGCGGTTGATCAGATGGTGGAGGTCCTGCTCAAAAAGAACCATCTGCGTGAGCAGGAGATCGACGCGATCTTTACCAAATACGCACGCTGAGCGCGCGTAGGACTTTTGATTCCAAACGGCATAAGCCGAAATAAAATATATGGATTTACGGAGGATTTTATCATGGCAGATCAAGTGGATATGAGAAAAGCAAAAAGCGTATTTACATCGCTTGTAAACATGCTCGACACCAGAGATTGGAAGTATGAAAAGCACGAGGAGGACCTTTTGATCCGCAGCGCGATTTCGGGAGACGATCTCCCCGTTGAATTCGTGGTGGTGGTCAACCCCAAAAATCAGGTGGTACAGTTCCTGTCGCGCCTGCCCTTCTCGATTCCCGACGACAAACGCGTGGATGCCGCGATCGCGGTCTGCGTTGCGAACTACGGCTTGGTTGACGGCTCTTTCGATTACGACATCAGCGACGGCGAGATCCGCTACCGTCTGACGTCGAGCTACCGCGAGAGCGAGCTTGGCGCGGATCTGTTTGAGTACATGATCATGGTTGCGGCTACTACGGTCGACAACTACAACGACAAGTTCTTCATGCTTGCCAAGGGAATGCTGACGGTTCAGGATTTCATTGAACAAGAGAACGCATAAGCATTCCGCCGGAAACGGGGAGGGGTCACAGGGCAGAATCGCCCGACGATCCCTCCCCGTGTCACCCCAATACGAATATAAAAAGGAGGAGTGTCCATGTTAGGTGCGATCATTGGAGACGTCGTTGGCTCGCTTTACGAGTTCAGCTCGCATAAAAGCAAGCAGTTCCCGCTGTTTATGCCGGGCTGCCGCGCAACCGATGACAGCGTGATGACGGTTGCGGTCGGATGTGCGTGCGTGGAAGCGGATCTGGAGGATCGGGAGGTCTTTCAGGAGGTGCTTGCCGAGAAGATGCGTGAGATCGGCAGGCTTTATCCCGACGCGGGGTATGGGAATCTGTTTTACGATTGGCTGATGAGCGACACGGCAGGCGCATACGGAAGCCGCGGAAACGGCTCTGCCATGCGTGTATCTCCCGTTGCATGGGCGGCACGATCGCTGGAGGAGGCGGTGCGGCCCATGCAAC
>SVTW01000068.1 GCA_015063585.1 Oscillospiraceae bacterium
CCAAGACCCTGCCGGCACTCGCGGAGGACGCAAACACCCCCATCGGGAAAAGTTTTGGTCAAGCTTTTTCAAAAGCTTGCGAGGTCAAGGGCGAGTAGCCATTGGCGCGCTCCGCAGAGCGCGAAATCCCCTGATCGGCGTTTCTTTTTGATAGATTTTTCTTTGCGCCTCCTTCTTGCAAAGAAAAATCGGCTATGGAGTGCCGAGAGCAACACGGGAGATGCGGTTTTGCGGGGGCGCGGTTTTTTCGTCAGAAAACTTCTTGAAAGAAGTTTTCCGACACCTTTCAAGAACTTTCCCGAACCAATTTTTATTGTGTGATGGGGTGTCCATCGTCTCAGGACTCAGGTATTACCAATTGCCGTCAGGCGCCACCAAGACCCTGCCGGCACTCGCGGAGGACGCAAACACCCCCATCGGGAAAAGTTTTGGTCAAGCTTTTTCAAAAGCTTGCGAGGTCAAGGGCGAGTAGCCCTTGGCGCGCTCCGCAGAGCGCGAAATCCCCTGATCGGCGTTTCTTTTTGATAGATTTTTCTTTGCGCCTCCTTCCTGCAAAGAAAAATCGGCTGTGGAGTGCCGAGAGCAACACGGGAGATGCGTTTTTTCGTCAGAAAACTTCTTGAAAGAAGTTTTCCGACACCTTTCAAGAACTTTCCCGAACGATTTTTATAGTGTGATGGGGTGCGCGTCGGCTCAAGACTCAGGTATTACCAATTGCCGTCAGGCACCTCCAAGACCCTGCCGGCACTCGCGGAAAAGAAAGAACAGCCCATGTCTTGTAGGGACCGGCGTCCTCGACGGTCCAAATGCAATAATATTAAACCCTGCCGGCACTCGCGAAAAAGCGAGATTTTCCACAGCCTCCCTCCGGGAGGGAGGTGGGTTTTGCATAGCAAAAGCCGGAAGGAGCCGGCGATGGCTGTGCCTTACAATTCCCAAAAACGGGAACGAAATAACGCATACGCATGCTCTTTCCGTCACGACTCCGTCGTGCCACCGTCTCACTGCGGTTCGGTCACGCTCGCGTTCTGACACCAAACCGTGGTGTCATTCATTCCTTCTTTGGACCGTCGAGGACGCCGGTCCCTACAAGATATGGGCTGTTCTTTCTTTTCCGAGAGTGCCGGTGCGGTTTATGTTTTCGAAAATTCCCTTTCGGGTCATTCTGAGCCGCGCAAGCGTGCGAAGAATCTGGTAACTTTTCCGAAAAAGGCAAAGCCTTTAAAAGAATGTTTCAAGATCCTTCGCCAAAGCGCTTGCGCTTTTTCACGCATCAGAATGACCCAAAAAGGTATGTGTTCAGAGTATAAACAGCCCCCACCGGCACTCGCGGTAAAAAACAAAAACCCGCTTTTTGTGTACGTATAAAAACCTGAAAAGAAGTAAAAAAGGAGATGAACCGATTGACCGAAGCCGATCGCTATTATCAAAAAATGACACAGACGCCTGTTTCACGTCTGATTGTAAAATTGGGGATCCCCACCACGATCTCCATGCTGATCACAGGGATCTACAACCTTGCCGACACCTATTTTGTCGGCACGCTTGGCGAGAGTCCGCAAGCAGCAACGGGCATTCTGTTCACCCTGCAATGCATCATTCAGGCAATTGCCTTTATGCTCGGTCACGGATCGGGCACCTTTGTATCCAAAGCACTGGCAGACAAAAACGTTAAGGAGGCTACCACCTACGTTTCCACCGCGTTTTTCGTGGGTGCCGCCGCGGGAACACTCCTCACGGTGGTGGGGCTTTCCTCGCTGACCCCCTTTATGCGTCTGCTTGGCAGCACCGAAACGATCCTGCCCTATGCGCGTGACTACGGCTTGTGGGTTCTGCTTGCCTGCCCCTTTATGATCTGCTCGCTCGTCCTCAACAACAATCTGCGCTATGAGGGCAAGGCATTCTATGCCATGATCGGACTCACCACAGGCGGTATCCTGAACATTTTTGGCGATTATCTGCTCATTCACGTTTTCCAAATGGGCGTGTTCGGCGCGGGCATGTCAACCGCGATCTCGCAATTTATCAGCTTTCTCATTCTGCTCTTTTTCTATCTGCGCATGGCGCAGAGCACCATTTCGATCCGTGCCGTCAGCCGCCGCCTCTCGGACTATCTCGGAATCCTGCGCGTCGGCTTCCCGTCTCTGATCCGTCAGGGTCTGACCTCGATCTCGGGCGGTCTGCTCAACAACCTCACCAAGCCCTTTGGCGATGCCGCCATTGCCGCAATGAGTGTGGTCAACCGCTTCTCCTCGCTCGTTATGTGCGTGGGGCTCGGCATCGGTCAGGGATTTCAACCCGTTGCCTCCTTCAACTATCGCGCAAAGGAGCTCAAGCGTGTAAAGCAGGGGTTGATCTTTACCACGGTATTCGGCTTTGTTTTGGTCTTTATCCTCTCGCTGTTCGGCTTTATCTTTGCCGACCCGATCATTCACATCTTCCAAGAAAGCGAGGACGTTGTCCGCATCGGTATTCCCGCTCTGCGCTACGCCTGTGTGGGATTGCTCTTTCTGCCCCTTTCGGTTCCCGTCAACATGCTTTTCCAAAGCATTCGCCGTGCGGGCGTGGCGTCCTTTCTCTCGATCCTGCGATCTGGCGCACTGCTGATCCCCACGCTGCTCATTCTCTCAAACACCATCGGGCTCACGGGCATTCAACTCTCGCAGCCGATCTCCGACCTGCTCACCGGAATTTGTTCGATTCCCTTTATCGTCTATTTCCTGCGCACCAAAGAGTGCAAATAAGAGCTTGCGGGTGCCGACATACATAGCAACGTCATGACCGCCGATGCTTTTCATGATCGGGGGTGAGTCAAATGCAAAAATGCATTTGACTCACCCCCGACGTTTTTTCATCCCATCATTCTTCGGCATTGCCGCCGCGCCGCCGAATATACGCGCGCGGGGACAGTCCCGTTTCCTGCTTGAACACCTTTGAAAAATAGAAGGGATCGGAAAAGCCCGATAAAATGGCAATGTTCTTGATGCTGTCCAGCCCCTGCTCGATCAGAAACTGCGCGCGCTTGATGCGAAGCTCGCGGAGATATTGCGTAAACGCGATCCCGCGGCAACGCTTGAAATAGGAGGAAAGATATTTCGGATCATAGCAAAGCGACTCGGCTACGCACCCCAGCGAAAAGCGCGGATCGGTAAAGCCCTCCTCGGTCAGGCGCAGAAGTCGGTCCAAAAGCGCGTTTGGCTCCCGCCGAGCCGTTTGCACCTGCGCAAAGGTATAGAGCAGGACCGCTTCCCCAAGCAGGTCAACCGCTCCCTCGCCTCCCGACGCAATGCATTCCAGCCAAAAGGCGGCCAGTCGTGCGGGATCGCGTGGGGAGAGCAGGGGGGAATGCGCCGAAAGCCCTGCGCGTTCGGCAAGCTCATCGGCTCTCCTGCCACGGAAATTGATATAGCAATACTCCAGCGCGTCCTCGGAACGAATTGAGAAATTCTCCCCCATCGGGCAGTAAAAGACCGATCCGCGCGCGATCGGATAGCTTTTGTGCCGACAGGTAAAAATCCCCTCGCCCTGCACGATCAGATAGAGCGCGTTCGTTTTTGATATGGTAGGCATCGCTTGACAGTTCGTGGTTTCCAATACAAAATGCGTACAGCAAAGATCGCTGGATTCGGTTTGACCAAAATAGCAGATGTTTTTCATACAAACACCCCCTTTTGCCCTTTATTATAGCAGATCCCTACGGTGCCGTCAAGATAAAAGCGGAAAAAGTCTATGTTTTTATGGAATATTTCCATTTACAGAGTCGCCGCCGCAATGCTATAATGTGAGCAGAACGGAGGACATGGCTATGTATTACGGAATTTTATCTTTTTCGGTTACACTTTTCGGATTTCAATTTCTTTTGAATCAACGCTATCAAAAGGCGAGTGGGAGCGGTGTTACGTCAACCCTGCTCTTTTCACTCGTCAACGGTGTTGTCGGCGCGATCTGCTTGATGTTGTTCAACGGCCCGCATCTCGCCTACACCCCCTTTACTCTCCTGCTGGCGCTCTGTGCCTCGGCGTTGGGCTTCCTTTACACCTTTTGCTCGCTTAAGGCATTTGAGCGTGTCAATCTCTCGCTTTATTCCATTTTTGCCATGCTTGGCGGTATGATGCTACCGTTCCTTGCGGGCATACTATTCTGGCAGGAGCCTCTGACACTCGGAAAAACGCTCTGCGTGCTTCTGATCGTGGCGGCACTTCTGCTCACGCTCAAAAAGGAAACCGGCAAAAGCGGACTGCTCTTTTGCTTTGCGGTCTTTTTCCTCAACGGCATGTCGGGTGTGCTCTCCAAGATCTACCAGATCGCCCCCTATCCCAAGGCATCTCCTGCCGCTTATTCGGTATGGTCGGCACTCCTCTCCGCCCTGATCGCGGGGATCGCGCTGCTCCTGATCCGCCAAAAGCTGCGCCGTCCTTCGGTCTCGGCACTGCTCTATGCTTCGGGGTGCGGCGCATTGAACAAAATTGGAAATTATCTGCTTTTGCTTGCGCTTGCAGTGCTTCCCGCATCGGTGCAATACCCCTTCGTTACGGGGGGCGTGATGATCGTAACCACCGCGCTTGCCTTTCTCTCGCCGCAAAAGCCCTCGCGCCGCGAGCTGCTTTCTCTTGCCTTGTCTTTCATCGGGATCCTTTTTCTCGTCCTGATCCCATAATAGCATATCAAAATCCTGTTTTCAAAAAAGGAGAAAAGCCATGAAAAGATCCATCAAAATCGGTATTTTCGGACTTGGGCGCGGGAGCAGCTTTTATGACAGCATTCTGCTCAACAACGGGGACATCGTTGCCATTTGCGACCAAAACGAACAAAAGCTTGCAGATGCCAAAGAAAAGCTGGGAGCCGTTGCCGCCTACACCTCGTTTGACGACTTTATCGAGCACACGGGTATGGAAGCTGTTATGCTCTGCAATTTTTTTTACGAGCATACCTATTACGCGATCCGCGCGCTTGAAAAAGGGATCCACGTATTAAGCGAATGCACCTCCAACGCAACGATGGCAGAGGGGGTTGCGCTCATGCGCGCCGTTGAAAAGAGCAGCGCGTTTTATATGATCAGCGAGAATTATCCCTTCATGCTCTTCAACCGTGAGATCACGCGTGTTTGCAGGGGTGGCTCTCTTGGAAAGGTCCTTTTTGCCGAAGGGGAATACAACCATCCCGTGGCGGCTGACGATTACAAGCTCATTCGCGAGCTCCACCCTTTCCCCAATCATTGGAGAAACTACCTGCCGCGTACCTACTATATCACGCACTCGCTCGCGCCTTTGATGTATGCAACCGGTGCGTTTCCGACGCGCGTCTCCGCGTTCGGTATCCACACCCCCAACGAGCCGTTGCATTATTCCTGGGGCTCGAAAACCGGAGACCATGCCGCGATCGTCACCACGCTCAACAACGACGGCTCGGTGTTCCGCGTCACGGGCTGTGCCGCCTTTGGAGCGCATGAGAACTCCTACCGCGTGTGCGGCAACAAAGGACAGATCGAGAACGTGCGCGGCGGCGAAAACAAGGTGATGCTTCGGTACAACAAGTGGGATACGCCCGAGGGCGCGGAAAGAGAACGCTATTACCTGCCCGATCTTTGCGACCCCGATCAGGCTCTGATCGACCAAACAGGGCACGGCGGCGGTGACTTCGTGGTAATACGCGAATTTTTCACCTGTATTCGCGAAAACAAGCAGCCCTTGATGGATGCGCATTTCGCAACCACCATGGCGTCGGTTGCCATTCTCGCGCATCGCAGTATCCTGAACGGAAACGCGCCGATCGATATCCCCGACCTCCGCCGCGAGGAGGATCGCCATCAATACGAAAACGATACCGTTACCCCCTTCTGGGGCAGCGACGGCACCCCTCCAAGTATCCCCTGCTCCTCCAATCCCAACTTCTCGCCCGCCGACTCGGACTACGCTCCTTATCATAAAATCCTCGCCGAAGAAAATGAATAATCCCCCGTACGCGAGGACGCGAGGACGCGGGGACGCGGTTAATGCGGGGGGACGCGGTTTTTTCGTCAGAAAACTTCTTGAAAGAAGTTTTCCGACACCTTTCAAGAACTTTCCCGAACGATTTTTATAGTGTGATGGAGTGCGCGTCAGCTCAGGGCTTAGGTACTACCGATTGCCGTCAGGCGCCGCCAAGACCCTGCCGGCACTCGCGGAGGAACGCGGTTTATGCGGGGTCTTTTTGAAAAAAGACCCCTGCACCCCAAAAACTTTTCCAAACAATTTTTATAGAGTGATGGGGTGCGCGTCGACTCAAGACTCGGGTATTACCAATTGCCGTCAGGCGCCACCAAGACCCTGCCGGCGCTACCGATAAAGAAAAAACAACCCATGTCTTGTAGGGACCGGCGTAGCGAAGCGACGTGAGCGAAATGAATGACACCACGGTGTGGTGTCAGAACGCGAGCGTGACCGAACCGCAGTGAGAACTCGACGGTCCAAAGAAGGAATGAATGACACCACGGTGTGGTGTCAGAACGCGAGCGTGACCGAACCGCAGTGAGAACCCGACGGTCCAAGTGCAATAATATTAAACCCTGCCGGCACTCGCGAAAAAGCGAGATCCCCTTTCGGAAAAGTTTTGGTCAAGCTTTTTCAAAAACTTGCGAGGTCAAGGGCGAGTAGCCCTTGGCGCGCTCCGCAGAGCGCGAAACTCTCTTATCGGCGTTTCTTTTTGATAGATTTTTCTTTGCGCCTCCTTCTTGCAAAGAAAAATCGGCTGTGGAGTGCCGAGGGCAACACGGGACGCGGTTAATGCGGAGGACGCGGTTTTCGTCAGAAAACTTCTTGAAAGAAGTTTTCCGACACCTTTCAAGAACTTTCCCGAACCAATTTTTATTGTGTGATGGGGTGCGCGTCGACTCAAGACTCAGGTATTACCAATTGCCGTCAGGCGCCGCCAAGACCCTGCCGGCACTCGCGGAAAAGCGAGATTCACCACAGCCTCCCTCCGGGAGGGAGGTGGGTTTTGCGTAGCAAAAGCCGGAAGGAGCCGGCGATGGCTATGCCTTACAATTCCCAAAAACGGTAACGAAGTCACTCATACGCATGCTCTTTCCGTCACGACTCCGTCGTGCCACCTTCCTCCCAGAGGAAGGCTTTTGGGAAACCTTCCACAGTACAAGGAGACCCTGCCGGCACTCGCGGAGGACGCAAACACCCCCATCGGGAAAAGTTTTGGTCAAGCTTTTTCAAAAGCTTGCGAGGTCAAGGGCAAGTAGCCCTTGGCGCGCTCCGCAGAGCGCGAAATCCTTCTATCGGCGTTTCTTTTTGATAGATTTTTCTTTGCGCCTCCTTCTTGCAAAGAAAAATCGGCTGTGGAGTACCGAAAGCAAAATGAGAGCGCGGTTTTCGTCAGAAAACTTCTTGAAAGAAGTTTTCCGACACCTTTCAAGAACTTTCCCGAACGATTTTATAGTGTGATGGGGTGCGCGTCGACTCAAGACTCAGGTATTCCCAATTGCCGTCAGGCGCCACCAAGACCCTGCCGGCACTCGCGGAAAAGAAAGAATAGCCCTTGTCTTGTAGGGACCGGCGTAGCGAAGCGGCGTGAGCGGAATGAATGACACCACGGTGTGGTGTCAGAACGCGAGCGTGACCGAGCCGCAGTGAGAACTCGACGGTCCAAAGAAGAGGCTGCGCCAATGACGCAGCCTCTTTTATTGTACTCCTGTAGATCCAAAGCCGCCTGTGCCGCGAGCGGTCTCGTCGAGTGAGTCGACCGTTATAAAGCGGGCGGTGAGAACAGGCAGGAACATCATTTGCGCAATGCGGTCACCGCGGCGCACCTCAAACGGCTCCTCTCCGCGGTTGATCAATCCCACACAAATCTCTCCGCGGTAGTCGCTGTCGATCACGCCGATCCCATTGGAAAGCGTCACGCCCTTTTTAATACCGAGTCCGCTACGGCCCGCAATTACGGCAACAACGTCGCGCGTTTCGGGCGAGATCGAGATCCCCGTGGGGATCAAAGCGCGTGCGCCGGGGGCAATGGTGACAACCTCCCCCTCGTCCAATGCCGCGCGAAGATCGACTGCAGCCGAGCCGTCGGTGGCATATTCGGGCGCGGACATGCCGCGCGAAAGTTTCATTTTTACGTTCAGATTCATGTGAGATCTCCTTTCGAAAGAGGCATCATGTGAGTCATTTTTTTATTTTGACCTTGAAATTTTTGGACCGCAGAAAGACGCAAAATTCCTCGTAGCTCCCCTTCACGAACGCGTCCTTTTTGACAGGATATACCTGCTTTGCGGCGGTTTGAAGCAACAAATAGCTCTTGGCTTGTGCCACGCTGCGGATCATGGAAAGGTCTATCTCCATTTTTGTTCCAAGCGAGGTCTGCAAGCAAATTTTGCGATCGGTAAACTGTATGGTATAAAGAATGGGGGTGCCGTTTCCGTTTTCCAGCTCGCGCTTAACCGACGCGTTGACGCTAAGGGCGCGCATAAACAAGACAAACAACAGAAAGAGCGGGAGCAGCCACAAAGTGCCCCAAAAGCAATCACCCGTGAGAAAAAGATCCACCAATGTTACGACCAAATAAAGTGCCATGAGGCTATATAAAATGATCATTGGTCGACGCGTGAAATAGGAATAGGTGTAAAACTCCGAGAAGAATTGTTTGTCACGCGAGTGCGTGTTTTCAAAAAGAACATCGTCTCGACATTCCTGCTCGGGTACGTAGTCAAAAGATCCGTATGTATTCATTTTTTCTCCTTTCTGTTTTGTTGCGGCTCGGTCACGCTCGCGTTGTGAGACGCAGGGAGACTTTGGCACGACGGAGTCGTGACGGAAAGAGCATGCGTATGCGTTATTTCATTCCCGTTTTTGGGAATTGCAAGGCTTATCCTTCGCCGGCTCCTTCCGGCTTTTGCTACGCAAAACCCACCTCCCTCCCGGAGGGAGGCTGTGGAAAATCTCGCTTTATCGGGAGTGTCGGTGCGGTTTATGTCTTTGAAAATTCTCTTTCGGGTCATTCTTGAGCAGACAAGTGCAAAGCACTTTAGCGACACGCAAAGCGTTGTCGGGCGCAAGCGTGCGAAGAATCTTGAAACATTCTTTCGAAGGCTTTGCCTTTTTCAAAAAAGCAACTCTCATACGGCAAGCCAATGGCGATTTTAAGTAGATCCCTGCCTCAAACAACCTTTGGTTGTTTTCGTTGGTTTTGCTCCGTTCGGCATGCCTCACCTACGCAAAACTTCGACTCGGGGCTTCGCCCCTTCGCTCAGGATGACTCGAAAAATGTAATTTTTTCTTTATCGGTAGTGCCGGAGGGGGGCGCTAAGATTACGCTTTGTCGCCACCCGACTGATAGGACGGGCAGTGTATGCGAATAGCATCCTCTAACCGTCGCCTGTCCGCACCGTACCGCACCGACCGTCTGATCGCCTGCTCGGTCTCCTCGCTGTTTCCAAGCACAGCATGGCAAACCGCACACACAGTGTGCGCGGGCATCAGAGTTTGATTAATTGCACATGCCTGCTCGGCATAAGCAAGTGCATCCTCGTACCGTTCGGCGCGGATCATGAGTTGTGCGGCATTTACGTATGCATAATCGTTTTTGGGGTCTACGCGAATGGCTTCCACGTATGCCACAATCGCACTTTTGTAGTCTCCTATCCGTTGATAACAAAGACCGAGATTGGAGAATACTGTTGAGTTTTCACGGTAACGGAGCGCATCTTCGTAGGTGTGAATCGCCTGTGGGTAGGCTTTCATATCGTCATAGCAGAGTGCGGTGAAAACCGTGATGGCAAAGCGATCGTCGTTGGTGGTTACTTTTTTGGATAGCTGCTCCAATCGCTTCAGTGCAGGGTGAAAGTTATTTGCATTGTAGGCATCGAGCGCACGGCAAAATTCCTTTTCTGCCTTTTTGTCATGCCAAAACGCATTTCCGATCAGGTCCGTGTAAGTCTCACGGTAAAATTTCGCAGATCGCCGTATCTCATATCTTTGAAAAAGCTTGACAATCGACAAAACAGATGCGCCCAGCAAAATTCCCGCTCTTGCAAAGGAGGTCGCTTCTACTTTTTTTTGCACAAGAATCTCATATAGTAGCAGTCCAATTACACCAAGATCAACCAACACGATCAAGGCAATGCAAAAAATGATGCGCAGTTTTCTTTTTTTCATGTTTTTGCTCCTTTTTTGCAAAATTTTTGATACCTTTTGATGCAGGGAATTTTGACAGCCGTCCTCCGAGAGGGAGGCTGTGGGAAAATCTCGCTTTATCGGGAGTGTCGGTGGGGTTTAATATTATTGCATTTGGACCGTCGAGTTCTCACTGCGGTTCGGTCACGCTCGCGTTCTGACACCACACCGTGATGTCATTCATTCCTTCTTTGGACCGTCGAGTTCTCGCTGCGGCTCGGTCACGCTCGCGTTCTGACACCACACCGTGGTGTCATTCATTCCGCTCACGTCGCTTCGCTACGCCGGTCCCTACAAGACATGGGTTGTTTTTTCTTTATCGGTAGTGCCGGCAGGGTCTTGGCGGTGCCTGACGGCAATCGGCAGTACCTGAGTCCTGAGCCGACGCGCACCCCACCACACTATAAAATCGTTCGGGAAAGTTCTTGAAAGGTGTCGGAAAACTTCTTTCAAGAAGTTTTCTGACGAAAACCGCGTCCCCGCAAAACCGCGCTCTCATTTTGCTCTCGGTACTCCACAGCCGATTTTTCTTTGCAAGAAAGAGGCGCAAAGAAAAATCTATCAAAAAGAAACGCCGATCAGGGGATTTCGCGCTCTGCGGAGCGCGCCAAGGGCTACTCGCCCTTGACCTCGCAAGCTTTTGAAAAAGCTTGACCAAAACTTTTCCC